>JAUWEC010000017.1 GCA_030608465.1 Chloroflexota bacterium
AGTTAGGCAGTTTGGTTGTATGTTCTTTTTGATTAGCCATAATTTATAAATTAAAGAAGAAGTGAACCAGGGCCTCAATTCCCTTGTAAAGAGTAGGTAGGTGGATTTTTTCATTGGGTCCGTGCATATTGTCACTGGGAAGACCGAAACCGATATTTACCGAATCCACTCCTAATGATTGCTGGATATGGACCACAACTGGTACACTTCCTCCATCACGTTTAAAGATAGGTCGTTTTCCCCAAGCCGCTTCCGCAGCTTTTACGTAGGCTTCAATCCACTTGGATTTCCGGTCGCTCTGGGAAGGAAGATCCCCGGCTAACTTATCGAGCTGCCAGGTGACAGTGTCGGGCGCGTTTTCCGCCAGATAGGATTTAAACTGCTCGTAAACCTCACCGGGATCCTGGTCAGCCACCAGGCGGGTTGAAACTTTTGCCATGGCATAAGCCGGCAAAACAGTTTTTTGGCCTTCTCCAATGAAACCGGAATAAAGACCGTTGATTTCCAGTGTTGGCCTGGCGCCCGTCCGTTCCACAGCTGAGTAACCTTCTTCTCCCCACAGCTTGGGAACACCTGCCTGGCCAGAATAAAACTCATCCCCAACTGGCAGCTGGCTAAGTTCGTCGCGTTCCTCTATATCAAGCGGCAGCACTTTATCGTAAAAGCCCTTTAACGTAACGCGCCCCTGGTCATCATGTAAACCAGACAAAAGGTCGGTCATCACCTGGGCGGGGTTATGGATAACACCTCCAAATGTCCCCGAGTGCAAATCCTGTTTGGGACCCTGGACCCTGAGTTCAAAATAAGCGATACCTCGCAGGGCGTAGGTGATGGTTGGTAAATCTGACGCCAGCATACCGGTGTCCGGGTTGAGGAAAAAGTCACAAGCCAGTAACTCCTTGTTTTCCTTAATGAATCCTTCCAGGTGGGATCCGCCGATTTCTTCCTCTCCCTCAATCAGGAACTTTATATTTATCGGCAGCTTCCCAGTCTGGAGGATAGCTTCCACAGCGCTGAAGCAGGCAACGATTTGACCCTTCATATCCGTTGAGCCCCGTGCGAAAAGATTATCTCCTACTTCAGTCGGGGTAAATGGATCGGTTTTCCATTCCTGGATTGGATCCTCCGGCTGCACATCATAATGACCGTAAATCAAAACAGTCGGTGCATCTTCTCCTGCACTCAGATTTTCACCATACACAATGGGATGGCGGGGTGTAGGAAAAATTTCAACACGGGTCATGCCAAGAGCATGCAATTCCTTCTCCAGCCACTTGGCAGCATTCTGGATATCTTCTTTATGATCAGGATCAGTAGATACTGATGGAATGGCGATGATCTCTTTCATTTTTACCAGGGTTTCCTGGTGGTGATCCTGGCTATACTTTAAAGCTGCGTTTCGATGTTCTGTCATGGGGTAATACCTCCACAAAGATTACTTATTCAGTTTTTTCACTGGAATGATTTTACCGCAGGTCTGACCTTGTGGGAACTGTAGTGAAGAGTATTTTGGTATCAGGAAAAACATGATTACATTTGATAGGATACAAAAAGTATTTTTTTATACTGGTGATAATTTCTTTCTCGCAGGTATACTAGTTTGCGCTCTTTAGTGATAAACTTGATCGATAATAAATATCAACTCGAAGAACTTTAAAGCAAAACCCTAAGGAAATGTAAAACAGGGCAGATCAAATAATCATTATTGATTGGACATCAGACAAAAATATTCATTTATCATGAGGTCAAACATGAGTTTATTTCAGGAGTATGTACAACCCGATACGATTGAAGAGGCTGTAGAAAACCTTACCAATGCGCCAGGGTCGGTCGCAGTGATTGCTGGCGGAACAGACTTGCTGCTTGAAATCCGGCAGGGCCGGCATCAAGCTGTGGATCGAGTGGTGGATGTTTCTGGTATCTCTGAAATGCAGGAAGTTACCCTGGAGGAAAATTTTATTTATCTGGGAGCCGGAGTCACCCACAAACAGATCATCAGCAACCCGCTGCTCCAGGAACATGCTCAATGTGTTGTGGAGGGCTGCGGCTTAATTGGTGGACCCCAAGTTAGAAATGTTGCTACGATTGGGGGAAATGTTTCCCACGCCTTGCCGGCGGGAGATGGAACTATTTCATTGTTGGCACTGGATACTGAAGTCTGCATCGCGTCACCGGATGGGGTCAGATGGCAGCCGCTGATTGATATATATGCCGGTCCTGGAAAGGTAACGTTTGACCGGAAACAGGAATTGATTGTTGGATTCCGGTTCCCTGCCAAGGGACCCCGGGAAGGATCTGCCTTCCACCGGGTGATGCGCCCCCAGGGAGTAGCGATCGCGATCTTAAACATGGCCGGATGGGTGAAACTGGATGAAAACGGAGACCTTGAAGATGTCCGCCTAGCATGCGGTCCGGCAGGACCAAAACCATTTAGAGCTGCAAAAACTGAAAAGTATTTGACCGGAAAATCCTGGGATGACGATGTATATCAAAAAGCCAGCGAAATCTTAGCACAGGAAGTTAGTTTAAGGACCAGCGCTCACCGGGCGACAAAAGAATACCGCCATAAATTGCTCCCGGTGCTGCTCCAGAAAGTCCTGGACAGCGCTGTTGAGAGAGCGAAACTTTAGCTGGTTGAGATGGAGTAATGAAATGAAATCTTTAACATTTTGGGTTAATGACAAAAAACAAACGCTTGACGTCGAAGCTGGAGAAATGCTGTCCGATGTCTTGCGCTACCGCCTGGGATTAACAGGTACCAAAATCAGCTGCGGTGAATCGGAATGTGGTGCCTGCACTGTCCTGGTTGAGGGAGAGCCGGTATTATCCTGCAATTATCCTGTTTTTAAGGCTGGGGGAAAACACGTTACCACGATCGAAGGTTTAGCTCAGGGGGATGTACTGCATCCCCTGCAGGAAGCCTTTATCAAAAATGGCGCTGTACAATGCGGTTTTTGCACTCCCGGGCAGATCATGACGGCTGCTGCTTTGCTGAATTCAAAGCCGGACCCGACTGACGAGGATATTGAATATGCATTAAACGATACACTCTGCCGCTGTGGAACCTATCCCGCAATTGTGAATGCCATTCATGCCGCTTCAGATATGATCAATCACGATAAACCAATCGAATTTCCCAGTTATGAATTTGGGGGTGGACTTGATGTTGTAGGACAGGTGGTCGCCCGTCCGGAAGCACGGCAAAAAACCACTGGTGAAGCAATTTACACCGACGACATTTTCTTTCCAGAGATGTTGTTTGGCTCCACTTTGCGAGCCGGGATTCCCCATGGCAGGTTAATAAAACTGGATAGTTCCAAAGCGAAAAAACTCCCCGGTGTCCAGGCAGTTCTTACTGCTGAAGACATTCCAGGACGTGTTAATCATGGTTTGATCACTCAAGATTGGCCGGCTTTGGTGGGAGTAGGGGAAAAAGTTCGTTATGTAGGTGATGCAGTTGTTATTGTCGCAGCGGATACCCTTGAGATAGCTCAAAAAGCCTTAACATTAATTGATCTGGAATATGAGCCGTTACCGGTAGTTACCAACCCGGTAGATGCAAAAGGGGATGATTCTTCCCTGGTTCACGAAGAGGGCAATTTGCTTAAACATATTAAGGTAAATAAAGGTGATATTAAGCTGGGATTTGAGCAGGCGGAAATCATTTTTGAGGATACCTACTATACTCCCTCCTACGAACATGCTTTCATGGAACCGGAATGCAGTATTGCCCGACCCATAGATGATGGTGGATTTGAAGTTTATGTTGGATCACAAATTCCCTATGCAGACCGGGATCAAGTTGCAGCTGCTCTGGATCTTCCCCTGGAGAAAGTACGTGTGCGAGGGCCGTTAATTGGAGGTGGATTTGGAGGGAAAGAAGATATAGCAGGCCAGATCCATGCCGCGATGCTGGCGCAGGTAACTGGAAAACCAGTCAAGATTCTCTATGACCGGCAAGAGAGCATGCTGGTTCACCCGAAGCGCCATGCTACTCAAATCAGAGTCAAGCTAGGACTAAAGCGGGATGGGACGCTCACAGCAGCTCAGACTGAACTCTATGGGGATACAGGTGCTTATGCGTCTCTGGGCGCAAAGGTGATGGGGAGAGCAACTACGCACTCAACTGGCCCGTATATTGTGCCCAATGTGAAAATTGATTGTTATGCCATGTATACCAATAATCCTCCTTCCGGCGCGTTCCGGGGGTTTGGCGCTTTGCAGGCGGCATTCGCCATAGAATGTCTGATGGACAAGGTCGCTGAGGAATTGGAGCTTGATCCGGTTGAATTGCGGCGGATGAATGCCCTGCGAACGGGAGCGACTACCAATACCGGACAGCACCTGACAGAAAGTGTCGGACTGCTGGAGTGTATCGATCAAACCCAGGTAGAAATGCTGAAGTTCACAGGTGGTGAGGATCCTTTCCTTTCTCGAGAAGTGGAGGGAGAACCTAACAAACGCCGGTCCTGGGGATTCGCGGTGACGTTTAAGAATACCGGTTTAGGAGAAGGCGCTCCCGACAACGCAACTGCCGAGATTGAGCTGTTGAAGGATGGATCCGTGGAAATCCGGATATCATCGGCAGAGATTGGACAGGGATTGGTCACTGTGCTGCAAATGATCACAGCCCAGGAGCTTGGTCTTCCGCTGGATAAGGTTAACGTTTACCTTTCGGATACCGATCTTACACCAGATGGCGGCCCCACAACCGGTTCCCGGCAAACTTATATTTCCGGGAATGCTGCCAAATATGCCGCGGTTACCCTGAAGAACGCCATGTTGGCTTCCCTGGCTGAGAAATTTAACTTATCCCCGGTAGAGATTGAATTTAAGGATGGGATTATCCACGTCAATGATCAGAAGTTATCGTTTGCTGAAGTTGGTGAACTTATGAAAGGGGAAGGCAGAAATCCCAAGTTGAAATACGAATACGTATCCCCGAAAACAACCCCTCTTGGCGAAAAAGGCGATAAACATTTTGCCTATTCCTTTGCTGCCCAGGCAGTAGAAGTTGAGGTGGACCTGGTGACCGGGGAAGTTCGGGTTGTCCGCGCTGTGGGCGCAACCGATGTTGGGAAAGCAATCAATCCCCTCGGGCTGCAGGGGCAGGTTGAAGGTGGCTTAATCATGGGTATTGGGCATGCCTTGACTGAGGAATTCATTGTTGAAAATGGTGAAATTTTCACAGATTCATTATCCCGTTACCGGATGCCTTCCATTAAACATGTACCTGAAGATATTAAAGTGATCATTGTGGAAGATCCGACGACAGAAGGCCCCTACGGCGGAAAAGGTGTGGGAGAAATATCGACCATGCCGGTACCGCCTGCAATCGTCAACGCTGTTTACAATGCTTGTGGAATCAGGCTCAACCGGGTCCCGATAGATCAGGACTGGCTGGCTTTGGAGCTTGAGAAAACTACTCGCTAAACCAGGGGATCTGGACAAATCGAAAGATTGATGAATAAAATCAGTGCCAGGATTTATTTTATTGTTTATCTTTCAATTTGTACCTCCGTGGTACAATAAAATAAACATGGATCGGTGGTCGTCGGTGGTTATGGAATAACCCCAACGGCGTCGGGAAAATCCTGACGAAAAGTGCTACCGTCCTTATGAGCTGTTCGCCGATCCCATGAAATATAGAAGTTATTCCTCTCCAATTTTAAACTCCGGGTATTTTTTTAATCCATTCACTGTATTAAATTATGAATACAAAACCGCCGTTAATCACAGGATATTTCCCCTGTGATTTTTTATTTTCTGGGATTTTGTTTTTGGATCCGGGGAGTGGGTGAGGCACAATAGAATCGGATTCAGGTTTGTGCTAAACAGGATTAAGTACACATGTTGATTGAACTGCCGTATTCATTTCCGGGACGAGTTTTCCGCAGCCCGATGCCGTTTGGTCCCTATGACCGGGTTAGCTTATGGCAGTTATACCAGGAACAAGAGATCGACCTGGTCGTTGTGCTTGCAGAACCACAGGAATACCTGGTGTACGCCCGGAGAGATCTGCCGGATTTCTACCGCTCCCAGGGTCTGGATGTTCTTCACGTTCCAGTCCCGGATTTTGGAATACCGGATGATCTGGTTTTGTGGGAAAAAACTCTAATGTCTGTTGCGAAGGCAGGGAGAGAAGGGGAAAATATAGCAGTTCACTGTCTGGCTGGTATAGGGCGCACAGGAGTTTTTCTAGCCTGCCTGGCAAAAGAAAACCTATCATTTGATGGCGAGCGGGCAATCAATTGGGTGCGGGAAGCAGTTCCCGGTGCGATGGAAAATGAGGATCAGGAACAATTTGTCAAGAATTATTATCGGAGCGGGACTGATTAACAACCGGAAAGGATAAAATTAGATAATTTGGAAATAATTCTGATTGAGGAGGAATAAAAATGATTATTAAGAATGCAAATCTTATTACCTGGGAAGAAGAGAACCGGATCCTCGAGGATTCTTCTCTATTCATTAAGGATGGACTGATCAAAGAAATTGCGCATACTGCGGATCTGGAAAAGAAGCATCCTGAGGAGGAGGTATTTGATGCCCGCGGTCAATACGTAATGCCGGGGAATATCTGTGCTCACACCCATTTCTACGGGGCTTTTGCCCGGGGGATGGGAATTCCCGGAGATGCGCCGAAAGATTTTCCCGAAATTCTGGAAAAATTGTGGTGGCCGCTGGATATGGCGCTTGATGAGAATGCAGTTCGTTATTCCGCGCTGGTGTTCGCAGTGGATGCTATTAAAAATGGAACCACAACCTTGTTTGACCACCATGCATCACCCTCTTTTATCGATGGATCTCTGGATGTTATTGGGGATGTCATTGAAGACGCTGGCCTGCGCGCCGTGTTGTGTTATGAAGTCACAGACCGCAATGGCAAGGAGGGAGCTAAAGCTGGGATTGCCGAGAATGTCCGCATGATAAAGAAGGTTGCCGGCAATGAACGGCTGGGCGCTGCCTTTGGTTTGCATGCCAGTTTGACAGTAGATGATGATACTCTGGACGATTGCCGAAACGCGATCGGTGAGGAAGCTGGTTTTCACATCCACGTTGGTGAACATCAGGTAGATGAATATAACAGCCTCAAACGAAGCGGAATGCGGGTTGTTGACCGGCTCAAGAAACATGGGATTTTAGGACCTAAATCCATTGTTGCTCACGGTGTCCATATTGATCAAAAAGAAGCAGTCCAGCTGGCAGAAACTGGTACCTGGCTGACCCACCAACCCCGCTCCAATATGAACAATGCGGTTGGAGTCGCTGCGATTGAGGATTTCCTGCGTCTGGGCATTAAGGTTGGAATCGGGACTGATGGTTTTTACCATGCCATGTGGGAAGAATGGAAAACAGCTTATTTCCTGCACAAAATCCACCACAAGGACCCCCGCAGGATGAATGCAATGGATATCATTCAGATGGGTGTGAGAAATAATGCGGCTCTGGCCAAGATCTATTTACCTGAGATTAACCTGGGTGTGATTACACCTGGCGCTGCAGCGGACTTGATCTTTGTGAACTATCATCCATACACACCGCTTTCCGCAGGCAACTTGCCCTGGCAGATCATATTCGGCTTCCAGGAAGGTATGATCACCTCAACCATGGTGGCGGGAAAATTCCTTATGAAAGACAAAGAACTGCTGACTCTGGATGTGAAAAAGATTTTTTCCGAAGCGCAAGCTATTGCACCTGAAATCTGGGAAAGGTACCAATCCTATGTGGGTACGTATTCCTGAACCCTATAAAAAATTAGGAGGATTGTTGACCTTAGAATATAGAACAGGAGATTGTGAATGACCAATAAACCGACCATCGCTATCCTGGGTGGAACTGGACATGAAGGTACCGGCCTGGCGCTGCGCTGGGCATCCAATGGATATGAGGTAATTATCGGATCCCGGAAAGAGGAAAAAGCTCTGAATACCGCCAGGGAGTTGAACCAGATTTTAGGAAAAGAAATCATCCGAGGTATGGAAAATCCTGCTGCTGCCCGGGAAGCTGATATCAATGTGCTTACGGTGGTAATGTCTGCTCACGAAGCGGCAGTGAAGGGATTAAAGAATGACTTGCAGGGAAAAATTCTGGTTGATGCCACAGCCCGGATTAAATTTCCAAATCCCAAACCGCCTGTACCGCCCGCTGCTGCCCGGATTGCACAGAAGATCCTGGGAGACGGGGTCCGCGTTGTTGCCGCTTTTCAGAATATTCCTGCCAGCGCGTTGAAGGACCTGGAGAAAGAACTGGATAGTGATGTGCTGGTTTGCGCAGACTATCAGGAAGATGCCGATCAGGTGATGGAGTTGATCCGGGGCGCCGGTATGAATGCTTATTATGTAGGTGACCTGGATATCGCGATCACCATTGAAGGGTTGACCGCGGTTCTGGTATATCTGAATAAATATAACGACATTAAACACGCCAGTATTAAAATTGTTGGTTCATGAAGGATCTGAGCATGAGCTCTAAGGGAAGATCACCACTCATTTTGACAGCCCTGGAAAGGATACCGCTTGTTCAGCAGGGAAATGATCTTGCAGAGATACTGCTTCATACGCTGAAGGATAATAAGATTGATCTTATTGATGGAGATGTGCTGGTTATTGCTCAGAAAATAATTTCGAAAGCTGAAGGACGAAAGATTGATCTAAATACAATAACACCATCAAAACGGGCGGAAGATCTGGGGGAAGAAACGGGGAAGGATCCCCGGGAGGTGGAGTTGATCCTCAGGGAAAGCACAGAGGTTCTGCGGGTTCGTCCGGGATTGATCATTGTTGAACACCACCGGGGGTTTGTTTGTGCCAATGCCGGTATTGATCATTCCAATGTGCCAGCCGAAGGAGGCAGAGACCAGGATTTTGTCCTGCTGCTGCCTGAAAATCCTGACAAATCAGCCCAGGAGCTGCGCCGGAAGGTTGAAGAGGCGGAAGGTGTTCAGATCGGTGTTGTGATTAATGATTCGCATGGAAGAGCCTGGCGGAATGGAACGGTTGGGATCTCGATCGGATTTTCCGGGTTACCCGGAATTGTTGATCTGAGGGGTAAACCGGACCTGTTTGATTATCAACTGCGGATAACTCAGATTGCAGCGGTTGATGAATTAGCAGGGGCAGCTTCATTGTTGATGGGGCAAGCTGATGAGGGACTTCCTGTAGTGCATGTCCGGGGATTTCCTTATCCGCTGCGGGATGGTTCCTTCCAGGAACTGCCGCGGGAACATTCCAAAGATTTGTTCCGCTGAGAATTGGTGAAGGGAAATCCTCTTCCTCAACGGTCAAACTATGAGTTTGACCACATCTACAAAAATGAAATTATCTCGAGGGAAGAAAACAGGAGTTTAATTCATGAATGTAGTAGCCCTGGCAGGTGGGGTAGGTGGAGCAAAATTAGCCGATGGATTGTCCCGGTTAAACCCATCTCCAACGTTAACCGTCATTGTTAATACTGGAGACGATTTTAATTTGTTTGGGCTGCATATCAGTCCTGATCTGGATACCGTTTGTTACAACCTGGCTGGTATGGAACAGCCCGACACCGGTTGGGGCCGGGCTGATGAGCGTTGGGATGCATATAAGGAAATCCAAAAGCTGGGCGGGCCAGATTGGTTTCGATTGGGTGATAGGGATCTAGCTACCCATTTAGAACGCACACGCAGGCTGGGTTCTGGTGAGCCCTTAAGCAAGATCACAGCGGATTTCTGCCGGGTTTGGGGTATTGACCCTGCAGTTCTGCCCATGAGTGACGATCCTGTTCCCACCATGGTGCTGACAGACCAGGGAGAACTGGCTTTTCAGGATTATTTTGTGAAATTGGGTTGTGAACCCGCAGTTACGGGATTTCGTTTTCAGGGGGTGGAGAAATCCCGACCAGCACCGGGAATTTTGCAGGCGATTGAAGGGGCTGATCTGATTGTGATTTGCCCGTCCAATCCCTGGGTGAGTGTTGATCCTATCCTGGCCGTACCCGGTATCCGGTCAGCGCTTGAGGAGAAGTTGGTTCTGGCAATTTCACCGATCATTGCTGGAAAAGCGGTTAAAGGCCCGGCTGCAAAAATGTACCAAGAGATGGGTATTTCTCCATCAGCCAGCGCGGTTGCAAAACACTACAGTAATCTGCTGGATGGGATTATGATTGATAAACAGGATGAGAAATTGGTTAAAGGAATAAAAGATAGAGAAACACATCCACTAAAGGTAATTTGTACCGATACCTGGATGAAAACCAGAGAGGACCGCGTCCGTTTGGCTGGCGAGGTGCTGGATTTCGGACAGCAGATAATTGAGGAGGTATAGGAATGGCTTTGTGGGCAATAATCCCTGTTAAGCCGCTTCGCAGGGGGAAATCTAGATTAGCGAAGGTAATATCTGCTGATAAAAGGGCAGATTTGAATCAATATTTATTGCAGCATACTATCCAGGTATTAAACACGATAGATGAAATTGAACACATCCTGGTGATAAGCAGAGATAAAGAAGCCCTGGCGTTAGCCCGCGAGTTGGGCGCGAGAACAGTCCAGGAGTACGGCAACCCAGGTTTGAATACCGCACTTTCCCGCGCAGCAGAAGTGGCAAAATCGTATAAAACCTGCGGAATACTGATCATCCCGGCGGATTTACCCCGGTTGGAAGCTGAGGATATTAAAGCGATCCTGGCCTTCAGAAATGATCCGCCAGTAGTTGTGATCGCGCCTGACCGGAAAAAAGAAGGTACCAATGCCTTATTTGTCTGTCCCCCAGATTTGATTGATTTTAAGTACGGGAAAGGATCTTTTGATGAACACAGTCAGGGTGCCCTGGATGCTGGCGCGCGACTTGAGATTTGCAATTTACCCTCGTTGGAATTAGATTTGGATGAGCCAGAAGATTTTGCGCTGATGGAAGCTGAATTAAGATTGGGTGAACAATAGGTAATTTTTATTATACCTTTGGAGGCTAAACATGAATAAAAAAGTTGCTTTATATTTACAGGATGCCCATGATCTGAGAGATGGACTGGAATATGTCCGTTATGCTGAAGAGAAGGGTTTTGACGCTGTCTGGCAGGCGGAATCCCGTCTGGTGAGAGATGCTATTGTGCCGATGGCGGCTTACGCAGCCGTAACTGAAAAGATAAAAATCGGGTCTGGTGTAATCAATAACTGGACCAGAAATATCGGTTTGCTGGCATCTACCTTCCTCACCCTGGATGATCTGGCTCCTGACCGCATGATCTGCGGAATCGGCGCCTGGTGGGATCCGCTGGCAGAAAATGTGGGTATTGACCGCAGGAAACCGCTAACAGCGATGCGGGAGACAGTGGAAATACTGAGGCGATTGCTTAACATGGAAAACGTTACCTTTGACGGGGAATTTGTTCATGTAAAAGATATCGAATTAGACGTTGTCCACGGACGGAGAGAACCCCGCAATGTGCCGATTATGATTGGCGCTACCGGTCCTAAAATGCTGCAGCTCGCAGGTGAGATCTGCGACGGTGTAGTGATGAATTATTGTGTTCCTGTTGAGTATAATGAGATGGCCCTGGAAAACATTGAAATCGGAGCCAAAAGGGCAGGCAAAACGCTGGATGACATCGATCGTCCGCAGCTGATTGTCTGTTCTGTTTCGGAAAACCAAGAGGAAGCAATGGATTCCAGTCGAGTCTTATTGACTCAATATCTGGCCCAACAGCCGCATATTGCTATGGCCTCTGGGGTTTCCAATGATATAGTAGCTGAGATCCAGTCCATCTTAGGTTGGCCTGCCACCCATGAGCAGATCCAGGCTGCGAAACACCTGGTTCCAGACGATCTCATTCATCGCATCACTGCGTCCGGAACTCCGGAAGAGGCCCGGGCGAAAGTTGATCAATACCGAGAAAACGGCTGCACCACGCCCATACTTTATCCTGTGGGTGGAGATGTAAAACTCCTGGTGGACACCTTTGCAGTCAAGTAATTTATGTTTGTCACAGCCCTGGATGAAGGTTTTTTCCGGATTTGAGCTTTCATCCCAGGGCTCTAAAGATGAGGAAAAGTAATCATGATCATTGAATACCACCGCCCAAATACTATTGAGGAAACGATCTCTTTATTATCCAGGGAGGATCCCTGTACGGTAGTTTTAGGGGGTGGGTTATATTTGAATGAGAAAGTGGAAGCTTCGATTGCGGTTGTTGATATACAGAATTTAGGTCTGGATACGATTGAAAAAAAAGGAAATAAACATTTCCTGGGAGCTGCAGTAAAACTACAGCAGCTGATCAATCAGGATAAACTTCCTCAAGCCTTGATCAAAAGTGTAAAACACCAGGAAACATATAATCGCAGACAGGTAGCTACCCTGGCAGGAACGGCTATCACTGCCGATGGTCGTTCTCCAATCCCTGCTGTATTATTAGCATTGGATGCTGAGTTGGAGATGATTGGAAATAACAATAAAACCGAATTGATCCATCTGGGAGATTTTTTTCCTTTACGGGAAGATAAACTAGAGAGTAAATTAGTCACAAAGATTATCATTCCCTCTAATACAAAAACAGCCTATCATTATGCCGCGCGATCACCTGCCGACAGACCTATTATTGCCGTAGCAGTCTCTCAATGGCCATCAGGCAGAACCAGGGTAGTGCTGGCCGGGTACGGCGATCAACCCGTCATGGTGCTGGATGGCCCGGATAAGGGAGGGGCTGAAACCGCCGCGAGGGATGCATACAGCCAGGCTGGTGACCAATGGGCGAGTGCTGAATATCGAGCGGATACAGCAGTTGTCCTTGTCCGCCGCTCACTTAATCAAATTGCTGAGAATAACTAAGGAATAGATGATGATGTTGGATCTTGAACTTAATATAAATAAAGAAACTTATCAGGTAAGTGTACATCCCAGAGAACGCCTTTACAACGTTCTTAGAAGTTTGGGATTCAGCAGTGTGAAATTTGGTGATGAACATGGGAAATCCGGGGCAGATACGGTCTTAATGGACGGGAAACCGGTGAATTCCTACCTACTGTTAGCGGCTCAGGCAGAGGGTCATGAAATAGAAACGATTGAGCTGATGGGAGAGCATCCTCATCTGGGTTGGAAAGAAACCCGTGGACTCCATATACTGCAGCAGGAGTTTGTAAATACCGGGGCGATCCAGTGTGGATACTGTACTCCTGCGCAACTTCTGACTGCAAAGGAGTTATTATCCCGGGAACCAGATCCTACTGAGGAACAGGTCAGGGATGCAATTTCCGGGGTTCTGTGCCGCTGTACAGGATATAAAAAACCCGTTGAGGCAGTACTCAGAGCTGCCTCAAGATTAAGAGGTATTGAAGTTCCTCCGATTGAGGATCCTATTAAAGCTCCGCCAGAATGGATCAATATTCCACCTGACGATTCCATTCCTCAGGAAAAAACCGTTCAGTCTGTTGATGGCACAACCTTAACTGCTGAAAAAGTGATTACAACACTTAAAGTGAGCACTAAACCAGAGGATTGGCAGCAGGTTGGAAAACCCAAAGTGAAAGTTGATGCAGTGAAATTAGTCCAGGGCAAGCCTGCCTTTGCAGCCGATTTTGAGCACCGGGATATGCTGTATGCCAAGGTCCTCTTAAGTCCCCACGCGCATGCCCGGATCAAGTCTATCCAGACCGAGAAGGCACTGGAGATCCCCGGAGTCGCTGCAGTCTTGACGCACAAGGACCTGCCAAGGATCCCATACTCAACTGCCGGACAGTCCGATCCAATTCCGGGTCCGCTGGATTGTTTTTCCCTCGACAATAAAGTCCGGTTTGTAGGAGACCGGGTAGCTTTTGTCGCCGCAGAATCTGAGGAAATAGCAGAAAGGGCATTAAATGAAATAGAAGTTGAGTATGAATTGCTGGATGCAATTCTTGATTCCCGGGACTCAATGAAACCAGGAGCGCCGGTAATCCATGACGAAGAGGATTATGTCAACTTTGCTGATTCCGATCCTGAAAAAAACCTGGCTGCCGAAATCAGGATTGATATAGGTGATTTGGAGCAGGGGTTTAAGGATGCCGATCACATCTTTGAAGCAGAATATGAAGTACCCAAGGTGCAGCCAGCGCATATTGAACCGCACGCTGTGGTTACCTACTGGGATGAAGATGACCGTTTGGTAATCCGAACCAGCACCCAGGTCCCATTTCATATACGGAGGATGATCGCGCCAGTTATCGATCTGCCGATAAAACGTATCCGGGTTATTAAACCCCGGATTGGCGGCGGATTCGGTGGAAAACAGGAAATGCTGGTTGAGGATGTTGCTGCGCATTTAACCATCGCTACTGGACGACCGGTTCAGTTTGTCTACACCAGAGAAGAAGAGTTCATTGCTTCCCGATCCCGCCATCCGATGCGGATCCGGATGAAAACGGGTGTAAAGAAAGATGGCACGATGACAGCTAATGAGATGTATGCGCTAAGTGACACAGGCGCAAACGGCGCTCATGCGCT
Organism: Chloroflexota bacterium; assembly: GCA_030608465.1. Classification (GTDB taxonomy): domain Bacteria; phylum Chloroflexota; class Anaerolineae; order Anaerolineales; family UBA11858; genus B10-G9. The sequence continues at coordinate 14,451 of JAUWEC010000017.1, forward strand.
GACGGTTACTGGGAACACTGGGCATAAGGCAATGGCGCTTTACGTAGGTAGTGGTCCTTACCGGGAATCCCCAAATATCCGTTTTTATGCTGACATTGTGTATACCAATACTCCTCCCTCTGGCGCATACCGTGGTTATGGTGTCCCGCAGGGTTACTGGCCGTTAGAAAGACATATGGAAAAAATTGCTCATAACCTCAGTCTTGATCCCATTGAGTTCAGGATGAAAAATGCGCTCCAAGCAGGGGAAATTCATCCATTCAGTATCGCCTGGAGTGAAGGTCGGGACCCGGTACCAGAAATTATTCAGACTAATGGGTTAGCCGAATGTGTCTCACGCGGAAAGGAAATGGTTGGCTGGGAACAGAAAATGAGTGACAAGAAATGGCAAAATGTTCCTGGGAAACCATATTTGAAACGCGGCTTGGGTGCAGCGCTGGTAATGCAGGGTACTGCTATTCCATACTTGGATATGGGCGGGGCAAGTCTGAAATTAAATGATGATGGATCATTTAACTTACTGGTAGGTGCGACAGACCTGGGAACTGGATCGGATACGGTTCTGGCCCAGATGGCGGCGGAAATTCTCGGAGTCTCATTGGATGATATGATCGTCTATTCTTCAGATACTGATTTTACACCTTTTGATAAGGGAGCATATGCTTCCAGCACAACCTATATTTCGGGGGCAGCTGTCGTAGACGCTGCCAATAAAGTTGCAGACAAGTTGAGAGATCGGGCAGTCCTCATCTTAAAATCCAGGTCAGGGAAACCAGATTTTATTCGCGATGAAATTGAATTATCCAATTGCTGTGCGATAGCGCCAAATGGACAGGCAGTTTCCCTGGAAGAAATCGCTCTCCACTCTCTGCATCACGCCAACCAGGAGCAAATTATGGCGGTTGGATCGTTTGTGTCCCCTGTATCCCCGCCACCGTTCGCAGCTCAATTTGCAGAGGTAACAGTAGACTTGGAGACCGGCCAGGTAGTAGTGGACCGATTGGTAATGGCCGTTGATGCTGGTGTGATCGTAAACCCGGTTACTGCTTCCGGGCAGATCGAAGGAGGTATGACCCAGGCGTTGGGATATGCGGTTTCGGAAGAAATGGTCTATGATGAACTGGGTAGAGCCCGGGAAAAGGATTTCAGAGATTATCATATCTTTGAAGCTCACGAGATGCCGGTTCTGGAGACTCTGTTCATTGAAACCTTTGAACCATCCCATCCCTTTGGTGTGAAAGCGGTAGCAGAAATACCTATGGATGGCGTTGCGCCTGCTGTTGGAAATGCAGTGTTTAACGCCTGCGGGGTTAATATCGATCAAAATCCGGTTACGCCAGAGAAGGTCTGGCAAGAATTAACTGGAAAAAAATCGGCAAATATGCCTGAATAATCCCAGGGAAGAACATTTTCCTGGTTTTTTTTATGAACGGATCATATTTTGTTGAATAAGCTGTACGTTCATCAATCTGTTATAATTTAATAATTATAAAACTGTCATTAATAATAGATTTCGGACCAGTATTTTGAGCTGAAACTGGGTGGGAAATATCTATGGAAAAGATTACCTATGTGGTAGGACACGTTAACCCGGATACCGATTCCATTGCATCCGCGATTGGATATGCCTGGTTGCTTCGGGAGCGGGATGGAATGAATGCGGTTGCTGCCAGGGCTGGATCTATAAATCCTCAAACTTCCTGGGTGCTGGACCGTTTAAAATTGGATGCTCCCTGCCTGCTGACAGATGTCTCTCCCCGTTTTGAATCAGTTACACGAAAATTAGATTCGACCAGCCCGGATAAACCATTAAGGGATGCCTGGGATATTGCCAGTCGAACCGGCGGTGTGGCGGCTATCGTGAATGAGGATGGTACCCCTTACGGTCTGATTACCGGGTTAACCCTGTTCTCTTTCCTAGCAGAGATGGTAGGCCCTCATTTGAAACGGCAGGAAATGAGCATCGCTGAAATACTGGAAATGCCCAGTCTGGAGGCGGCAGATACGGGGGTACCCCATTTTAAATCCGGGAGCCGGATTCGGGATTCAGTAAACCGGATCTTACGAGAAGAACGCTCAAACTTTTTTGTTGTTGATGATGATGGAAAATACCTGGGACTTTCCCGCCAACGGGATATCCTGAATCCACCTCGCGTCCGGGTTGTGCTTGTTGATCATAATGAAAGCGAACAGGCAGTTGGAGCTTTGGAAGAGGCTGAATTGCTGGAGATTATTGATCACCACCGGCTTGGGAATCCCTTTACCCGGACAACAATCCGGTTTACAACAGATATTGTGGGCAGCACCAGCACAATCATTGCTGAGCGGATTTTAGAATCCGGATTGAGCGCTCCGGCAGAAATTGCCGGCATGCTGCTTTCGGGAATTTTCTCAGACACATTATTTTTTACTTCTCCAACGACAACTGACCGTGATCAGAGAGCGGCAGAGCGTTTGGGTCGCTGGGCTTTTGCCGGGAACAGTCTCCTGAAAGGGGAGACCACAGAATCCTTTGGTGAAGCCGTGCTTAAAGCTGGTGCCGGTATCTCTAACCGGGATCCAGATGAAATCGTAACCGCAGATACTAAAACCTATTCATCCGGCGGCTTAAATTTTGGAATTGCCCAGGCCGAAGTGACTAATTTGGAACAAGTTAATAAACATTTGGATGAATTGGAAAAAGCCCTGGAAAAGCTGCGGGTGAACAGGGCATTGGACTTTACTATATTAATGGTTACAGATGTTGTTCAAGGATCTAGCCGACTGATCCTCAATAATCCACCGCCAACTTTTGATGATTTGCCTTATCCGGGCAGCTCGGATGGTACCCGTTTTGCAAAAGGGGTTGTTTCCAGGAAGAAACAGCTCTTACCGGTTATCTTAAGTTTGTTGGAAGCCTGATCATTAAAAACGGTATTTCCTATGAATGAAGTACTTTTTTCTTTAGCAGAAATAGCCCGGATGGGAACTACAGGCGCCCTATGTACAATCATTAGAACCAAAGGATCCACTCCGAGGAAAGAGGGCAGCAAGATGCTGGTTTATCCTGACGGAAAAATTGTCGGATCAATCGGCGGAGGGGAGGTCGAAGGCAGAGTTATTCAGGAGGCGATCAACTCACTTCAATCAGGGGAGTCAAAGATCCTATCATATGATCTTTTCAACCCGGAAAATGGTGATCCTGGTATTTGTGGAGGAACGATGGAAATTTATGTCGATCCCCTGAAACAGCCTGAAGATATTGTGGTTGTAGGTGGTGGACACATCGGCCGGGCAGTTGTCTATTTAGCGAAATGGATGGGTTTTCGGGTGATTCTCTCTGATGACAGGAAAGAGTTTTGTTCACCTGAATATGTGCCCGGGGCAGACGAATATATCCATTGTAAACTCGAGGATTTAACCTCAAGTTTTGTTTTTTCTGATCAAACAGCAGTTGTCTTAGCTACCCGGAATAACCAGGTAGACATCAGCGGGATCCCGGAAATTCTGGCTGAGCCAGCTGGGTATATTGGAGTTATTAGTTCTCAAAGAAGGTGGAAGTTAACAAAGAAACAATTAATTGATTCTGGCGTTAATGAAGAAGAACTGCACCGGATCCACGCCCCTATTGGATTGGACATTTCTGCAGACACACCGGAAGAGATTGCAATAAGTATAATGGCTGAAATAATACAAGTAAAACACGGTGGAACAGGAGCTTCCCTTTCCTCCGGGAAATGACCGGATTTGATTAAAAACATGGCGGAGAATTTATTTATGTGGCAAGAGTACGTCAACGCAGTTTCAACTGAACAGGTGCTCAATATTCTGGCTGATAAGAAAAATCAAGCCCGGATCATCGCTGGTGGTACCGATTTGGTCCTGGAAATGCGCCAGGGAAACCATCAAGAAATCCAGACGCTAATTGATATTTCTCGGATAAAGGAGTACAGCTGCATCACCCTGGATGGGGAAGATCGCATTCATCTAGGCCCTGCAGTTACCCACAATCAATGTGTTGCTTCTGATTTAATCCGCAACCATGCGCTGCCGCTCGCTCTGGCTGCCTGGGAAATTGGAGCCCCACAGATCCGGAATACTGGAACGATAGTTGGCAATCTTGTTACAGCATCACCGGCGAATGATACCATTGTGCCTTTGATCGCGCTGGACGCTGAACTGGTTCTGCAGTCCCTGGAAGGTCAGCGGATAGTATCCTTGAAGGATTTTTATACCGGAGTAAGAAAACACGTCTTACGGTCCAATGAAATTGTCCGGGATGTGATCTTTCCAAAAATGGGCTCTAATCAGCGTGGGGTTTATCTTAAACTTGGACTTCGAAAAGCCCAGGCTATTTCCCTTGTGAACATGTCCGTTATACTTACCATTGATAGTAACCTGATCAGTGATGCCCGGATAACCCTCGGCGCGGTTGCGCCTACCATAATTCATGCAGAGAAAGCTGAAGAATATTTGATAGGTAAAAAGCTATCCAGTGAAACTATTAACAATGCTGCAAATCTTGCAATGGACGCTGCCAGCCCCATCGATGATATCCGGGGGTCTGCTGCCTACCGGCAGGAGATCACTCGTGTCCTAGTGAAGAGAGGCTTGACAACACTATTAAAGGGTGAGCAGGCAGGTCGTCTACCTGAAGATCCTGTCTTTTTGTGGGGGAAAATAGGTGAAACTGACCTGGATGTATTAGAGAAAGAATCACTTATTTCGGGCAAAGACCCGATCATCACGCAAATCAATGGAAAAGAATATACATTTGATAAAGGGCATGAAACAACCTTAGTTCACCTGTTAAGAGATTATGCCGGTCTGACAGGGTCAAAAGTTGGTTGTGAAGAAGGGGAATGCGGTGCCTGTACTGTCTTCCTGGACGGAAAAGCAGTTATGTCCTGTTTGATTCCAGCGCCAAGGGCTCACCGGGCCCAAATTATCACTATTGAAGGATTAGCTGATGAAGACCATCTTCACCCGGTTCAGCAAACTTTCATTGAAGAAGGTGCGGTTCAGTGCGGTTATTGTACACCCGGGTTCATCATGTCTGCCGCCAAACTATTGGAAGAAAAATCTCAACCCTCCCAAACTCAAATCCATACTGCGATTTCTGGAAATTTGTGCCGTTGTACAGGTTATTATAAAATTATCAGTGCAATTGAAGAAGCTAGCCTAAAAGAAGGTGCTTAAATGGGACGATATCAGCAGTACCAAAGGGATATTAAAGATACTGATGAAGGGGTCCACCCAATCTGGCGGGGAATTGGTTTTTTGTTGATGGGATTGATAATAATCATGTCTTATGCCGGGGCAAATTTGCTTGTTGAAGCGAATAAAACCAAGGGATGGATTGCAGTCCCCTACGGTATTCAGGGAGGTGTATCGTGGGCTCCTGATTTATATGCGGAGTTGATTGTTACATTTTTCCTGATTATGATTGGATTCGGCATCATGACCATTGTCTATTCCCTGATATACAAAGTCACCCGTCCCCGGGATCTCTATAAACTCCTGAAATGAAATCCTGTGGGAGGTAAACTGGATTACTCCGTCACCTTTGGGCAAAGCAAAATGGTCTGAACCTGGCAGCGGCGGCAATGGATGAGTAGTGCTGGCAGGGAGAGAAAAAAATATTTTAAGTCACAAACAACCAGGGCAGTATCCTTTAGACAGAAACCAATAATCTTATTTTTTTTAAAATATGCCGTTTAATATTCGTTATTACCTGACTTATTTTTATTACAGTTTTTTCCGATCAAAAGGAACACCGGGAAGGTTATCTGTAAAGCGGATTTTCCTGCTGTTATTCCTTTTTTTTGTATATCCAATCTGGAATATTTATATTCGCCTTGGATATTATCTGGATAATTGGTTTTTTTCTGAATTTAAACAAGAACAGTATCCAGCCCCGGTTTTTATTATTGGAAATTACCGTTCTGGATCTACATTCTTACACCGATTATTACTTCGTGATCAGCAGTTTACCTGCCTGAAAGCCTGGGAGATATATTTTTCTCCCGCATTAACTCAGCGATGGTTTCTGCGCCTACTCAATCGGATCAGCCGTCGAATCGGGAATCCGTTAGGAAAATTTATAGACGCTTTTGATCGATCTCTGAATGATATTTACGCAATGCATAAAACCGGGATGTTTACCTATGAACAAGATTCCCAGGTGTTTTACCATAGCTGGTCCTCCTATAATTTATTTGCAGTATTTCCTTTTCCCGAATTGGCACAAAAATATATATATTATGACCAAAAAGTTCCAGAAACACGGCGGAGAAAAGAGTTTACTTATTATCGGGGTGTATTAACACGACAGATGTTTCTGCACAAGGGTAAACAATACATCTCTAAGAATCCAGATTTCTCGCCCGCAGTTGAAACGATAAAGGAGTTTTTTCCGAACGCGAAATTTATTAATCTCGTCCGGCCTCCAGAGCAAATGATTCCTTCCCTGATTAATCTTTGGGCAAATAACTGGCGGGCATATGGATCCCCGGAAGAAACTTATCCCCTGGTGGATACCCTACAGGAACAAGCCAAACATTGGTATCAATATCCTCATGAGCGGTTATCGAATTTACCTATGGATCGCTATCTGGTGGTTGATTTTGAAAAATTAGTCGCCAATCCGAAAGGGGAAATTGAACGAATTTATAAACAATTTGGATTTGAATTTTCTGACGAATATCATAAAATAATGGAAGAAGAGACAATCAAAGCGAGGAATTTTACCAGCGGCAATTCCTATTCCCTCTCTGAGATGGGATTAAACAGAGAAGAACTTAAACAGGAATATAAACCAGTTCTAGAGGGCTATAAAAAATCCCCCCGCTGAGGAAGGATTACGCTGAAAGGAACTGAGGGTTATCCTTTATGGAAAGAACCGTACCGTATACTGCTTCAGAGGAAGTAGAACTTTATCTCCGGACTTATTATTCGCTATTGCGGACATCGGATAATGTCCAGATCCGGACTTTAGAGGAAGTTCACTCTGGAATGAACTCGCTGCTTCACCAGCATGCCAGGAATCGTGCTCCCGACATGGCTGCCTTTATCTATGCTTTATTAAGACTCCCGGATTGTGTAAGAGAAACCAAAGAGGTTGTCCTGGGGCAGAGCGGCACAGTCTTCCAGGAAGCGGGGATGGGAGATGTTTGGTCCTGGGAACAGGTAAAGGGGAAAGCTCGCCGCAGGCGCTGTTTTTTTAACCCGGAAAAACAAATCCTTGCCTGTATTGTTGCCAGTCGGTCGGATATAGATGATGTCATTCCCTTGCTGACTGCCTACCAAATCGAATGGAATAAAATTCACCGGCTGCTGCAGCATCTGCCGGATGATATTGATATATCAGAAGCGCACAAGCAAAACGATACCTGGTATAACCTTGCTGAAGATTTAATGATGTCTGTCGGCGATCTCACTCGATGGCGGTCCATCTGCGGGAGCAATTTTGTAAAACGTGTTCAGGAAATCAAAAGTTGTGAACGCTTTTTTCAGGTGCGTTTATTAAACGGATCATTGATTGAGTACAACCGGGCGACCAATGCCTGGTGGAGCATTATTGCTGAGAGAGTACCTGACCTACTGACCCGACCGGTTTACTTCATATCCAGCAATACGCACAGTTTTGTAAACCTGTTATCCGGTTTTGCCTTAAAGAGCCAGAAGGAAATAAACCAATATCTCATTGATTCAGACCAGCAGGAATTAATTGATGAGTGGCGTCAGATCCAAACTCACGATGTGCCCTCAAGCCGGGAAAATTTCTGGTATTACGCATTAAAAAAATATCTCCAGCAACCCAACAGTAAAAAGATCTTTGATCGAAGAAACGACCATGAAGCGGCCTGCGGTATTCAAAGGATTAATAGCGAACACTCCTTTGATGTGGATGCTCAAGTCATCCGGATCTCGGAACTTATTCCGAAGTGGATGGACGAAAGAGTTAAAAGTGATCTGGGCGATCTGGGATTTTTAAAAAATAGCAATGCACTGATCTTGAATATTGACTACCCGCTGGGACTGGCTGCGTACAACATTCTGATGGAAGTGGCTGAAAATGCCGGAAAAATCCTGGGTGTTTACAGCCTTGGAAAAGCAGCAACACTGAACGGTGTGGTCGGTGATGTCATGATCCCATATGTGGTTCATGATGAACAATCGAGAAATACCTATTTATGCCCTAGAGCGTTTGAAGCCCGGGATGTGAGTCCCTATCTAGTCTACGGGACGGTGCTTGACAATCAAAAGGCAGTAACTGTCCGGGGAACATTCCTCCAAAACCGGTCATATATGGATGTCTTTTACCGGGAAGGGTACACCGGCATTGAAATGGAAGCAGGTCCTTATCTTTCAGCTGTATATGAAATGTTCCGCCCAACCCGCCACCCAATAGATGAAATTGTTAATTTAGATCGGGCGCCATTTGACCTGGGCATACTCCACTATGCTTCCGATCGTCCCTTGAGTAAGGGAAAAAACCTGGGAGCTGGTACCCTTTCTTATTATGGGATGGATCCGACTTATGCCTGTACATTGGCGATTATCCGAAGGATCTTTAAGTTGGAAAAAAAGCGACTGTTGGATTCACAGTAGACAAGGCATATAACTAGTGGAAGATTTAAATATTAACTCAATTGGAAAATCTTTTCAACGGATCGATGCGCTGGATAAAGTAACCGGCAAGGCTGAATATTCAGGTGATTTGAACAGGCCTAATCAGCTTCGGATGAAAATCCTCTTTGCAGGGCGCCCTCATGCCATTGTAAAATCCATCGAAATTAAACAGGCTTTAGCGCTGGATGGAGTTGTTCTGGTCTTAACTGCAGCAGATGTTCCGGTTAATGAATATGGATTGCAGGTTGCTGATCAGCCTGTTTTGTGCGGCCCCGGTTCTGACATCCCCTATGCTGACCGGGTTCGTTTTATCGGTGATCAGGTCGCGGCAGTGGTAGCCGAATCAGAAGAAATCGCATCTGCAGCTTGTGATTTGATCAAGGTGGAATACGAAGATCTTCCCTCAATTCTGGATCCTTTTGAATCGTTCAAAGAAGATGCTTTGACCCTGCATCCAGATCGGGAGTCAAATATTTATGAATCCTACCGGATTCGAAAGGGAGATGTAGAAAAAGCCTTCCAGGACGCTGATCTAATTATTGAAAGTGAATATCATACACCTGTCCAGGAGCATGCCTATCTTCAGCCGGAAGCTGGAATTGCCTATTATGATGATCAAGAACGGATCACAGTTGCCGTTGGTGGTCAGTGGGCACATGAAGAACAGGAAGAGATTGCCCATTCATTAGGAGTAGAGCTTGACCAGGTGCGGGTAATTCACCCTGCAATTGGCGGCGCTTTTGGTGGTCGGGAGGACCTTTCAGTCCAAATTGTCTTGGGTTTGGCGGTACTTCGACTTCGGGAACAAAAAATCAACCGACCTGTGAAAATTGTCTGGTCCCGGGAAGAATCGATCATCGGGCATCATAAACGGCATGCATATCATATCAAAACCCGCTGGGCTGCAACGCGGGATGGAAAACTTACCGCAGCTGAAGTGGATATTACCGCGGATGGCGGGGCGTACATGTACACCTCGAACAAAGTCCTTGCGAATGCAACCATTAACTGCACAGGCCCTTATGAAATTCCCAATATAAAAGTTGACGCAAGGGCAGTGGCTACCAACAATGTACCAGGGGGTGCTTTCCGAGGTTTTGGCGGTCCGCAAGGGACGTTTGCGGCAGAAAGCCAGATGAGCAAACTGGCTGAAGCGCTGGATATGGATCCGGTGGAATTTCGTCTGAAAAACACCCTGAAAAAGGATTCG
>JAUWEC010000208.1 GCA_030608465.1 Chloroflexota bacterium
GAAACCTGGTAGCTTGACTCTTCTTCTTTTTCATTCCGTGGAAGTGTCAGGTAGGCATGTATACTGAACGGAGATGTGACCCTGGACAGCCGACCTGGACTTATTAGTTGAATTTCTCCATAAGGCAGGGGGTTCGGCAGAGTGAGGGGTTCTTGGTTGACCAGCGCCAAATCAATGGTTTCGGTAGGAGTAAACTCCGGTTCCGGGTTTGATGGTGTTTGGGTATCTGTGGGTGCGGGTGTCTCGGTAATGATTTCTGGAGTAGAAGTAGGAAGTGGAGCGGGCGTAATTTGGATTATCCCCTCATCAACCAATGCTTGAGCAGTCAGCTCAATGACGGTAGGCAAGTATTCCTCTGGTATGAAAGTTGGGGGAATAGTCCCCGGGAGAATACCACATCCAGCAGTTATGAAAGTGATAATCAAGGCAGAAAAAGGGAAACAAATAGATGACTTCATACTGTCGGTTAGTGCAGCACCTTCTACTTATTTGGAGGACTCTGTATTAAATTTTTCAATCACAGAAAAGAGATCTACCAGGGCAACAGGCTTTTCCAGGAAGAGCTTCGCCCCGGCACTTAATACCTCATCAATCAGATCATCTTCTGGTAAAGCAGAAATCACGACCACAGGAATGGCTTTAGTATTCTCATCCTGGGATAATTTTTCAATCAGCTCAAATCCGGAGACCTCTGGTATATTTAAATCCACAAAGATCAGGTCATACTCAGTATCTTGAATCATCTCCCAGCCGTCTATCGCGCTGGATGCCACATCAGCATTATGATTCGCAAGTGAGACTGCCTTTACATAAGTTTCAAGTGCGTCTGTGTCATCATCAACAAATAAAATCCGTCCCACTGATACTCCTTCTCTCTATCCATCACCTACTTGTTCGCTTAACAAATCCCACCAGATCAGAATCAGACCACTACTGGTTATAGCTGGTAGATTGAACCGAATTTTTCGTTGAGATACTTTAAGTAAGGTTCCGGTGCAATTCTTGATCCAACTATCCTGGTTACTAACTCTTGCGGTTTAAATTTCGAGCCGTGTCTGTGGACATTCTCGTGCAGCCAGGCGAGCAGTTCACTGAAATCTCCTCCCTGAATCTGGGAAGACAAACTCGGGATATCCAGGTTGATCTTTTCCCAAAGTTGATTTGACACCAGGTTGCCCAGTGAGTAGGTGGGAAAATATCCCAAAACGCCGCTTGACCAGTGCACATCCTGCAAAACACCTTCTGCATCGTTGGAGGGAACCACACCCAGATAATCATCCATGCGCTCATTCCAGGCAGCAGGTAAATCGGCAACCATGAGTTTACCTTCCATCAGAGCGATTTCTAATTCTAAGCGGAGCATAATATGGAGGTTATAGGTAGCTTCATCTGCTTCAACCCTGATCAGGGAAGGTGCAACTTTGTTAATTCCTTTATAAAAGGTATCCAGGTCTACATTTCCCAGCTGGGTGGAAAAGATTTCCTGCAGCTTGGGATAAAAATAAACCCAGAAATCGTATGCTCTGCCCAATAGGTTTTCATACATGCGGGACTGAGATTCATGGATGGCCAGGGAAGCGCCACCTCCCAATGGAGTCCGTTCTAAATCCGGTGAGACGCCCTGCTCATAAATCGCGTGTCCCGCTTCATGCAGGGTGCCAAATAAGGCTGTATTCAGGAAGTTTGGGTCAACTCGGGTTGTAATCCGGACATCTCCAACTCCAAAGTTGGTAGTAAACGGGTGGGTAGCTTTATCTTGCCTGCCGCGGTCCCAATCATAACCATATTTTGTAATTGCTTGTTCACCAAAATCCCATTGTTTTTGATCTTCAAAAGATTGGTGAAGAAAACTGTCATCCACTTCCGGTTTTTCACCGATCGCCTTAATCAATTCGACCTGTTTGGGGCGCAGTTCAGAGAAGATTTCTTGCACCTCAGCAGTTTTCATACCCGGTTCAAAATCATCCAATAGCGGATCGTAAACATGTTCATAAGGCGCAAAAAAATCAGCATATTGACGCCTCATTTCCACAATTTTTTCAAGATGCGGCTGAAAATGAGAGAAGTCATCGTTTTTTCTGGCTTCTTCCCAAGCACTATGAGCGACAACTGTGACCCGGGAAAATTCAGCTACAAAATCACTGGGGACTTTTTTTTGTTTGTCATAATCCCTTGAGGTAACCTCAATCAAACAAAAATCATCAGAATCGGGATCAAGAGATTCGGCATAAGGTTTCAGATCCTCAAGCAAAACTCCAACGTCTTGTGAAACAAATTTTGAATGAGCCAAACTGCTTAGCGTACCTATCTGATTGCCGCGGGCAATAACGCCTCCGGGAGGCATATAGGTCTGTTGATCCCAGCCCAGTAAGGCTGTGGCACTGTTTAAATCAGATATTTCCGCCATTATTGATTTTAATTGTTTTAATTTTTCTTGCACAATTTCCTTTCTGCTGCTTTAACACATTTTTTCTGTGAAACACGAGTACTTCTGTTAAGATATATTGATCCAAAGAACCACTTGACACTAAAAAAACCCTTTCATAACTCATCTGAGAGGGATTGGGGCTAAATTGGTCGAGTGATCAAGGGTATCTTCTTAACTGTCTATCATACCACGAGTTGACCCGGGATACTCAGGATCATCTAACCTGTTTGACAAAAAAAATTGGTTTTCCGGTTGGATTTAATCAACCTTCCAAGGGATGACTTTCATTCCCTGAAGTTTCAGAAACGATCCAGTTCAGATAGGACTCTGCACACTCAACAACCGGCAGGGCAATGATTTCCGGTACCTGATAAGGGTGCAGTTCTTGGATCATCGGGATCAGATGATTTTTAACCAACTCTAAACGGGTTTTGATCATCATCAGAAATTCTTGATCGTCCTGAATCTTCCCTTCCCAACGGTAGAGCGAACGCAATCCGGAATAAATATTCACACAAGCTGCCAGCTCCTTCTCAAGGAGTGTATTGGCTATTAACTCCGCTGTATCAGAATCTGGCGCTGTGACTAGAACTAAACAAATCGAATCAGGGTTGTTCATGTTATTTTCAGCAGAGATCAAAATAGTTACGCCGCCTCCAGGATTTATCGTTCAGAACTCTTACTGCCCAATCTTCCAAAGGATATCCAAAAAAGAATATAATCCCCGGTATTCCCCAGTAAATTCCCCATCCGGATCATTCGCAAAATGATTTGAATCGCGTCAAACCCTTCCTCTCCGTATGCTTCCCGAATCTGATTTTGTGATGCCAGGTCAGGTTGAGCGTCATTTTCCGCCCAGTATTTTGCATAACAAACAGCAAGCTTTTCTTCCGGGGGCATATCCTCCGGGATTATACCGGATAGATAGGTTTGAATTTCCTGTTCTGATAATCCGGCCTGATAAGCCTGCTGAACATGAAATGACCTGCAGTACCGGCAGTCATTAACCTCCGTAACAGCCATCATCAACCGCTCTCGGAACGCTGGTGAGATGCAGTCTTCCTTGAGCGCTTTCTTAATTTGGTTCCGCTGGGATAGCAGAACCTGAAAATCCTGCCAGAAAATCCTCCAATTGGAGTAATACCGCCTGCGGAACTCTTTATTTTGCCCGGCGGAGATTAGAGTGTTTTGTTGAGTCTCTTTATTAATGCCGTCAATCATGGTCTGTAAGGTGTCTGGTAATTATTGAAGAGTCGAATATAAGATCAGCTGGAAATTACCCCTATGATAACAGGAAGGGAATGGAAAAAGATACCAAACCGCTGAGATGGCCGCTAAAAATTTTCTCTTCTGTCCCTGTGATATACTCGTGATGAATTACGGCACCATTCTCAGCTGGTAAAAGAGCTGAAAGAACTTATGACATGTAACATAAAAAAATATGACTTCCAGAAGCATATTAAAGATATAATTTGAATAGTTTAAAAAAACAGCCTTTTGAGCCGTTTTTCAGGAGTAGAAACTATGTATAAGATCGTTTCTAAAAAGATTCTCGCTCCCCGGATAACCCGTTTTTCCGTGGAAGCTCCCGAAGTTGCCAAATCAAGAAAACCCGGTCAATTTGTAGTCATCCGGGCAGATGAAACAAGTGAACGGGTTCCACT
>JAUWEC010000137.1 GCA_030608465.1 Chloroflexota bacterium
TGTTTCTCTCCGTTTTTGACATAGAATCTGGTATCAGTTTTGGGATTGAATTCCCACAGGAAAGTTACTAATAAGCCAGGAGCTGGTGCAGGACAGCGGAAGGCGGCGAAATTGATCTGGATCTCTTCCACTTCATCCATCTGGTTTACAGCATGTTTGGCCATAGCATTGGTGATCCCGGGGGTCGCTCCCACACCAGGGATGTAGATCATATCCTTTTCTTTGGCTACAGCATCATAGCTCCACTGGTCTTCTTCTGTGGCTACATCCAATCCGTTCACACCCGTCTCGGCACAGGCCCTGGTGACTGCCAGGTCATATTCACATGGTAATCCACTGATTACCACATCAAAACCTGGAAAAAGTTTTAGCATGGAATCATAATCTTTTGCATCAAATGGGACAGCGTTTAATCTGGGATCACCAATTTCCTCAATCAGTTTTTTAGCAGCGTCCAGATTGTAATCAGCGACCACAATTTCATCGAATTTGCTGTATTGTGCCAGGTCCCGGGTGGTCTCACTGCAGACAGCTCCCGCTCCTCCTAATACCAATACTTTCATGTTTTTCTCCTTAGTTGAAATGTTGTTTGATTCGATTTTGAAATATCCTTATTCAAATCCAACACTGAAAATTGATGGTTATCACGAATATATGTATTTTGTCAGCTTATATTGCTAAGATCTAATAAACTCCTCCTGATAACTGGTGTACTTTGCAGGGAAGGGTATTTATTCCCCAAATATTATTCCTAAGTATTTTCCACTTCTGTTATGGCCTGCTCGAAAATGGAAACGGCTTCATCGATTTGCTCTTGTGAGACAATCAGGGGTGGAATCCAGCGGATCACATTTTCAAAAGTGCCGCAGGTGAGAATCAGCAGCTTCCTGTCCAGGCAGGCTTTTTGGACGGATTTAGCAGTCTCTTTATCAGGTTTTCCATCTGAGGTGAATTCAGTCGCTGCCATTAGACCCAAACCGCGAACATCCCCGATCACCGGGTATTTTGCCTGCAGTTCTTTCAGCAACCCCAGTAATTGCCGGCCTCTCTCAGCGGCGTTTTCCACCAACTTTTCGTCCAGGAGAATTTCAATCGTCGCCAGAGCGGCCGCAGCCGCAACTGCACTTCCTCCTCCGTAGGTTCCACCATGAGTACCTGGTTTCCACCCCGCCATCAGTTTTTGATTAGCGCCTACTCCGGAGATAGGCAGCCCGCTGCCGAGTCCTTTGGCCATCACTATGATATCCGGTTCGATCCCCGCGTTTTCGAAGGCAAACATCTTACCTGTTCGCCCAAAGCCGGATTGAACCTCATCGACAATTAACAAAATCTCTTTCTCTGAAGTTATCCTTCTCAATTCCTTCATAAACCCAGCAGGGGCGGGAACATATCCCCCTTCCCCCAATACTGGCTCAATGATCACTGCGGCGACTTCGCCGGGGTCGACCTGACCATGAAGAAGGGTTTCCAGCTGCTTAAGACAGAACTCCGTTGTCTCCTCATCGTCCCAGCCATAATAATAACTATAGGGGAACGGCGCGATAAAGATCGCGGACGGCAAGGGTTGATAATCATGGCGGTAGATATATTTTGAGGTAGTCATTGCCATGGTCTGGGCAGTTCGCCCATGGAAACTTCCCTGGAAAACGATCACCCCTCGTTTCCCGGTTTTATGCCGAGCCAGTTTTACGCTGGCTTCTACTGCTTCCGCCCCACTGTTGGAAAAAAAGAAACTATCAATCCCTGGCGGAGTGATCTGATTCAATTTAGCAGCCAACAACGCTGATACCGGTGGTATGACAATATTCATTTGACCAAATATCAGGGACTTGCTTTGTTTCTGGATTGCCTGGACGACCCGAGGGTGGCAATGCCCGGTGTTGGTCACACCGATTCCGCTGGTGAAATCAATATAGCGGTCTCCCACCGAATCATAGATATAAATACCTTCAGCTCGTTCAGGTTGAATCTCGGTCAGATGGGTCCAGACAGGGGAAAGGTGTTTTATGGACTCGGTCATTTTTTTATATACGTTAAACAGTCAAATTGATCGATTAGCCAGCTTGCTCTTGAGCTTTTTTGTAGATCTTATCCAGTTCTTTCTGGACATCATCGTCAAGCGGTAAGGGTTTGTGTGTGTTCAAGATCTGATCTACCTTCTCCCGGGCTTCATCCAGGATATCTTTCCTTCCTGATCTCTTCCAGGATCCTTCAGTGCCGTGAACACCAAGGCGGGGTATGAGCCATTCCCCGGAGCGCATATTTTTGATGGTTGATTTTTCTCCCAGGAAGTTACCCCCCGGTCCCACTTTCTGAATGACCTCCTCCAGCCAGGCCTCATCATGAGTTGGTATGCCGCGGTGAGCCTGTCTGCTCATCCGGAACATCTCAACATCGATCACCAACTGCTCCAGGCTGAGGATCATTGAGCCTCCCAATAAGCCGGGGCCCACCAACAAATCAGGCCAGGACAACGTACCGATCACTGAGGACATGGCCCGTTCATAGCCAGCCTGGATTCCAGGAACGTAGGTATCCGTTCCACCTCCTTCCCCTAACACAGGCAATCCGTAGTAACGGCCCATTTCTGTCGCTGCGGAACTGAGCAAAGCATTTTCAATTGCTCCGGCGCTGTACATGCCTGTGCGGGGATTCATAACCGCCAATGCAGGAGCGTATATAAATGGAGTGCCTGGATCAGCTGCCTGGACCAGGCATAACATCGCCAGCACCTCACAGTTCCCCAGGATGGTCATCGAGATCATATTGCCTGGCCCGGTTCCTCCCATCAAGGGCATGGGCATCACCGCGATCGGGATTTGATATCCCTTCGTAGCCAGGTAGGCATCAGTATGCTCCCCTTCGATGATCAAAGGGGAGTGAGGGCAGACCAGAAATGAGTATGGATTGGTCTTCTTGATGGTTTCCTTATCCCCGAATACAGCCTGGAGGATTTCCAGCAGCCAAGCACTTTCACTGAACGTTGACGAGGCATTCTGGACATGTTTTGAGAAATTTTTGAAGATCTGGATCCAATGTTTTATTGTTTCCGGAAGAGAGTCTTCAACATCACTCTGATCCACCATGCCCCAGTAAACGCCAAATTCATCTATGGCGTCAATGACCCGGGTGGCATCGAACCAGTCTGAAGAGATCGAGGGGCGCTTTTCCCGAGTCCTGTGATCTATAACTTCTATTCCTGAACCATCGATGAGTAATGAACAATTACCTTCATTCATACCCAGATCCCAACCCGGCCTCCTGGCGCCCAAGGAGAATTTTTTGGGAGCTGCCGCAAGGGATTCTTCCAGCAATATTTGGGGGATACGGACGATCTTGGTGTCCTCATTAACTTCCGCCCCTGCTTTTTTCAGGTATTCCCTGCCTAGCGCTGTTTCTACCCTGACGCCTGTCTCAGCCAGGATCTTGACGGTACCCTCATGCACTCGATCCCGATCTGCATCTGATAAGACTCGAAAATAGGTTTCCATAGATTACTCCTCTCCCCTCAACTCTTTTTCAGCAGCTTTGACTATCCTGGTCAGCTCTTTTTGCTGCTCATCACTGAGCGGTTCAGGATGATGGTTCTCAAGGATCCAGTCAGTCTTTTCCCGGGCTACCTCAAGGACATCCCGATACTCCCCATCTTTGGTAGGTACATGCTGAACTTCAGAAAAACCAAGTTTCCGGAAATATTCCCTGGTATGACGCTCCCTGAGGAAATGTCCCCGGGGTCCGACAGCATCGATCACATCCAGCGCCATATAGTCCGGGGAGGTATTTAACTCAGCCAGATCAGCTCTCACGGCATGATAAAGCTCAGCGTCAAGCACCAGCGCCTCTGGGACCAAAAGTGTGCTGCCACGCAGCAAACCCATGCCGCTTCCTGTTTCTGCGCCGCACAAAGCGCATAACAGGGAAGTTTTTCCACCACCACTGGCAAACTCCCAGCCCAGATCGTGGGCACCAGAGCCGAATGATCCTGCCAGGGTTGGCAGGCCCCACATATGGGCCAGCTCAACTCCGATAGCATAGACATAGCTATCGAGGCCGTAATAAGCTCCTGTGTGAGGATGGGTCATTCCCGGCATTAATGAGTGGTAAACAGGGGCGCCGGGATAAGCCATTTGGATTAACACGATTGCAGAAAGGATCTCTGCGTCTCCCAGCACGATGGTTCCTGCGATGGTAGCTGGTGCAGTAGACCCTGTGTTGGGCATGGCCATAAATCCCACTGGGATACCAGCCTCGGCTGCTACCAGGGCAGCATCCATGCTTTTATCATCCATTGCCAGGGGCGCGATCGTGCAGATTAACAAGGACAGAGGGGGGGATTTTTTCAATCTTTCTTCGCTTCCAGCCACAACCCGGGCCATCTCAATTGCGTGGCGTGTTGTTATTACTTCCACAATTGTTGGAGTTTGAACATGTTTGAGAGTGTTATTAAAGGAAGCTTCCAGTTCGTGAAGGGAGGGCGAAATCGGATAATCCTGGGCGCTGACCATAGGCCAGTAAAAGCTAACGGACGGCAAATAATCAGATATCCGGGCGGATTTTGCGACATCATCCTTGATGGAGGAGCGGAGCTCTCCTGTCTTATAGTCAATGGTTTTTGTGCCGGTACCATCGGTGGCTTCATAGGTAACTGGTTTTGAGAGGTCCAGATCAAATTTCTCTGTACGGCCTCCCATGGTGTAATAACGAGGCACATGGGAGAGCGCCTTCATGATCACTTTCTCAGACAGTTTTACGATCTGGGTTTCAAAATCAACCTGGGCGCCGTTCTCAGCGTAGATCTGCAAGGCCCGTTCTGAAGGGCATTTAAAACCGGTTTTTTCAAGGATCTGTAGTGATCCTGATCTGAACTGCTCCAGCTTCTCGTCAGACAGAATGCGGATATGATAGGAAGGAACCAGGGGTTCGATTGGGGGTGTTGGGGTTGGCATATTTTTATCCTTTGATTTTTCAATCACACCTTAGTCTGAATACAACTTTATTAAGTCTTGATAACTATCCACTCTCCTGTCTCGATATGGAAAGGAGGATAGTTTTTTGGTCTCATCAACTTGTTCCAGATCTACCTGACAGATGAGGATCTCTTCCTGATCTTTTGAGGCTTCTTTGACAATCATCCCATCCGGGTCAGTGATAAAACTCTGTCCCCAGAAGTTGATGCCCCGCTCGCCATTTGGACCAACTCCGCTGGTTTGGCCTGGAGCATTTGATGGATCCAATTCAAAACCAACCCTATTGACCGCAGCTAAAAAGCAGGCATTGGCAACCGCATGGCCTTGCTGAACGGTTTTCCAGGCATGGTCATAACTTGATCCTTCTTCTTTAACTGAGTATCCGATTGCGGTAGGAATGAAGATAATCTCAACCCCCTGGAGACCTAACAACCTGGCAGCCTCGGGGAACCATTGATCCCAGCAGATCAGCACGCCGATATCCGCATAGCGAGTATTAAAAACCTTATATCCCAGATCACCGGGAGTGAAATAATATTTTTCATAATATAAAGGATCATCAGGAATATGCATCTTTCTGTATTTCCCAAGATACTTTCCATCAGCGTCCAAAACAACCGCAGTATTATGGTATATGCCAGTTGCGCGTTTCTCAAACAGACTGGCAATCAACACGATTTCCAAGTCTGCCGAAAGCTTACTTAACCGCTGGATAGTTGAATTGTTTTCATTAACCTCTTCTGCGAGATCAAAATGTTTCCAATTCTCAGATTGGCAAAAGTATAGTGATTTAAAAAGCTCCTGAGTGCAAATGATTTGGGCGCCTTTCCCGGCAGCTTCCTTTATGAAATCCACTGTCCTGTCATAATTACCTTTTACATCTTCACCACAAGCCATCTGGATTAAACCGAGAGTTATTTCTCTTTTCACGGGAAACTCCCTTTATCTTTTTTCCTCCCCAGGGGTTGTGGTTGGGTGACACAACCGATTGCGCCGCCGTGTTCAATTAAAGCCACAACTTCAATACCTACCACATCCCGATCCGGGAACTGCTCCCGGATTATGCTTAATGCTGTCTGGTCATCTCGATGGCCATAAACAGGTACCAGGACCACTTTATTGGCAATTAAATAATTGCTGTAAGCAGCATCCGCCAGAGTGCTTTTTCGCCAATCAGTCATTGTTGATGTTTGATGGACTTCAGGCAGCGGCAGTGGAACTAACGTTAATGGATTTCCTGATTGATCAATTGCAGCTTGAAGTTCTTCCAGGGATTTTGTAAACATCTTATACCTTGGATCGCTCAGGTTATTGGTCCAGTTGTAAAGAACTGTGTTTTCATTTGTAAATCGGGCAACTATGTCAATATGGGAATCAGTCTCATCTCCCCATTGGTCACATTCTCCGCGACCCGCGCCTGTCAGCCAAATAAAGTGTTTCACACCCAGATACTCAGATAATATTTTTTCGATTTCTTCCTGAGTCATGTTTGGATTCCGGTAGGAATCAATGATCGAGGTTCGGGTCGCTAAAAACGTGCCCTTTCCGTTCATTTCTACCGCACCGGCTTCCAACACCATGGGCACTTTAAATACATGGATATCTAATTTCTCTCCGATAATAGCGGGTACTTTATCATCTAAATCATAAGGAAACCGCCCTCCCCACCCATTAAAAATCCAGTCTGTAATGGCAGTTTCACCATCCTCATTAATTACAAATATAGGACCATTATCCCTTGCCCAGACATCATTGGTGGGGATGATCTGAAAGTCAATATTCGATAAACCAATCTTGTGATATTCAAGCTGATCACCGACATGATCTCTCTGTTGCTCTCCATTCACAATGAGGTGGACAGTTTCATGTTCATGTAAAGCCTCGACCATATTGAGCCAGATCCGTTCCAATTTCAGTTCATAACCTTTATATACTCTATCCTGAGGCCATTGAAGCCAGGTACCCTCGTGGGGTTCCCATTCTGCTGGCATATAAAAGGTCGATGGATCGAATTCTTTTTTTGTCATAAATATCTCTTCAATTGCTAATAATGCCACTCGTGGATCCAAATTATTTTATTGATGGTTGCTGCTGGGTCACACAATGCATCATGCCGCCAAGCTCTGCCGTAGCCCAGGCAGGGATACCGATGATGTCACGGTCAGGGAAATGTTCAGCAATAATGCTTTTGGCTGTGGAATCCATGACATCCCCATACACTGGCACAAGAACTACGCCATTTGCAATGTAAAAATTAGCGTATGTGCTCAATGATGATTTATTCTCAAAGGGTGGCCTGGTGGATGATCCAAGGGTAGAAAACATAACGTTTTCAGGTTTAGGTAATGGTACCAATGTTAATGGTTTTCCAGCCTCTGTTGAAGCCTTATTCAATTCATCCCGATGCTGCTTTAGATACGGATAATAAGCATTGGACTCATCATCCGTCCACAAATACATTACTGTCGACTCGTCTATGAAACGAGCACACCCATCCACATGCATATCTGTGTCGCTTCCGACAGCATCGCAAAATTCCCTAGAGGCCCCAGATAACCAGATAATGTGTTTTATCCCGAGATAATTCTTAATAGCATTTTCAATTTCTGTTGGGCTTTTTTTTGGATTGCGATTGGGATTGATGATTGAACTCCGGGTAGCTATTAAAGTTCCGCTGCCATTGACTTCAATACCCCCACCTTCTAGAGTGATGGGAGCCGTGAACAACGGCAGTGATAAAATTTCAGCAACTTTCATAGGGATCAAACGGTCTTTTTTATTGGGATAACGTTCTCCCCACCCATTAAAATTCCAGGATGTGACAGCCTGATCTCCTCGCTCATTTACTAGGAATATTGGCCCACAATCTCTTGCCCAGACATCGTCGTTGGCAATCAAGTTAATATCGATGTTTTTCTCTTCCAGACCATAATAGTTTATTTGATGGTCAAGGTGTTCCTTCCGGGGAT
>JAUWEC010000014.1 GCA_030608465.1 Chloroflexota bacterium
ACTCTGCGGGGGCACAGGGTCATCCGGATTCGGTGGAATCCGAAGCGGCAGGGTCCGGATTGTTCTGAGATTCTCCGTGATTTCCTCCCCGATTTCACTATTTCCCCTGGTTGCTCCACTGGTAAACAAACCATTTTCATAATGCAGCACAACGGTCAGTCCATCCAGTTTCGGCTCCATTATAAACTCAGCTTCTGCTGCTCGTTCATCGAGTCTGGATATCCGCTGCTGCCAGGCCCTCAACTCATCAGCAGAAAAGGCATTATCAAGACTCAAAATCGGTGCCGGATGTTCCAAGCGGGCGAATGCCTCAGAAGGTGGGGTGCCTGCCCGCTGTGTGGGAGAATCAGGGGTTTTTAATGCAGGATATTTTTCCTCCAGGACCAGAAGTTCTCTGTAATATCTGTCAAATTCGTGATCACTGATAATTGGAGTATTAAGAATATAATAACGATAATTATGCGATCTGAGCAGCTGCTGAAGCTCTACCAAACGTTGTTGTTCGGGATTGTATTCCATAAAACTCATTATAGCTTATATCCGGTGTAGAATAATCCCCTTGTTATTTATGGAGTAGCTGGAATTAAATTCCTGCTCAGTGAGGATATTGGTATAATGTTTACGGATTAAGCAAGAATTATCCTACCTAAAACTGTCAGTAATTTGTCAATTTATCTCTAAAATTATGAAACGAGAGATTTCCAAAAATCAACTTTATGAGGAGCAATCATGTCTGCTGGAAAACTAATTGGCTATATTTTTGCAGCCATTGCGATTTTTTTTGGTGTTATTTTTATCTGGGGTGCTTTTGGTTCTGAAGGGCAGCCATCCTGGATTATTGTCGGCACGATAAGTGTACTAATCGGGTTTGGTATCATTTGGTTTGTGGGAAAGAAGCTAACCCCCGGTGATGAGGAAGTAAAAATTCAGATTGATCTCACTGGAGATATTGAGCTGGATACACTGACCTGTAAATCCTGCGGCGGCCATTTAAGTTCTGAACATACCTCCTTGCACGAAGGTGCACTGGTTGTTGACTGTCCTTTCTGCGGCACGAATTACCAGATAACTGAAAAACCAAAGTGGTAAACCGGAAGAGGCTATTTATGAAAAAATCCTTTTTATTTCTCCTGCTGCTTATCATTCTGCTGATTCCAAGCGCTGCACTGGCGCAGAGTTATTACTTCAGCCTGGACAAAGAAACTGTCCATGTCTTTTGGGAGGCTGATGGTACGCTGGATTTGATTTATGAATTTGTTTTTACAAATCAACCAGAGGGACATGCCATCGATTATTTGGACATAGGTTTGCCGAACTACCAATACTCTGATAGTAATATTTCTGCCGACGTTAACGGGCAATCGCTTTCCTACATTTCCAGTTCCGGGTATGAAGGCAATGGATCAGGTGTTGCTGTGGGATTAGGCTCCAATGCGATACCTCCAGGTGGTCGGGGTGTCGTCAGGGTTTTTATAAACGGTATTGAGGATGTGTTGTTCCCTGACACGGAATCCGACGATTATGCAAGCGCAGTTTTTATGCCATCTTATATTGGATCTCAGTACGTCGCAGGAACTACAGATATCACGGTCGTATTTCACCTGCCCCCGGGTGTAAAGCCCGATGAACCCCGCTGGCATTCTTCGCCCAATGGATTCTCATCCTCCCCTATTTCCGGACAGGATTCCCAGGGTCAGATCACCTATACCTGGCGGAATACGAATGGTGATGCCTCAGCTCGCTATAAATTTGGTGCATCTTTTCCATCATCATATGTGCCATCATCTGCTGTATCCAAGCCAAGTCTCTGGCAGCAATTAGGTATTCCTGCAGAAGCTGTCACCGGGATTCTATGCGTGGGCGGATTCGTTGGGTTTATAGTGTTGATTATTGTCGTATCGGTTTCCAGCAGTAAGAAACGAAAAATGAAATACCTCCCACCAAAAATTCGAATTGAGGGACATGGCATTAAACGCGGTCTCACTGCTATAGAAGCTGCTATTCTCCTGGAACGTCCTGCCGATAAAATTTTCACCATGATTCTGTTTTCGCTGATCCAGAAAAATGCAGCCCAGGTTATCAGCCAGGATCCTTTGAATCTAGAATTCAGTGATCCGCTGCCAGAAAATCTCAGAAAATATGAAACCCAATTTATCGAAGCGTTTCAGAAAAAAACCAAACGGATTCGAAAAACCGAACTGCAGGATTTAATGATCAACCTGATTAAAAGTGTCGGGAAGAAGATGGTGGGATTCAGCCACAAAGAATCTGTCCGGTATTACGAAGATATTATCAAACGAGCCTGGAAGCAGGTAGAAGATGCAGATACTCCAGAGGTAAAAAGCGAGAAATACAACTCCCACATGGGGTGGACCATGCTTGACAGAGACTTCGAAGATAAAACCCAGGATGTTTTCCGCGGGGGGCCGGTCTATATTCCAATCTGGTGGCACAGATATGATCCCACTTACAGCACCACCCAGGCTGCTGGTCCAAGCGCCAGAACAAGCAGCCCAAGCCGTTCCGGCGGCGGTGCTTTACCCAACCTGCCGGGAGGCGATTTTGCGGCTTCGATGGCTACCGGGATTTCGAATTTTTCAAGCGATGTGGTTGGCAATATCACGGATTTCACCAGCAGGATCACTCAGAAAACAAACCCGGTTCCTAAAAGTACTAGCGGAGGGAGCTGGAGGAGCAGCGGAGGAGGAAGCTCCTGCGCCTGTGCCTGTGCTTGTGCAGGATGCGCCTGTGCCTGTGCGGGTGGTGGGCGCTAATCACAATGTTTACCAAAATCATTCAGGAAAGACCACGAAAAAAACGGGGGGTAAAGCTTGCGAAAACACGCGGCTCAATCCCTCCCGGGCTTTATCATTTCCGAAAAACAGCCCTGGAATCCAAAACCCGGCTTCATCTCAGGATTGATCCAGATGGCTGTGGAACGCTGCTAATTAATGCCAGTTCAATTCTCCATCTCAACCCTACCGCGGCTTACATCGCTTATTTTCACCTTGAGGGGCGATCAGGAGAGGAAATCAGCAGCGAGTTGAACCAGATTTTCGAAATCCCCCCCAATACTGCAGATCAGGATATTGATTTGATCACAAGGGATCTGGAAGCCTTTTTTAACGCCAACGGCAACCCGGTAGATACCTATTCCGGAGTTGAAATAAACGCCCCATACAGCCTTCATCCTACTGCACCGTATAGGATGGACTTAGCGATCACCTATCGCTGCAACAACGACTGTCCCCACTGTTACAACGCCCGGCTGAGATCCTACCCAGAATTGGATACTGCTAACTGGAAAAAGATAATCGACCGTTTGTGGGATCTGAACATTCCCCATTTAATCTTCACGGGCGGTGAACCAACACTTAGAAATGACCTTCCCGAATTAATAGCTTATGCGGAAGGTAAGGGACAAATCACTGGCCTAAACACAAACGCCAGAAGATTATCTGAACCATCTTATGTAGATCAGCTTGTAGAAGCAGGATTAGATCACATCCAAATAACAGTTGAATCCCACAATCCCGCTGTTCACGATAAAATGGTAAATCTCCAAGGCGCCTGGCAGCAGACAATCACCGGTTTGAAGAATGCGTTGAACAGCTCTCTCTTTGTGATGACTAATACAACCATGCTGAAACATAATCAGGGCAGTATGGAAGAAACCTTGGATTTTCTGGCAGACCTGGGAGTACAGACCATAGGATTAAACGCATTAATCTATTCTGGCAGAGGCAAAGATGTAGGAACCGGCTTATCAGAAGAAGAACTCAAGCCACTTTTATCTCTCGCTCAAGAAAAAATCCAGTCAACCGGTCAAAAATTAATCTGGTATACACCTACTCTCTACTGTCATCTAAATCCACTCGAGATGAATCTGGGCATTAAAGGTTGTACCGCGGCACTTTATAATATGTGTGTCGAGCCGGATGGTGGAGTAATACCCTGTCAATCCTATTACAGTCAATTGGGCAATATCCTAAATGATCCCTGGAAATCAATCTGGGAACATGATCTCTCACTGAAATTGCGGGAGCGGAAATATGTCCCCGAAGACTGCAATACGTGTAGTTTGCTTGAAGAATGTGGCTCGGGGTGCCCACTGGCTTTCGCCGAACACCCCCGGACAGTTTATCCTATAATACCCTCGCCCTCATAATTATTCTGAAACCAACGGAATAAAAAACTGTTATGGCAAATTTAATCACATTATCCCGTTTTCCTCTTTTATTTTTATACCTTGCCCTGATGTATTATGGTGGCGAGACTGCGCTGTTGTGGAATGTCCTGATTATCATCCTAATCTTTTATCTTGATACTTTGGACGGCTGGGTCGCCCGCAAACGCGATGAGACATCCCTTATAGGAAGTGTGTTCGACATTGCAACTGACCGTACTTTGGAATATGTACTCTGGGTCGTATATGCTCACCTGGGTTTAATACCTGTTCTCGTACCCATTATTGTACTGATCCGGGGAACTTCAGTAGATGCGGTCCGTTCAATAGGCATGAAAAAAGGAGTCAGCGCTTTTGAACAAATCCAATCACCGGTCAACCGTTTCCTGGTCCGCTCCCGTTTCATGCGTGGGCTGTATGGCACAGTGAAAGCGGCCGCTGCCGCCCTTCTTACCCTATCTTACGCGCTGCTCTCCATGGGTTCTGAATGGAGCAGCCTTAGTTATCAAATTGCTCTCGTTTTTACCTGGATCAGTGTCTTTGTTTGTGTTATCCGGGGAGTACCGGTATTAATTGAAGGAATAAAATCCATCACCTTAGAATCAACCCAATCAATCTAGACAGATGATTTTTTGATTTAGTTAACCATTATGGCTCTCCAAGGTATTCTTAATAGTAAGTTTTCTGTTCAGGTTTCAATCCTGATTGGCCGGATTTTCTCTCCTGAAACTGGGTATAGGGTAAGTCGATCAATTGCTTCCTTGATATCCAGATTTGAGAACGCGGATATAACTAAAGCAATCCGCGCCAACCAATTCGTAGCAACAGGAGAAACCAAATCCCACCAGGAACTTGTTGAAATAACAAAAAATGTTCTCGAACACGCGGGCAGGTGTTACTACGACCTGAACCACTTCTTTAATAAACCTGAAAAGCTGGAATCCATGGTTCCATTCACTGAACCAATGAGGGAATTCATTGATATTTGCCAGCAGGATCAGGGGTACATGGTAATCGCACCTCATATAAGCAATTTTGATCTAGTGGTATGTGAATTGGTCCAGCATGGATTCAGAGGAAAAGTACTATCCTATCCCAATCCTGGCAGCGGTTATCAGCTCCAGAATGAGATCAGGGCATCCTTCGGGATGGATGTCGCACCCCTGGGCGATTCCAGATTTGAAGCTGAAATCGTCAGCTTTCTGAAGAATGGCGGTGTCACTGCGACGGGCGTGGACCGTCCCGTTCCAGGAAGAAAAAAGAAGCATTATGTAGGCTTCTTCGGCAAACCGAGCCCTCTCCCCGTAGGATACATCACTACCGCACTCGCGGCAGATGTACCGGTGATTGCTGTCACTGCCTATATGCTTCCAACTGGTCAGTATGGTTTTATGCATTCAGGACCAATCATTCTCAAAAAATACAAAAACAAACTGGATGAAATTATTCTAAACACGGAAATGGTACTGGAAAAAATTGAGGGATTCATCCAGAAAGTTCCCGAACAGTGGTTAATGTTTTATCCGGTATGGCCAGATTTACAGGATGAGAGAATATGATCTATCAACTTCTGGGATTTGGATTACTTCTGATCGGCTTCACCCATTTATTCGATGGTATAAAAACATGGGAAACCCGAATCGTCCACAAGGTGCAAGGTTTATTCAAGAACAAACCGTGGCTTCCTGTATTTCAGGAAATCTGGTTTTTTGGACGGACATCCTTTGCAATCGTTACTCTGTTATTGTTAACCAGCCTTAGATGGAAAATTGGGACAATTGCAATGCTGGTTTTCCTGATTACCGTTGGTATAGAAAACATAATAAAAAATGTTCTTAATCGCTCCAGACCTTATGCCGCTCATCCAGAGATTTACATGTTCCAACCTAACAGTCCTGTTGACCCATCGTTTCCCAGCGGGGACGTTTTGCGGATTTGGTACATTGCCCTGATCCTTCCGGTAGCTGCTGGTGATAGTTGCCTTTTCCTGGCTGCTTCCCTGCTGTTGGCGATTCTTGTAACATTGGGAAGGATAATCCTGGGAGTTCATTACTTAACGGATACGATAGCAGGGATAGGTCTGGGCATGTTGGGGGCAGGAACAACTCTCTGGCTGTGGCATTTTTTGCAGCTTTTATAGTTAGGAAATATGGCTTTCCTTGAATCCAAAAGGAGCTTGGTATGGATTTTGAACAATTAATTCTACAGCGCTATAGCTGCCGCCATTACTCACCTGCCCCGGTGGACGATCAAGTTTTAGAGAAAGTACTGAATGCAGCCCGGCTGGCGCCAACTGCTGCCAATAAACAGCCCTTTCAAATCATCATTATAAAACCCGAAAACAAAAAAGAAGATTTACTGAAAATATACAACCGGGATTGGTTTGTACAAGCGCCGTTCATCTTAACCGTTTGCAGCATTCCCGAAGAAGGATGGGTTCGCCACGATTATGACAATGTGAATTATTCGACTGTGGATGCAGCCATAGTAGTAGACCATATTACCCTGCAGGCTGCCGATCTTGGCTTAGGTACCTGCTGGATTGGAGCATTTAATCCACAACAAGCCAGAGAATTTCTTAAACTGCCAGATCATGTAGTGCCGATTGCATTTACACCACTTGGTTATCCATTAGACAAACCCAAGGCTAAGACCAGAAAACCGCTGTCGGATCTTATCCGCTATGATACATGGTGATATAACTATTAGAAAAAACAGCACAACACAGGGATTATTATTCCCTGAATGGAGCAGGATATGAATAATTTTTTCAGCAGCATAACTCAGCTGTTTAAATCGGCCAAACCAATCCCAGCCGGTATTTACCATTTTCAATCTCCAACAACTGCAGAATATCAATACCGGCTTCACTTGAGAGTTGCCAATAATGGAGAGGGCCTGTTGATTATCAACGCCTCCACTATTCTGCACCTTAATCAATCTGCAACTGAATATACTTACCACCTTATCGAGGAAACTGCCCCCAAGGACGTAGCGCGGAAGATAGCCAACCGCTACCAAATTAATCGGAATGATGCCCTGCTGGATTTTATTGAATTGAAACAAAAAATACGCACATTACTGGAAACCCCTGACCTTGATCCGGTTAGTTTTCTAGATATCTCCCGGGAGGATCCATATGTTGGCGCTTCAGCCATCCCCTACCGGTTAGACTGCGCAATAACTTATCAGCTTCCAGAAAAAAGCCATTCGGAATTAGCGCCGGTTAAAAGAGTTGACCGTGAATTATCCACGGAAGAATGGGAAAAAATCATCAACCGCTCCTGGCAGGCAGGTATCCCTCACCTGATATTCACTGGAGGTGAACCAACTATCCGTGAAGATCTGATTGATTTGATCATCTGTGCAGAGAAAAATGGCCAGGTCACTGGATTGCTGACAGATGGATATAAACTTATTGACGATGGCTTTAGGAATGAACTGCTGCAAAGCGGACTCGATCATCTCCTGTTTATGCTCTCACCCACTGATAAGACATCATGGGACGCCCTGAAGTCTGTTCTTGACGAAGATATTCATACTACGGTTCACATTACAATCAAACCAGAAATCACTGCCAAACTCCCCATAATCATAGCAAATTTGAAAAAATTTGGAGCAAATGCAATATCTATCTCAGTCAGCTCGCCATCCGATCCGCAGCTCACCCAAGGCCTAGCGAAAGCTCAAACACTGATCGCTGAGGCAGAGCTATCGCTGAAATGGGATATTCCAGTCCCTTATTCAGAGCACAACCCCATTTCAATAGAACTGGAGACAAACCAGGAACTGCCATCAGGAAACGGGAAAGCCTGGTTCTATGTTGAACCGGATGGGGATGTTCTTCCCGCACAGGGCATCAACCAGGTCCTCGGAAATCTTCTGGATGATGATTGGGAAGGGATCTGGCACCTTAGTCCGGAAGAATGAAGAAGTAGTAAATATGCCCTTATCAATCCAAGATCGGCAAAATCGTTTTTTGATACAAGCGCAATGGACCAGAGCACTGCGCTTGTATTTTTTTCAATTACTTAATGTTCAACAGATGGAAAAAATCCTCGATATGGGCTGCGGAACGGGAGCGCTTTTGCCAGATCTTCAGTCACTCTCCCCTGCAGATATATTCGGATCGGACATTCTCGAAGAGCACCTGTTAGTTGCCCAGCGGACCTGTCCGGAGTGTAATTTAAATTGCGCTGATGTCCATCATCTTCCCTATCCTGACAATATCTATGATATAGTTCTGTCCCATTATTTTCTAATGTGGGTCGGAAATCCAGCAATCGCGCTGAAAGAAATGATCCGGATAACTAAAACCGGAGGATATATTGTCGCTTTTGCTGAACCAGATTACGGTGGAAGAATTGACTTTCCACCTGAATTTATTAATATACAGGATTATCAAATCTCCGGATTGTTGAAAGCTGGAGCTGACCCCAGAATGGGGAGAAAATTGCATAATTTATTCCTGGAATCAGGACTATCTGATATCCAAACCGGCGTATATGAAGGCAAATGGGATCATAAGCCTTCACAGGAAGAGATCGAGTCAGAATGGCAGGTGCTTGAGGATGATTTGGCAGGATTTCTCTTGCCCGGTGAGTTGAATGCACTGAAAAAACGCGAGCAGGCAGCCTGGGAGAATGGAACCCGGTTAATATACGTGCCCACCTTCTATTCCTGGGGTAAGGTATCTGAATAAATTGTAACTTCCTGTAAATCTCTTTTGCAGCCACTTTTTCTTGTTAACGGGATGTCCCGGAGCTTAATAAGCTCCGGGTGACTATTGAAGAGTATAATACCCCCAATATTAAAACCTGAAGACCAAATAAGGAGTTCAATAAACAGACAATTATGAGCAGCCTCCTAACCCCAAAATTTGAAACAGCTCTTGGTTTCGCATTTCAACTTCACAAAAATCAATATCGGAAACAGTCCCAGATTCCATATATCTCCCACCTTCTGGCGGTGACTGCGATCGTGCTTGAAAATGGCGGATCTGAAAATCAGGCAATTGCCGCTTTGCTGCACGATGCGGTTGAAGACCAGGGCGGTTATGATACTCTTCAGAAAATTGAAGAGATGTTTGGCAGTGAAGTCGCTGAGATTGTTGAGGGATGTACAGATGCTTTCACAGACCCGAAACCAGAGTGGAAAGGGAGAAAAACGGCTTATCTTAAAAAGCTCAAGGAATTTCCGGATTCCATCCTGTTAGTATCCCTGGCAGATAAAGTCCATAACGCCCTTTCCATCTTACGAGATTTACAATCAAAAGAAAAGGATATTTGGAAAAGATTTAACGGCGGAAAAGAGGGCACTTTGTGGTACTACCAATCCCTGGTAGAGATATTCAACACCAGCCCATACACAGAACTAACCTCGGAATTAAGCCGAGTGGTCAAAGAGATCGTAAAACTATCCGAATAACTGGAGAACATCAGACCATGCCTAATAAACTGACTCTGGCTGAATACCAATCACTAGCTAACAGATCTGCCGGCGCTGGTGGAGATGGGGAAAAAAGGTTGATTATCTCTGCTCTAGGCCTGGCAGGTGAAGCCGGTGAATTTGCCAACCTGGTGAAAAAAATGACTGCCCACGGGCACCCGTTTGAAAAGAAGGCTCTAGAAGATGAATTAGGGGACGTGTTATGGTATCTGGCTGAAGCAGCAACATCCGCAGGTTTAAACCTGGGGGAAATTGCCAACCAAAACGTTCAAAAATTGATCAAAAGGTACCCCGATGGATTTAGTGAAGAAAACAGCATCCATCGGACCGAATAACCTTAAAACAACGAGGCTGTCTAAAAAGGCTGCCTTTGTCATTTGCTCTACTATCTGCGCCGAAGTAAATTACTGAATTTAGGGGCGATCGTGTATCGTTTTATTGAGTTCTGACTAAAGTAGTAGAAAAAGCTGGCGCTTGGTCTTTCAATAAATTCAGGATAAACTCTCTCTCCCGGGACGCTTTATGGTTTGTCTATATACTGGGTTTCTCTGAAATTTCAGCGTCGACGTAGGCTTGTCCTGAGCTATGTCGAAGAGTCGACGCCTGGCACCTGTCCTGAGCGTAGACGAAGGGGAGCCCTTAGTTGCGATTTTTGCGCAGCACCCTGGCGGGGTAATCGCCTAACATTGATGGGTTTGGGTTAAATACGTTGGGGCTGTGCCAATTACTTTTGGGACAGCCCCTTTATTAAAATATCCTAATTAAAAATTATCTGGCATATTGGAAACTTATATATCCAATAGCTTGCTCAACTGTAATATGTAATTCAGAGTTTGTTCTGTTTGCTCCAGGTGAAGAATACAGCCCATTTCTTAATTCAAAATCAGCAGGAAAATTTACCCGCGATAATCCATTCTGGGCGTCGACTGTCACCATCACATTGTCGGGAATTTGGATATGGATTGTGCCAATTGCCTGATTAATCAAAACATCCTCGGCCGCCGTTTTCGGCAGTCGGATAACCAATCTTCCGACTCCCTGGTTGACATCCAGGGAAACCAAGTTTAACTCTTCCAGATCCAGGAACATCTCTCCCACTCCATTATTCACTATTAGATCCAGATTTAGTTCATTAGTTATTCCCAATTCCCAGCGGGCAGTATGTGGGTAAAAGGCCGGGGTGTTATTTTCCAATCGATATGAGATGCGATCCTGCGTTTCTTCCAGGTTTTCCTCTTTGGTGCTGGGTGTGATACTGCCAGCGATTAATACTCCCTGGTTAGATTCGGCTGAGAGAATAAGTTGACCCAGGCTTAAGGAAAGGTCAATTTCTGTGTCTTTAACTGACAAATCATAACTCTCACGAAGATCTACATAATCTGCTGTGATTTTATACCCTGCTGAAGTAATCCAAATTGCGCCGCCGATAAGAGCAACAGTCAACACAATTCCTGCAGCAGTAGCCCATCCGGTTTGACCCTTAAACATCAAGTCAATACCGAATGCAATTAATAAGATTGGCCAGAGCTGGAATATTTGAGTCCAGCTTATCCAGGATTGAGGACCAAAGTTATTCAGCAGCAAAAATGTTCCTGCACCGATCAAAAGGATTGGCCAGGCGATGCCTTCTCTCCTGAATAGATCGTCCAACCCGGCAACAATGAGTAGAACAGGCCATAATTTCAGGATTGTCTCCCAACCCTCTCCGGGGATGAAACCCAGGTTCTGGGCCAGGAATACCAACCCAATTGCTATTAATAAGATCGGACCAAAAAAACTCCGCCTTTTTTTCTGTTTGGTTTCAGTTGTCATCTTTTTTCCTCACTCCCGCCGGATGCGAAAAAGCAGTACGATACCACCGGCGATTAGAATTAATGGCCAGAGGATATCAAAATCCATCCAATTTAACCAGCTTAAATTCAACCGGTCCAGAAATAATATTCCTCCAATAATGATTAAGCCAGCGCCTAGAATCAATCCCGATTGAGGATGGGGCTGGCTGACTGCCTTTTGAACATCATTACCCATAGACTTTACCCGGTCACTAAAGGAATCATCCTTAAACCCGTAAGCTTTACCTTCCTCGGGGATCAATATCCACAGCAGCAAGTACAGGATAAATCCAAAATCGCTTCCAAAGAGCAATAATATAAACAATAAACGGACAAATATCGGGTCTATATTTACATATGCTCCCAATCCGCCGGCGACACCCCCGATCATCCGGTTCGAAGTACTGCGGTACAACCTCACATTTTCCATCATCAACTCCCTTTATGAGTCACTTTATTTCCAATTCCGGTATAGAATATATACTCCCAGTGCAATCAGGGCAACAGGCCAGATCATAATCATAACCGATTTAAAGGGGTCGAAGAGAGCTACCCCTAGAACGGCCAGGACTGCCGCAGGTATAAAAGCCCACCGGGTATCTTGTTGTTTAGGAAGTATTCCCACTAGGGCAAACGTACCTGCTAACCCCAAAAAGAATATAACCTCACTCCAATCCAGGATATTATCTAACCCTGCCACTGCAGCTAATGTGAGCAGCACACCTCCGGGGATAATTGCCCACCAATGATCCTGCCGCCGCAGATAGACCAACCAGAATGCCAATCCGATACATCCTAGAAACAAAGCGCCGGTCCAGTTTGATCCCGGAAAAATATTCAGAAGACTGTCCAGTCCACTCAATGACAATCCCAGTAAGGTTAAACCGGGGATGATCGCCCACCACTGTTCTTTTTTAGTGAAATAAATCCATAGAAATACAGCTGCTCCAGCAGCCATAAGTATTAACCATAAATATTGGAATGCGTTGCCGAGTATATTTAATTCCTGGAGCAAAAACAAGATCCCGGACAGGGTAAGTATCCCCCCCCAGATTAATCTACTTTGATCTTTTTTCATAGTACACCTTCCTATTCTCTCACATAGATATTGTGGTTGGATGACTACACAGCAAAATGTATTGACTGTATTATGCCAGCCAACAGGGTTAATTTCTAATCATTTGTATATACGGATTAGGTAAAAAGAAGTTGCACAGCTGCTCTTGCCCTCTTGAAATCAAGCTCCAAATATTTCTCCCCTCAATTTATGTCCAGTTGCCTCTAATCGCGGCGTAAAGATAGGACGAAGGCCAGTTGGTTCCATTTCCCCCAGTACTTTTCCGCTGGATGATACACCAGTCTGATCAAATTTAAATATGTCGGATAAAGTGACAATATCCCCTTCCATCCGCGGTACTTCTGTAACCCGGACAACTTTTCTGGCACCATCGGACAGTCTTTCCATATGAACAATCAGGTCAATCGCTGCGGCAATCTGCGTCCGGAGTGCCATAAGGGGCATCTCTAGACCGGCCATCATCGCCATAGTCTCCAGACGGGAGATCGCATCCCGTGGTGAGTTTGCGTGCAGGGTAGTCATGGATCCATCATGCCCGGTGTTCATCGCCTGAAGCATATCCAGAGCTTCTCCACTCCTCACCTCGCCTACTATTATACGATCCGGCCGCATCCGCAGTGAATTTCTCACCAGATCACGGGTTGTGACTCCGCCTATACCATCCACGTTAGGCATCCGCGTTTCCATCCGGACTACATATTTTTGATTCAGGTTTAACTCAGCTGCATCCTCGATGGTAATGATTCTTTCCTCGTTGGGAATAGAACCTGCCAGGATATTCAATAGAGTCGTCTTTCCGGAACTTGTATTCCCTGTAATTAATATATTCAGACGGGCAGCCACACAAGCTTCTAAAAATTCCGCCATGTGCTCAGTTATTGTGCCCAATTTAATGCTCTGCTGGATGGTTAGTTTGCTTTCTAAAAATTTTCTTATTGTCAGGGAAGGACCGTCGACAGAAACTGGCGGAATAGCGATATTCACTCTAGACCCGTCAGGAAGACGGGCATCAGCCATTAAAGTCTCCTGATCAACCCGTCTGCCAAGAGGAGATAGAATGCGGGTGATTATCCGCATTATATGATCTGAATCTTTAAACTTTATCTGGGTGTCTTCCAGCTTTCCATTCCGTTCAATGTATACTTGTTCAGGACCGTAGACCATGATTTCGCTAATCTCCGGATCCGCAAGCAGGGGTTGAATAGGGCCAAATCCGGTTATATCGTCCTGAACCTCGCTGAAAACCTGAGTCAGTTCATATTTCGTAAGCGGATATTGATCTTGAACCTCAGAATAATACTTTGAGATCAATTTTCTGACTGCGGCTTGATACTCTGCAGGAGAACCCGGTGCGGTCTCATCAAGTTCCCGCTGAACAGATTCAACCAGGGTTCGTTTTAATTCAGTTTTTTCTTTGTCAGAAATTCGATTCTCGGGCTCTACATAATGATTCAGCATAATTTTTCCTATTTAGGACAGGCATATAAACCTATTATACTAATTTCTTGCCTTAATCTATTTACAAATATTTCAGGACCGGGGATCTATTTGCCAATTCTGCTACATCTCCCAAATGCTTTTTGCGTCAGCTAACGTATGCCTCCAGGCGTCACCTTCTGCAGACGGAGCGGGGCCCAGTGGATCTTGCCACGGCTGATCCATGAGAGATGATCCAACTGCCTGTCCGCAAACTCTGCCGGCTTCCAGATCGTATCCCCCTTCCAGGAAAACAGCCAATCGTCCATTGCAATTGCCTTCCACCCAGCTGCGCAGCTTGTCAAAAACTTGCCGGATTGCTGCAGCTGATAACTGCAAACTTCCCAAAGGATCACGCCAATGTGTATCAAATCCATAGCTTACCAGGAGGATTTCCGGCTTTTTCCTGACTAGGAAAGGAAAGATAATTTCTTCAATCAAGGTTATATATCCCAGATCCCCTGTTCGACTGGGGACAGGAAGATTCAGGGTAAACCCTTCTCCATCCCCTCCCCCCACCTCTGACAAAGAGCCAGTGCCCGGATAAAACGGCGCCTGATGAATTGACACATAGCTTACGTCTTTCCGACTCCAGAAGATATCTTGAGTTCCATTCCCATGGTGTAAATCCAGATCAAGTATCGTTATCCTGGAAGCGGCCTTTTCCTGCAGCAGGTACTCAGCAGCAATTGCAACATTATTTAATAAACAAAATCCCATCCCCCGGGAAGGGCAAGCATGATGCCCGGGAGGTCGTGTCAACGCAAATCCGCTCTGGTATTTTCCATCCCAAACAGCTTCCGCTACCGCAGCTGCTCCTCCCGCTGCGTTCAGGGCTAACTTCCAGGATTCCCGGGTGGTATAGGTATCTGGATCCAGCATCTGCTCTAATGAACTGGCTCGCTCTAGAATTTTCAGGTATTCCTTATCATGAATGGAGGAGAAATTATTTTCCGTCAGCTCCAATGGTTCCAGCCGGGGAACTTGATCCCACAAATTGATCTCCTCTAAGCCTCTTTTAATTACCTCAACACGTTCTGGTCGTTCAGGGTGACCTGGTAATTGATGGTTCTGATGACCTTCAGGATAATAAAGCGTGAGCAAATGCATATTTTCCTCCCCGGTTTGGGGTTGGTTGTACATTCTTGATTAATGTGTATTATACTTTTCAAATCAGTCCGCGTAAAATGATCTCCTGTTGGATTTGTAATACAGCTCTATTTATACCAAGGAGCTCCATGAAACACCAAGACGGATATTTTAAGAATCAGGAAAACCTATCCATTTACATCCAAAATTGGCTTCCAGAAAATCCTGCGAAAGCAGTTTTATTAATTGTACATGGATTAAACGAACACAGTGGAAGATATGACTATTTTTCCAATTTCTTCGTCAATGAAGGATTTGCAGTATATAGTATGGACCTTGTCGGTCATGGAAAGTCGGATGGAACCAGGGCTTTTGTAAAAGACTTTGTAAATTATATTGATGACATTAATCTCTACCTTGATAAGATCAATCAATTGCAACCTGGATCTCCAATATTCCTTATTGGTCACAGCATGGGCGGTTTGATAGGTGCATTACTTTTAATTGATTATCCTGATCAATTTGCTGGAGCAGTATTGTCCGGCTCAGTTGTCCAGGTACCTGATGATGTATCACCTCTGTTCATTTCACTGGGTAAATTTATCTCATTAGTCCTTCCCAAGCTGGGATTATTGAAAATAGATTTATCCGGGTTGAGCCGCAATCCCGATGTCGTTCAGGCCTACAAGGACGATCCCCTTGTTAATTCAGGAAAATTCACTGCCAGAGTATCGGCTGAAATGAACAAATCCTTTGACCGGGTAGCTGTTGAAGGCTCTCGGATTAAGAGTCCTGTGTTGATTCTTCATGGAGGCTCTGATCGAATAGTTAATCCTGCCTGCTCTCATTTCCTTTACGCTCTGGTTTCTTCAGATATAAAGAAGTTAATTATTTATGATTCTTTCTACCACGAGATTTACAATGACCCCGGCCATGAGCAGGTCTTTGAGGACGTTTCATCCTGGATTAACAACCAGCTTAAATGAATAAATTTTTAAACCATAATCCAAATAAAGGCTATGTTTAAATAAGCTCAGCCCGCCCGGGATCTACTCCGGCAGACCATTTGAGGTGAACCATTTCCTCTTTCTCAATCCGGATTTTTCAAATGACAAATAAGCATTTTCATTAAGTAGACAAATTTTTACCATGAACACAATTGAATCATTATTAGAGGAAATCCAGGCAGCTCAGGAAGCAGAAGACCGTTTTCTTGAAGGTCAAGCAAATTCAAAAATAGGAAAACTGCTCCTGGAAAGGAACATCTATCTTGATGCTGTCCAATATTATCAAAGGGCAGCTTTCTTGTTTGGAGAAGATAACAGGCTAAACCACCAAGCCCGGTCTCTTAATCATCTCGGTATCTGCCTGGTGCTGCTTAATCTACCCGAGCAGGCTTTGCAGCCCTTAACCCTGGCAATAAAATTGGCAGAGGATAAAGGAGATCTTTCCCTCAGGGCGGCTGCCGGGGGCAACTTAGGACTGGCATACAGCGCCCTTAATGACTATACGAAAGCAATCAAGGCTCATAAATCCGTACTCGAAACCGCGGAAAGCCTGCAAGATCAGTCGATGCAGCTTAACGCACTGATTAATCTGGCGGACTCAAATTTGCAAAACAAAAATTTTCAATCTGCCCTTGGATTTGCCCTGGTTGCCTTTGACCTCGCAAAATCATTGGAATCTCTTCCATCGCTGGTTTTGATCTATGACTTACTGGGGATGATTTCATCCCGCCAGCAGGATCTGAGATCAGCAGTGGATTATCACCAGCAAGCGTATCTGACCGCTAAATCAATCGGCGACCTGCAGCGCCAAGGCATTGCTCTAGCAAATCAGGGGTTAGCCCTGGAAGGATTAACCGAACTCGACAAAGCATTACAGGTCATTGAGCAAGCGCAGGAAATATTCTCCACCCTCAAATCAGATTATCTGGAAAAAACCAGCAAAGACCTGGAAAGGATCAAAACTTCGATGTCCTGATCTGCCCAGACCGGTATCCTATTGCTCCTGTATACAATAGAAAGAATAAGGACTATAATCTCCCAATGCATGATAAACAAAAAAAATTTATATTCCCGGAGGAAGTGTGATTCGTACTAGAAATACCCTTATTGCCGTCCTGATCCTTTTGATCTGCCTATTCCCGCTGGCAGCTGCAGGCAACGCCCAGGAACCGGTGATCCGGGCCGTTCTTCTCTATTCCGACTCATGTCCCCAGTGTCTGGAAGTAATCAATAACACATTACCTCCACTGGTTGAACAATACGGAAACCAGCTTCAGGTCTATGGAGTAAACACCTATACTGAAATTGGAAATACTCTTTTCTTTAATGCAGTTCAAGCTTTCGAAATTCCTGAAGAAAGACAGGCAGTGCCCACTCTAATCGTAGGGGATTATGTGCTGGTTGGATCGCGTGAAATCCCGGACCTGTTACCCGGAATAATCGAACAGGGAATAAAGAATGGCGGGATCGATTGGCCAGCCATTCCAGGGCTTGAACAGGCTATGTCAGAAGCAGAGCCAGGTGAAGAAGAAAACGCTTCAACACTAAATCATAGAACGAATGTATGGGAAAAATTTTCTTCCGATCTACTTGGAAATATCCTTGCTGTAATTGTTCTTATGAGTATGATTGGATCGTTAATTTTCGCCGGAATCAACTTCGCAAAAGACGAATTGCCTGACCAAACCCAAACAAACAATTGGCTTATTCCAGTCCTTTCTGTAATTGGAATTGGCGTCGCCGCTTACCTCTCTTTTGTAGAGATTAACCAGGTTGAAGCAGTCTGTGGACCAGTTGGAGATTGCAACACCGTTCAGCAAAGTTCCTATGCACTTTTATTTGGAATACTTCCAATGGGAATACTGGGCCTATTGGGTTACCTGGCAGTGATCATCCTCTGGTTGGCAGGGAATTTGGACTTCGAAGCCTGGAAAAATATAATAAACGCCCTGCTCTGGATTGTTACTTTAATCGGAACTCTGTTTTCAGTCTACTTGACCTTCCTCGAACCATTTGTCATTGGCGCGACCTGTATGTGGTGCATAGTATCAGCGATTATAATGACAATTCTATTTTTACTGACAACCCGCAAATTTAAGCAATCCCTGGCCGTCATCCCTGAGGAATCCTGATCTAAAATGCATGAGTTAGCTATCACAGAACAAATTGCAAAAATTGCAATCAAACACGGAGAGAAAAACAAAGCCAGCCAGATCACTGATTTGTATCTTGTAATTGGGGAGCTTTCAACTGTTATCGACGACTCTGTCCAGTTTTACTGGGATCTGATCACTGAGAACACCCTCTGTGAAGGGTCAAAACTCCATTTTAAGCGAATTCCAGCAGTGTTTCGATGCTTGGATTGCTCTAAGGAATACCACCTTGTCCAGGGTGAATTAACACCCTGTCCGCACTGCAAGAGCAGCAAGATGGACATCCTCCAGGGAAAGGAATTTCACCTCGACAGTATCAATATCCTTTGATAAGGGATCGTTATGGTAAAGAATGTTTCCGTAGTAGAAAAAATCCATAGTGCAAATGACCAGCTGGCAGCAGAAATTCGACAGCGATTGGACAGCGTGTCCGTATTCAGTATAAATATCATGGCTTCTCCGGGAGCCGGGAAAACCTCCCTCATTGAGCGCACCCTACAGGAGCTGACCCCGCTGCATGAAATCGCCGTCATTGATGGAGATGTCGCTACCAGCATTGACGCTGATAGAGCAGCAATAGCCGGCGCAACTGCGGTTCAAATTAACACCGGGGGCCAATGTCATATTGACGCCAATATGCTCCGACTTGCGATAAATGAACTTGACCTGGAAAATTTTGATTTACTCTTGGTGGAAAATGTCGGGAATTTGATCTGTCCCGCATCTTTCAAGCTGGGCACACATAAAAATATACTGATCGCCTCCATCCCGGAAGGTGATGACAAACCTTATAAATATCCCGCGATGTACCAGGATGTGGACGCTCTTATCATCAATAAAATTGATCTGCTCCCATATGTTGATTTTGATATGGCCTACTTTAAAA
Organism: Chloroflexota bacterium; assembly: GCA_030608465.1. Taxonomy (GTDB): domain Bacteria; phylum Chloroflexota; class Anaerolineae; order Anaerolineales; family UBA11858; genus B10-G9. Next base: position 19,156 of record JAUWEC010000014.1, read on the forward strand.
AAGGCGTCCAACTTTTAAATCCAGACCTGGTCACTTTTCCGCTTTCCTGTCGTACTGGGGAGGGAATTCAAGCCTGGATTACCTGGTTGACAGGATTGATCAATAACCCAAAAACAGCCTAAAATGAAACAGCAAAAAGCCTACCACGTATATATTAATGGCATTGTCCAGGGAGTAGGTTTTCGACCTTTTGTATATGGCTTGGCTGCCCGGTATGAATTAAACGGCTGGGTGAGAAATACCTCTGAGGGAGTGGATATCGAAGTAACCGGACCGGAAGATATACTGGACCATTTTATTTCAAGCCTGGAAAATGAAGCTCCTCCGCTGGCTCAAATTGATTCCCTCCATTTCGAAGAAATTCCAATTGATAACCATAAATCTTTTCAGATACTCCATTCCCGGTCAGTAGATGGTGGATTTCAACCATTATCCCCTGACGTCAGCATCTGCGGAGATTGTCTGAGTGAACTGTTCACTCCTGCGGATCGCAGGTACAGATACCCCTTTATCAACTGCACAAATTGCGGACCCAGATTCACGATAATCAAAGATATCCCTTACGACCGACCCAAAACAACCATGGCGGGTTTTGATCTCTGTCCTTCCTGCAATAAAGAATATGAAAACCCTCTTGATCGCAGGTTCCACGCCCAGCCGGTTGCCTGTCCTTCATGCGGCCCCCAGGTCTGGCTTGAATATGCTGGACAGGACGGTAAAAACCCTGCTGCAGTTGAAGATTCCGCAATTATAAAGACACAGGAATTACTCGCTGCAGGAAAGATCGTGGCCATTAAAGGTCTGGGCGGATTTCACCTGGCTTGTGATGCCGGAAATTCCGCAGCTGTTCGAAGATTAAGAGAAAGGAAAGACCGTCCTGCTAAACCTCTGGCAGTGATGATGCCAGACCTTAAAACCGTTCAAGAACACTGCCTGATAACTAATAGAGAATCAGACCTGCTTTCTTCTTCTAAGCGCCCGATTTTACTCCTGGGGAAGAAAACCAGTTCTGCTCTTCCTGATAGTCTTGCACCTGGACAAAATACCCTGGGAGTGATGCTGCCCTATACACCACTCCACTACCTCTTATTCTCTGATAACGAACAATATCCCGCTGCTCCCTTTTCTGTTCTAGTAATGACCAGCGCGAACTTCAGTGGAAATCCCATTCTGACTGGCAATCAAGAAGTGAGAGAGTATCTCGAAAACATCGCGGACGCCTATCTCTTTCATGACAGGGACATCCATATTCATTGTGACGATACGGTGGCTCGGATACCAATTCAATTAACAGAGGAGTTATCTGTCTCTTATCCAATCAGGCGCTCCCGGGGTTACTCCCCTCACCCCATCAAACTGCTGGAAAAAAGCGGTTCAGTGCTGGGTGTGGGAGGGGAACTAAAAAACACATTCTGTCTTACCAAAAAGGATTATGCTTTCCTCAGTCAGCATATTGGCGACTTAAAGAACTTTGAAACCTTAACCAGTTTTGAAAATTCCATCACCCATTTTGAGGGTTTATTCCGAATCGACCCGGAACTGATCGTCTATGACCTGCATCCGAATTATTTATCAACCCGCTACGCGCTGGAGCGGAGCAAACGTTCCGGCATTCAGGCAATACCGGTTCAACATCATCATGCCCATATTACCTCCTGTTTGGCAGATAACTTTTATCATGGGGAGGAACCGGTTATCGGTATAGCTTTTGACGGCACCGGATACGGAGAAGACGGCGCAATCTGGGGAGGAGAATTCCTGATTGCCGATTACCAGCACTTTACCCGGGTTGGCCAATTGATTTATTATCCACTTCCCGGGGGAGATATTGCCATTCGGGAACCCTGGCGTATGGCTTTATCAATCTTACAAAGCTGCGACATTCCCTGGGAATTGGAGAATCCAGCAGTGAAGTACGCTGCTTCCTTGCCAGATAATATACCCGGTGTATCCCTTCTAGATGTGTTTGAAAATCAACTCAAAACCGGAACGAACACCCCTCTGACATCTTCGGTGGGACGACTCTTTGATGCAATTGCAGCACTGGCAGGTGTCTGTCAGACCATCACATACGAGGGACAGGCAGCAATAGAGCTGGAAGCTCTGGCGGATCCGGACGAAGAGCATATTTATTCATATGAAATCACCGGGGATAATGTATTTGATCCCGGGCTGATGGTAAAAGCTATCTTGGATGATCGAAACAGCGGGATATCAATTCCTAAAATTTCAGCCCGCTTCCATAACAGTTTAGCTGAGATGGTTTTGGAGATGTCTATCCATCTGCGGGAAAAACATCATCTTAATCAAGTTGCATTGAGTGGCGGAGTGTGGCAAAATATTACCCTCCTCAATAAAACCGTCAAAAATCTGAAATCTGCAAATTTTCGGGTTTTCCTGCACCAGCATACCCCCCCCAATGACGGCGGTTTAGCGCTCGGTCAAGTTGTAATTGGTCAAAAGAATTTACAGGTATAGGTATAAGGAGAGACAAACCATGTGTTTAGCTGTCCCAGGAAAGATCATCGAAATATATGAGAAACAAGGCTTAACAATGGCCAAAGTCGATTTTAGCGGTGTAACTCGCGAAGCCTGTATTGAACATGTTCCGGAAGCACAGATCGGTGATTATGCCATCATACACGTGGGATTTGCAATCAGTCTCTTGAGTGAGGAAGAAGCCCAGCAATCGATAGATTTACTGCGGGAAATCCTCGAAGCGGGAGAAGAATCAGAGGTCGAAAATATCTGATGAAATATCTTACTGAATACAGAGATGCAGCGCTCGTCCACTCAACGATTGCTAAAATCGGGGAGACCGTGTCTCAACCCTGGACCTTAATGGAAATCTGCGGCGGCCAAACCCATTCCATCATTAAAAACGGATTGGACCAATTGCTTCCGGATGAAATTGAACTGGTCCATGGCCCGGGCTGTCCGGTTTGTGTGACCCCGCTGGAACTGATCGATAAAGCCCTGGCGATCGCCTCACAACCTGATGTGATTTTCACCAGTTATGGAGATATGCTTAGAGTCCCAGGCTCACAGGCAGACCTTTTTTCCATTCGTGCTCAGGGCGGAGACATCCGCGTTGTATACTCTCCCCTGGATGCGCTGAAAATTGCCCAGGAAAACCCGGACAAAGAGGTCGTATTTTTTGCAATCGGATTTGAAACAACTGCACCGGCAAACGTGATGAGTATTTTGCAGGCGGAGCAATTAAAGGTTAACAATTTCAGCATCCTGGTGTCCCATGTCAGGGTCCCACCCGCAATCGAAGTTATCCTGGGCTCCCCAAATAACCGAGTGCAGGGCTTCCTAGCAGCGGGTCATGTCTGTGCTGTAATGGGATACTGGGAATATATCCCCATCGCAAAGAAATATCAGATCCCGATAACTGTGACCGGTTTTGAACCTCTCGATATTGTCCAAGGCATCTTGGAGACAGTAGAGTCCCTTGAAGCCGGGGAACCAGCGGTAAAAAATGCCTATATCCGTACAGTCACCGAAAAAGGGAATCAGGCTGCCCAGCAGGTTATCAATCGGGTGTTCAAATCTTGTGACAGAAAGTGGCGTGGTATAGGAGTCATACCCGGCAGTGGTTGGTGCCTGAGATCTGCCTACGCTGCTTATGATGCGGAAAAGCGTTTTAATGTCCAAGCCATTGAAACTGAAGAATCCCCTTTGTGTATTTCTGGCCTGGTGCTCCAGGGAATAAAAAAACCTGCTGAATGTGGAGCCTTTGGAACACTGTGCACTCCAGAAAATCCACTGGGGGCCACAATGGTTTCAGATGAAGGAGCCTGCGCCGCATATTACCGCTACCGGAATCAGCCCACTGAAAATGTGAGGGAAATTAAATGACAAAAGTAATCCCCTCCCTTGAAGGTCCAATATGTCCCGTTCCTAGATCTCACAAGGATAAAATCGTTCTCGGTCACGGCAGCGGCGGAAAGATGACCTCCGACCTGATACGGGATATTTTTTATCCCCCCCTCTCAAATCCAGCGCTTTTAGCCGGCAATGATGCCGGTATTGTAGAATTGGCAGATGGGATCTTGCTGGCAGTCAGTACAGATGCTCACGTGGTTTCTCCGCTGTTTTTTCCCGGTGGCGACATCGGCAAACTAGCTGTTTGCGGAACTGTTAATGATGTTGCAATGGTTGGGGCGAAACCGCTTTATCTTTCTGCCAGTTTTATCCTCGAAGAAGGTCTTGAGTTATCAGTTCTGGAATCCGTAGTTCAATCGATGAAATCCTCCGCAGAGGAAGCAGGAGTAGAGATCATCAGCGGTGACACCAAGGTTGTAGCCTACGGAGAGGCTGATGGATTGTATATTTCTACCACCGGGGTCGGGCTGCTTGATCCCGGATTGAAAATCGGCGGTGCAGAAGCTAAACCGGGGGACGTGGTGATTATCTCTGGCACAATTGGAGAGCACGGAATTGCGGTTCTCGAAGCCAGGGGAGAATTAGGATTTGAATCCAATTTAGAAAGTGATACTGCGCCGCTAAATCACCTGGTTGCAGCGATGCTGACCGCCAGTAAAAACATTCATGTGCTGCGAGATCCCACGCGGGGCGGTGTAGCAACTGCGTTAAATGAGATTTCCAGACAATCCGGTGTAGGAATCGTTCTGGAGGAAAACTCTCTTCCCATCCAACCTGCAGTGGCAGCTGCTTGTGAAATGCTTGGTTTTGATCCTCTGTATATTGCAAACGAGGGCAAATTGCTGGCAATTATCAGCCAGGAAGATGTGGAAAATGTGCTGGCTGTGATGAGAAAAACCAGATATGGGGAAAACGCAGCGGTGATCGGGGTGGTAGAAGATTCCCCTCAAGGGCGGTTACTGTTAAAAACCGGGCTTGGATCCACACGCATTGTAGATGTCCTGGCAGGAGAAATGCTGCCCAGAATTTGCTGATCACTGATTGGCTCCTTTAAGACTTGACGCTGTTCCCCTCTAAAAATATGTTCCTAGATAACTTCTATGAACTTTTGCCGCGGATGGGAACCTATTTGTATATAATATAACCATAGTCATAAACGAAAGCTCTCGAGGAGTCCTCACGATGATGGCTACTAAGACCTATCCTGTGCTTGTACTCTGCGGTCGTGATCCTAAACGAAGAAAATTACTCAGAGTTCATGATCCTGAAGGAAAATATCCTTCCAAATCCTTGCTGCCCATGCTTGGAAAACGGGTAATTGATTGGCAGCTGGAAGCGCTCCAGGCCTCATCCTATGTCGGGAAAATTTACCTTTTAGGATTAACCCAATCTGACTACCCCATTAAAGAACCAATCCAGCATATTCCGATTGATACCACATCCACTATCATGGAAAAAATTTCTGCCGGCAGCAAAGTAATTTCAAAGAATTACCCTGATCTGAAACACATCATAATCAGTACTGGAGATACACCAGCTATTACCACAAAATCCATCGACCTTTTTTTCAGGGAACTGATCCAGCACAGCGATGCGGATGTATTGCTTACAGGAGTTCCCGAAGACATCACCCTGGAGGTATTTCCAGATCATGGCAGAGTTGTGGGCAGGTTTAAAGACCAAGATATATATCTTGGGGAAATGTTTGCCCTGCGTTACGACATACTCCCTGTTCTTGAGGAGGAGATTGATCAACTCGCCACCAGGCGCCGGCAGATTAACCGCAGGGCAAATACATCAAAATTTGGACCCATCCTGCGTTATCTTGCCAGGAAGCCGGGTTTATGGCTGATGATTATTAAATATCTACAGGGAACTCTCACCCTAGATGAACTTGAGAGCACCCTCTCAAAAACCTACAAGCTGAATATTAAAACTGCTATCATCCCTGACCCCGGATTCGGCATGGATCTGGATTTGCCCGAAGATTATCAAAAATTATCCGACTATATTAAGCAAACGAAATTATCATCAATCTCTGAATTCAACTACTAAGTACAACAGTTAGTGAAAGAGGCAATTCATATATTCGTTAGCAGCTCGCTTTCAGGATGAGGGGGATATGTAAAGTTTATATCAGTATCAAAAAGACACAGCGCCAAAATATTTTTTGGCACAGTGAATCATCGATAGTAAAATTTAATTATTAGCTCTCAAATCCAGGAGGACTAGGATGGACACTGTAATTACCCGGAAAATCGCCGACAATCTTTTCCTGATTCGGACCATAGACCGAAAACTCAAATATTTTGAAGCTTTGTGGGAAGTTCCCGAGGGCATGGTTTACAACGCATATTTGCTCAAGACTTCTGAGGGCGCGGTGTTATTTGATACCACAAAAGCCAACTACACCGAACCGTTTTTAGAAGCTTTACGCGACCTGATTGACCCGAAGGAAATCAAGCATCTGGTTGTTCATCATATGGAACCCGATCACAGCGGCGCGATGCCTGCCGTCCTGGAGACCATCGGAGACCATGTCCAAGTTTGGGGCCATCCTTTCGCAAAGCGGTTGATCAAAAGCCTTTATGACCTCG
>JAUWEC010000054.1 GCA_030608465.1 Chloroflexota bacterium
AAACGACCGCCTTCCGCCATCTGCTGCATGAGCGGCAATGGAAGATGATCTGGGGCAGCAGTAACGATCACCGCATCAAAAGGCGCATGTTCTTCCCAGCCGAAATACCCATCGGCGTTCAGGACCTCGATATTTGAATAACCGAGTTCTTTCAGCTTTTCTTCTGCTTCTGCTGCTAATTCCGGAATGATTTCTATGGTGAAAACCTGGGTTTCCAACTCAGCCAGGACAGCCGCCTGATAGCCGCTTCCTGTCCCAATTTCTAATACCCGATCCCCTTCTTCCAGTTGGAGAGCCTCGGTCATCAAGGCGACAATGTAGGGTTGGGAGATCGTTTGTCCATAACCGATTGGTATGGGATGATCAGCATAAGCTTGTGAGAGATAACGGTCAGGCACAAATTCATGGCGTGGAACGGATTTCATGGCTGCCAAAACCTCTGTATCCTTCACCCCCCGGGCTTCGATTTGTCTGAGGACCATGTTTTCTCGATCTTTAATGGTTGGATCCTGGGATAGGTTGAGATCAGGCGAGGAAGTTTGAACCGATTGAGATTCCAGCTGGTCTCGTCCTGCTTGTTGGTCTGATACCGTTGAACGACAGCCCATAAGTATCATGATCTGGATGACCAGAACGATAAAGAAGCGGGGAATAATTCGTTTTGAAATCATCATATTCCTCTCCATGATAACCCGGAATGCTGAGTAATTTAATCGTATCCTAATTTGTCGGTCCCTGTCAACTCGATTTTGATCATCAGGAAAACAATCGGGATATAATGAGGTTTGTTACGGTATCGAAGGAGGCAATTTCATGAGTGGAAAGTTAGTTCTTGTGGCAGGGAATATCGGCACCGGGAAAACTTCCCTGACCGAACGTCTGGGTGACCGGTTGGGGTGGCGGACAGCTTATGAATCTGTAATTAATAATCCTTACCTGAGTGATTTTTATCAAGATATGACCGCCTGGTCTTTTAACTTGCAAATATTTTTTCTGGGTCACCGCGCACAGCAGCATCTGGAACTTGTCCGGGACAGCAATTCGGCGATTGCGGACAGGAGCATTTACGAGGATGTAAAAATATTCGCCAGGGCACTTAATCATCAGGGAAGTCTTTCCGATCGGGATTATTTGTCCTACCGCAGGGTGTTTCAGCTGATTGCGGATCACTTGCCTGAACCTGACCTGTTGATCTACCTGATCGCTTCCCCCGAAATTTTGCTCCAGAGAATTGAAGAGCGGGGAAGGAAAATGGAATCGGGAATCACCCTGGAATATCTAACGCTGCTGGATTCGTTTTATGAGGATTGGATGAAAAACTTTGATCTCTGTCCGGTGCTGAAAATCCGATCGGATGATCTGGATTTTGTGCATCAGAAGGGACATCTGGATATTGTTGCTAATCTTGTCCAGGAGAAATTGACCGGCAAAGAAGAGGTAGTTTTTCCATCTAAATAATATATTTGATACTTACAGACCCATTGCTAACGATCAAAACACTGCCAGCGTTTCCTGCCCGGCAGTGTTTTTTTATCTTCCAGGTTTTACATCTTTTTTACAATCTGATTGACATCCGTTTACAAGTTTTTCGTATTCTATAAGCGTATGGGTTAATCAGACCTTTTAATGGAGGAAAACATGTTTAAGAAATTTGTCTTATCTCTAATGACAGCTCTTTTGATAATAGTTTCAATCAGCAGCGCAGCCTTTGCCGCCGAGCAAGATCCCCCGGGAATTGTTAAAACGAGGGGAGAAGTGATTGACGTAAACCTTGCGGCAGGAAAATTCCAGCTTGAAAAACCTGATGGGGAAATCATGACCTTTTTTGTGGACGAGAATACACGTTTCCGGGGGAGAGTGGAGAACCTGGACGACCTTCAAGTTGGATGGACGGTCGGAGTTGCAGCTCATGAAAGTAAAGGGGATGGCGATGGTGGCAAGCTGCTGGCAGTGCTGGTAATTGCCGTTGACCCCTCGGAATTAATTAAGGTTCGGGGAGAAATCACCAGGGTGGATCCAGGAACCGGAACGTATAAACTTCAAAAACCGGATGGAACAGAAATGACCTTTATAGTAGATGGAAATACCCGCTACAGTGGTCAGATTAACAACCTGGAGGATCTGCAGGTGAGTTGGAAGGCAGCTGTAGTCGCCAAGAAAACTGATGATGGGAGCTTACTGACTTTGGCGCTGGTAGCTGGTGATGCACCGGAATTGGTAAAAGCAAAAGGAGTTGTCACAGCTGTAGATCCAGGAGCTGGACAATTCGAGATTAAAAAAACCGACGGGACAACTGTGAGCTATTTTGTTAATGAGAAAACCCGTTACCAGGGGCAATTGTCCAGTCTGGATGAAATGCAAGTTGGCTGGAGGGCCGCTGTAGCAGCTAAAGCTGATAAGGATGGCAAACTCTGGGCAGCATTAGTCATTGCCGGAACTCGACCGGAGATAATCAGAGCTCAGGGTACAATGTCCGCTGTCGCTGTCGGTGTTGGAAAATTTAAGTTAACAAAACCAGATGGTACAGTGCTGACTATCTTTGTGGATGAAAATACCAAATTCCAGGGGCAAGTGGAGAGCCTGTCAGACCTGAAAAACGGCTGGAGAGCCGGTGTTTTGGCAGTAGAACAGTCAGATGGAAAGCTCCTGGCTCGATTGGTTATGGCTGGAAAACCTCGCGCGGAACGGCCGCCAGCTGAAGATACGGAGCGCCCGCTTGGAAACAGACCCCTGGACTTCCTAACACTTCCTTAGAAGATCGCGGTTGCCAGTACGGAACCTTCTGATCTGCTCCTGGCACCAGATTTCATTCCGAAGTCTGGTGCCTTTCTTTTTTAAGGAATCCTATGTTTTAATCCCCTCAGAATTGGATGTTATAATACCCAGGTATTTCTTAAGCGTATTAACTATAAAGTGAGGAATTATGACAAAACAATGGGAAAATCCGCCGGAATTAACAATTGATGAGGATAAGGTATATCAGGTAAAACTGGAAACCACCAGAGGGGAAATTCAGCTGGAACTTTATCCTGAGCATGCGCCCAAGACGGTGAACAACTTCGTCTTTCTGGTAAATGAGGCATTTTATGATGGAGTCAAGTTTCACCGTGTGATTGATAATTTCATGGTTCAAGGTGGAGACCCGACCGGAACCGGCATGGGCGGTCCGGGATATAAATTTGAGGATGAATTGTCCAGCAATCCCCTCAAACATGGCAAAAAAGTGATTTCCATGGCCAATTCAGGGCCAAATACCAACGGCAGTCAGTTCTTCATCACCCATCTTCCCCAATCCCACCTGGATGGAAAACACACCGTATTTGGCAAAGTCACTCAGGGAGAGGATGTGGTTGACAGCATCCAGCAGGGTGACCTGATTAATAAAGCGAGTGTTGTAGAGTAAGGAAGGGTTGCAGGAAATTGGTTCTTCGAGTAAGATATCAACCGCAAGGGATAAACTTTATCGAGTTTATTCCTTTGCGGATTTTTTTCAGGAAGGAGGTGGCTGGAATACATAAAGTTGGGAAAATAGCGCACGGGCTCAAGGGTTTTACTCAGTGGATAGATACAGGTCCATGATTGGTAAACTGCAGGTTCTTGAGTTGACGAGGATGAGGGTTCCTCCTTTTATGGAGGCTAACTGATCGGGGGCAATTAAGGTCAGGAAAATCGAATTATCAGCGGAAGCCCTCCGGAGATTGTCACTCTCCGATTTTTCCCCCCTAAAATAAACGGATGATAAAAACCCGGGTGACCGGTGGGACAAAATCATCCCAGGTGACTTTAACGTAAACTCAGCTTGTAGGTCTGGTCCAGAAATTCTGGCAATACTCATGTGAATTTTGGTGCAGCAGGCAGGGATCTAATTTGGCTGAGCTGATTCAGGGAGGGTAAATCCTATGTGTGGAATAGTAGGTTACATTGGACCTAAAAATGCTACGCCCATCATCATGAATGGGCTGAAGAAGCTTGAGTACCGGGGGTATGACTCAGCCGGTATTGCAGTTCTTGAGAACGGCAGTATTGAAATCAGGCGGGATGCAGGTAAATTGGATAGATTGAGGCAACTTGTTCAGGAATCACCCATAAAAGGCAACGTTGGAATTGGACACACCCGCTGGGCAACCCATGGTGTGCCAAATACCCGCAATGCACATCCTCATCTGGGGATGACGGGGGACGTGGTCCTGGTTCATAATGGGATCGTGGAGAATTTTTCTTCACTCCGGGATGAATTAGAAAGTGAAGGGATTATTTTCCAATCAGAAACAGATTCGGAAGTGATTGTTCACTTGATTGAGCGCTATCTATCCGGTGGAAAAAATCTTACGGATGCTGTTCATAAAGCCCTGCTTCTTTTAAAAGGTGCCCACGGCATTGTTGTGTTAAGCAAAAATGAACCGGATAAAATTATCGCCGCTAGAATTGGAAACGCCGGCGGAGTTGTGATTGGTTATGGAAAGGATGAGATGTACATCGCTTCGGATTTACCTGCCATCCTGGAACATACCCGGAAAATGGTTTTCCTCGAGTCTCGTCAGATGGCTGTGGTCAGCCGCGAGGGATTAATGGTTATGACCCTGGATGGGGAAGAGATCCAACCGAAGGTTCATAATATCCCCTGGGATCCGGTCTCGGCAGAGAAAGGCGAATACCGCCATTTTATGCACAAAGAGATCCATGAACAGGTTCGCTCATTGACGGATACCATTGCGGGAAGAGTTGATTTTGAATTGGGCTCTATTCAATTGCCGAGTTTAAATATTTCCCCTGCGATGGTGAAAGAAATCAAGAAAATATTTATCATCGCCTGTGGAACGGCATCCTATGCAGGAATGGTGGGTAAAGTACTGATTGAACGAATTGCCCGCATCCCGGTGGAAGTGGAAATCGGTTCCGAATTCCGTTATCAAGATCCGATTGTTGAACAAAACACTGTAGTCCTGGCGATCAGCCAATCCGGGGAAACCGCCGATACTTTAGCGGCAATGGAAGAAGGACGCCGGAAGGGAGCCACCTTGTGGTCGATTGTAAATGCGATTGGATCCCAGGCGATGCGTATGGTGGATGGATTTATTTCCATGCAGGTCGGACCGGAAATCGGGGTTGCCTCCACCAAAGCCTATACTGCGCCGCTGGTGGATTTGTATATGCTGGCAATTCTTCTGGGAGAACTGCGAGGTACCATTGATGAAAAACAACGGCGCCAGCTGGTGGATGATTTACGGTTGGTTCCAGACCTTGCGGGACGTTGTCTGGATCGGGAAGGAGAGGTGAAGCAGGTCGCGGAAAGTCTGCTGGAGGCTCAAAATGCGCTGTATCTCGGGCGGGGCGTGAACATGCCCACTGCTTATGAGGGCGCCCTGAAGCTGAAAGAGATATCATATATCCATGCCGAAGGATATCCTGCTGGGGAAATGAAACATGGACCAATTGCGCTGATTGATGCAGATCTTCCGGTTGTAGTAATTGCTCCTCGTGATCCCTGGTACGAAAAAATGTTTAGCCAGATCGAACAAGCCAAAGCCCGGGGTGGGCGGGTAATTGCGGTTGCTACTGAAGGTGATGAGCAGATCCAGAAGCAGGCGGATCTTGTTTTAAGTGTACCGGAAACCCCCTGGATGTTATCCCCGGTTACCGCGGTGATACCGCTGCAGTTGCTGGCGTATCATATCGCTGCCCAACGCGGTTTAGACGTAGATCAGCCCCGTAACCTGGCAAAATCTGTTACTGTGGAGTAAGCCGTTAGAGAGATCTCCGAGGTCGGTACGACCTCGGAGGTTGTTATTACCTTGGGGGTTGTGCTAGAAATAGTTAGCCAAGGACGAACAGATTTCAACCCGGTATCTGAACCCCCGGGTTACTAAAATTAAACCGCCCAGAAGGGCGGTTTCTGTCAGGAAATATTGAGTTTCTATTGAAACGAGGAAGTCCCTCTTCAGGGGGATTTGTGTTGACTAGCCCCGCAACCTGGCAAAGTCTGCTACTGTGGAGTGAGCCGCTAGAGCTAGAGAGACCTCCGAGGTCGGTATGACCTCGGAGGTTGTTTTTTTGGTGAACAAAAAAATTTCCGAACTATAAGCCAGGGAGATGCCGTTCAGGATGGAGTATTATGTTAGGGAGAACTTTTCAGGACTCGGAATCTTGAGGCTCTTTCATGAAGCCTTTTTGTTCCAACCAGTAACGGGCAACTTCATCCATGGAAAGGATGAAGTCAGATTTGGCTTCTGTATAGTTGCCGCTTTCCTTGGGGAAACGTTTGGCGAGTTTTTCTTTTATTAATTCATACTCGTGGGCAGCTTTAGGATTGGCGCGGAGAAAATCCCGGAACACTAGATGCCTTTCAATATCCGGGTGGCCTTTTTGAAATACATGCAGGTGATGGCTGCGTTCGCCATTGGTGTCTTTAGTGAAGAACTGCCTTCCAGGGATGCCGTATTCGTCTTTAGATAAATACCCCAATTCTTCCAGTGCTTCAGCTGATCGGATAATTTCATCCAGGTCTGCCACTTCCATGACAAAATCAAGGATAGGTTTCGCTTTAATACCAGGGATGGAAGTGCTGCCGATGTGGTAGATGCCGATTACTGGGATCGAAAGTTGCTCCAGGATTTGTTTGGCTTCTTCATCAGCTAACTGAGACCATTCCGGGTTGTGTGGAACCAGCTCAACTTCACGCTGTTCCGGGGTAATGTGTTCGCCATCTTTCATTTAATAAGTTCTCTTTCAGGTACGGTTTAGCCCTTTTTGAGGTCGGGGACTTTTCTCCCCGGCTGATTTAAAGGCTTATCAATATTCCTATACAATTATATTGTATGTTGTAAATATTGTCAGTCTGTTTTCCCTTGATTTACCAGAGTCCTGGTATCAGCCTGAACCTCACTTGAGACGCATACTCCTTGTATCCCGGGAGGTCCTCCTGCAGCATCTGGTCCTCAAGCGCTGTGCGCAGGATGATTAATCCTATGGTCAGGACCGCTGGAATAAGCGTCCAGAGAGTTCCCAGCACTATGGGGAAGACCAGATAAGAAACTACCGAGCTGCTGTACCCGGGATGGCGGACAAACTGGTAGGGACCAGTACTGATCACCACCTGTCCGCGGTCTTGCTGGATCCGAACTGATGCAGAAAAATATGGATTTTCGACCATGGCCCAGGTCCCAACGATGGATAGAATGAGAATAATCCCTACAGACAAGTATTGGAGAAACTGGCTGATGGCTGGCGACCATTCAAAACGGTAATCCAGACCGGCTGTGACCAGGCAAATGATTGGAAAAATAATGCTGACAATGATTAGTAAAAAACGATCCCAGGATTGGATTCCTTCACCCTGAATAAATTTACCCCGTTCAATTAACAGCGACGGATCTTTTTTATAGACCAGGATTCGGCTGATAAGCGAGACAGCCAGGATCAACCCGGAATAGATCCAGCCCATGACCCAATTTATGGTTCCTGCTGAAAGGAAAAGGATGGTTGGGAGGATCGCCAGATAAACGATAAAGGAAAGATAATTCTTTATACTCAGCTGAGGGGGTTTTTTATCCATAACCAGTCTCCTTCGTTTCTGGAGAGGTATTCAACTTTCTGGGGATTTGGATGAGGTCCCGATCAAACCATGGCTTGATCAGGTACTCTCCGATAATATCACGGCTGGCAGTTATTTTCTGAAATTTTATGGATATTAAGGAATCCAGCCGCCTGGGGTATTAATGATTATTCTGAGATTTCTTTTCTAATACAAAATTGAGAATTTCAAGAGGCATTCATGTTAAAATGAGGGTTGGATTATTGAAATTATAAATACAGGATGGATGAATATGGCCCCAAAAGAACTTACCCGTGAATCAGTGTTAACTGCCCTGGGCGAAGTCCTGGATCCTGAAATCGGAAAGGATCTAGTCAGTTTAGGCATGATCGAAAATGTAGATATTAAAGGCACAAAAGTAAATTTCACGATTAATCTCACCACCCCCGCCTGCCCATTAAAGGACGAAATCAAAGGCAGTGCCTTGGCGGCAGTCCAGGCAATAGAGGGTGTAACTGAAGTTAATATCGAAATGGGGGCAAAAGTACCTGTTGGTCAGAAGAAATCAGAGCATTCCAATATTAAAAACGTAATCGCCATTGCTTCTGGTAAAGGCGGGGTGGGCAAGAGCACCATTGCGGTTAATCTTGCGGTTATCCTGGCTCAGAAAGGGGCTAAAGTTGGATTACTGGACGCAGATATTTACGGCCCGAATATTCCTACCATGATGGGTGTAGACCGACTCGGTGGTGCCAAAGATGAAAAGATCCTGCCCGGGGAAGGACACTCCGTAAAAGTAATGTCAATCGGTTTTATGGTAAAACCTGAACAGGCGCTCATCTGGCGTGGACCATTGCTTCATTCCGCAATAAAACAATTTGTTCAAGATGTGGATTGGGGAGAACTGGATTATCTGGTGGTTGATCTTCCCCCTGGAACGGGAGATGTCCAGCTCAGTTTGAGCCAGACTCTGGAACTGCAGGGGGGTGTAATTGTGACTCTGCCCCAGCAGGTTTCTCTTGATGATGCCTTGCGCGGGATTAATATGTTCCAAGAATTAGATGTCCCCATTTTGGGGGTCATTGAAAATATGAGTTATTTGGAATTACCGTCAGGTGAAAAGATGGATATCTTTGGTTCTGGCGGAGGAGAAAAATTAGCGGCTATGACAGGGGTAGAGTTCCTTGGATCAATTCCGATTGATCCCGAAGTCCGGAAGGGCGGCGACAATGGAATCCCGGTTGTCATCTCCCATCCAGAATCCCCGGTATCGTTAGTGCTAATCAAATTAGCTGAAAAGATCGCAGCTCAGGTCAGCATTTTGGCAATAAAGGGAAGTTAATATCCTATTGGTGATCTAATAGTCTTTGGGCGGGTGGGATTTACCACCCGCTCTTTTCTTTTCCAGATGTAGGAAACGGTATTATTGGACTGAACCCGTTTCCTTTGATAAATAAGGTAAAATAGGCACATGATGGCTCTTATTGTTGGTATTCGATTCCACGGTGGTGGAAAAACTTATCATTTTAATGCTTCGGCTTGTCCTGAAATTCAGGAGAGGGATTATGTAATTGTTGAAACCAGCCGGGGTCAGCAATTAGGGCAGGTAGTATCCTTTTTGGATGCTGAAAATAGTAAAGAAAACAGAAAGTGGAAACCGATTTTGCGTACTGCGACCTCACGTGATCTAGTCATGCGGCAGGTATGGGAGAAAAAGGAACAGAGTGTTCTGGAAACTTCCCGGGAAATTGCGCGTGGGGAAGATTTAGAAGAAGTAAAAATTGTTTCAGCAGAGTACAGCCTGGAAGGCGAAAATTTGGTTTTCCTATATTGTTATGAAGGAAAAGATGACCCGAAATTTGATGGATTCCTGGCTAAAATAAAGAAAAAATACCCTAAAACCAATGTGGAGCTGCGGAGAATTGGACCTAGAGACTCAGCTAAGATCATTGGCGGGATGGGTGCTTGCGGGAGAGAAATTCGCTGTTGCACGGAATTCATGACGGAATTTATCCCTATATCGATCAAGATGGCCAAGGAACAGGGAATCTCCCTGGCGCCAACGGAGATCACAGGCATGTGCGGTCGGCTGCGTTGTTGTTTAATGTATGAGTATGAACAGTATATAGAAGCAAAAAAGACCTTACCAAGGAAAGGGAAAAAGGTAATTACCCCGCGGGGAGAAGGTAAGGTCATCCGCCTTAATCCACTTAGCCAGAAGATTTCGGTAGATTTGGGGGAGGCTGGCATCCAGGATTTTGATCCCGATGAGGTAGAGCGAATTCACTCATGACCTCTATTCTTTCCCAGGCCAAAGATTTATTTCCTTATACCCGGGATTTGAGGCGGGATTTTCACCGCCACCCCGAACTGGGATTTCAGGAACATCGAACAACAGAGATAATCGTTAAAGAGCTTTCCAATTTGGAAGATATGGTGATTCAAACCAGAATCGCCGGAACTGGTGTTGTAGCAACCCTGGAAGGTGGAAAACCGGGCAGAGTGATATTACTGCGTTTTGATATGGATGCTCTGCCAGTAACGGAAAATACCGGTGTGAGTTACTCCTCTGAAAAAGTAGGAGTGATGCATGCCTGTGGCCATGATGGTCACCTGGCAATTGGCTTGACAACCGCGCGGTTACTGCATGCGGGGCGTGAAAATCTTCCTGGAACGATAAAATTTGTGTTTCAACCCGCAGAAGAGGGTTTAGGCGGCGCATTAGCGATGATAAAGGAAGGGATTTTAAGTGATCCTATTCCGGATTTGGTCCTTGCACTGCATCTTTGGAATGAAAAACCTCTGGGCTGGATAGGCATAACGGATGGACCGATGATGTCTGCCTCAGAAACCTTCCAGGTTCAGATAACGGGAAAAGGCGGACACGGTGGAAAACCTCATGAAGCCATAGATCCAATCGTCGCGGCAGCCGGAATCATCAATACGCTTCAATCCCTAGTATCCCGGGAGATACCACCGTTAGACAGCGGCGTAATCACGGTCAGTTCGATCCATGGGGGAGAAGCCCATAATGTGATTCCTGAAGAGGTCACCCTCAGCGGCACAATCCGATCCTTCACTGTAGAAACCAGGGATTTGTTACTCAAACGTTTTCATGAGGTCGTTGAACAGACGGCTGCTGCATATTTATGCCGCACTAAGGTAACAATCGTGCATATTTCTCCAGCAGTAAACAATGACCCAAAGATTGCTGCAGTCCTGCGCAGGACTGCGAGTGAACTATTCCCGCAGGCGGTCATTGACCAGGGATACCGGACGATGGCATCAGAAGACATGGCGTTTGTGATGCAGGATATACCTGGCTGTTACTGCCTGATTGGGTCAGCTAATTCCGAGAGGGGACTAGATGCCAAACATCATCAACCGGAATTTAACTTTGATGAGCAGGCCTTGACTCAGGGCGCAGCGCTGTTGGTTTCGGCGGTTTATGAGCTGCTGAAAGACTGAATAAATAAGAAACAAAGATAAACGAAAAATTATCGATCCGTAAGCCCCCGGAGTTTTAAGAAACTCCAGGGGCTTTATTAACACCAGGAGCCCGAATTTTATTCTTGACGACGGGAAACGAGAATGTTAAAATATAATTGGATTAATCTTATTGATCATATTAATCATGTTAAGGGCGATTATGGATCATTCAGAGTTCTTCACCTATCTGCTCCGATACTCAGAAACAGAACATGAAACATTTCCTGCGCTAAACGATCTCAGCACAGAACTTGGTTTAAGCACCTCCAAACTAAGAGAACAAGTGAGCGTTGCCAAAGCCCTGGGGCTGGTGGATGTCCGGCCGCGATTGGGTATTCGGCCGCTGCCGTATTCATTTACACCCGAGGTTGATGCCAGCCTGTGTTATGCAATACAGCAAGATGCCGACTATTTTGAAGACTTTGTTGATCTCAGAAGGCACCTGGAATATGCTTACTTTCCCCGGGCTGTGGACCTTTTGCAGGAATCGGATCACCAGGAGCTTCGAAAACTGGTCCAGAGCGCCTGGGAAAAATTACGGGGAAGCCCTGTAAGAATTCCCCATGAAGAACACAGGCATTTGCATCTCACAATCTACAACCGGCTGCACAACGTTTTTGTGACTGGATTATTGGAAGCTTATTGGGATGCTTATGAAGCCGTTGGATTAAATGTCTACGCAGATCTGGATTACCTGGAACAGGTCTGGACCTATCATGATCAGCTGGCGGAAGCCGCGATTATCAAGGATAAATCCCGGGGATTGGATATCCTCCGGGAGCATTTTGATTTGATTGATCGCTTGTTGGCCAAATAAGTATTGATGGGGAAGGTAATACAGGAGTTTTTAATGGCAAAAACAAACCCAGAAGTGGATGAAATTACAAATACACAGAAAACAATAAACGAATTTTCGATAAATATCGCTACGGTGAATGGATCTGGCAGTCAGACAGCAAATCTGGCTTTGATCAGATCAATTTTTAAGATGGGGATTCCAGTTTCAGGTAAAAACATCTTTCCCTCAAATATTCAAGGTTTACCCACCTGGTATAAAATTCGCGTCAGCAAAGCCGGGTATTTAGCGCGCAGTCAAAAGACAGAAATTGCGGTAGCTATGAATCCCAAAACCTTTACGGATGATCTGGATGACCTGGCTCCGGGCGGCGTTTTTCTTTATGCTGATCATATTAAAGAACCAATCCCCCGTGAAGATCTGCTTCTCTGTCCCATGCCTGTAAAAGCTCTTGTTAAACAGGCTAAACCTCCCCGGGAACTGAGGGTTTATGTCGCCAATATGGTGTATGTCGGGGTGTTGGCATATCTGCTTGATATCCAGCTGAAAACTCTGGAAAGTGCGCTTGATTTTCACTTCAAAGGTAAACAAGGTGCGGTTGATTTTAATTTATCTGTGATCCGGGATGCTTTCCAATGGGCTGAGAATAACCTGGATATTGTTTCACCTTTTAAGGTTCAACCGCTAAATTTAACAGACGGATGCAATTTAGCCAACGGCAATACTGCCGGTGGATTGGGAACGATTTATGGCGGTATGCACTTTTTATCGTGGTACCCAATCACACCGGCAACGAGTTTACCGGAGGCGATTCTTGAGTATGCTCCGGGATTGAGAAAAGATCCTGAAACAGGAAAGAGCACCTTTGCTATTATTCAGGCCGAGGATGAATTGGCATCGATTGGCATGGTGGTTGGTGCGGGTTGGGCTGGTTTACGGGCAATGACCGCAACCTCTGGTCCTGGATTGAGTTTGATGGGTGAATATGCCAGCCTGGCATATTATGCCGAGATTCCGATAGTTGTCTGGAATGTTCAGCGGGTGGGTCCCAGTACTGGACTGCCAACCCGGACAGCGCAAGGTGATGTTAACCTGACCTATTACCTGGGGCAGGGAGATACCGAACATGTGGTACTAATTCCCGGATCAGTAAAAGAGTGTTTCGAATTTGGCTGGAAAGCCCTGGATCTGGCTGAGCTGCTGCAAACACCTGTATTTGTGCTTTCTGACCTGGATTTAGGACAGAATCAATGGATGACACCACCATTTGAGTATCCGGACACACCCATTGAACGAGGAAAGATCCTTTGGGAAGAGGATTTAGAGAAAATAAAAGATGATTGGGGCAGGTACCTTGATCTGGATGGGGATAACATACCTTATCGAACAGTGCCCGGAAACCAGCATCCTAAAAGTGCTTATTTTGCCCGGGGAACTGGGCATGATGACTATGCCAATTACAGCGAGAAACCCGAAGATTGGGAAGAACATTTGGATCGGATAAAAAGAAAAGTGGATTCGTCCCGTACTATGCTGCCAGAACCTGAAATTACCACCCGTTCCGGCTCAAAAAACGGGATTATTGCTTTTGGTTCTACTGACGCTGCTGTCAGGGAGGCCTGCGATTATTTAGCAGCTGAAGGAGTAAAACTGGATTATCTGCGGGTGCGCGCTTTACCTGTCAGTCTAAAAGTGCTGGAATTCATCCGGGAGTATGAGCAGGTATATGTGATTGAAAATAACCGGGATGGACAAATGCACAGTATTCTTTCTTTGGAGCTGCCTGGTAGCGCTTCAGATCTGGTTTCCTTATCTCACATTGATGGGCTGCCGTTGAGCGCGGAATGGATCAAAGATGCAGTTTTGGAAGAGGAGAAATCTTAATGGCTGAGAAAACCGCCAAGAAGAATGAACTTGGATTAACCAAAAAGGATTATAAAGGTCAAAAGTCAACTTTATGCCTGGGCTGCGGGCACAACGCAATTGTTGGCCAGGTCATATCAGCCTGTTTTGAGCTGAATATCCCACCGGAGAGAGTGATTAAGGTTAGTGGGATAGGCTGTTCCAGTAAAGCACCTACCTATTTTATGAAACGTTCCTTTGGGTTTAATGGCTTGCATGGACGGATGCCCTCTTTGGTTACCGGCGCTTTGTTTGCGGATACATCCTTGATTGGGATCGGCGTTAGCGGTGATGGAGACACAGCAAGTATCGGAATGGGACAATTTAAACATGTTACAAGACGAAACCTGCCTTTCCTCTATATTGTTGCTAATAATGGAGTTTATGGTTTGACTAAAGGTCAGTTCTCAGCAACTGCAGAGAAGGGGTTGGCGCTTAAAAAACAGGGTCAAAACCGTTATGTGCCGGTTGATATTGTCTGGGAAGCCATTGCCGGAAGAGCATCTTTTGTAGCCCGAACTTTCTCCGGTGACCCCCAGCAGTTAAAGGCATTAATAAAAGCAGGATTACACCACCGCGGGATTGCAGTCATCGATGTGATCAGTCCTTGTGTGACCTTTAACAATCAGGATGACTCATACCACTCATATGCCTGGGGCAAATCCCATGAAGTTGCCCTGCATGAATTATCATTTGTCCCGCCGGTTAAGGCAATTAAAGTTAAATATGAGAAAGGTGAAACCCTGGAAGTTCCCCTTTTCGATGGGACCCATATCATTCTTAAAAAACTTGCCCATAATTATGAACCAACGGACCGGGCCAGAGCGCTCCAGATGCTGGAAGACGCCAATCGTAAAAACGAGTTAGTTACAGGATTAATTTACATTAACCCAAAACAAAAATCACTTTTTGATTTGTATGATCTGCCGGATATGCCGCTCAATAGACTTCCTATTGAAAAATTACGCCCGAGTCCTGAATCTCTGGAGGAGATCAATCAACAAATGTTTTGATGCAATTTGAACCGCATCACAAATGGACCGATCTCAAGGATTGGAAAACGAATAATTTTCAAAACGAATTTCCTATGGTTGACTGATTAATTATTATTGGTTGTTGGTTATTGATCTTACCTGGGAGGAGCCATGGCTCTTTGGAGACAACCACTTGATAGAGACCGCATCCTGATTACACACGGCATCGTTCATATCATCGATGACCGTTGTAAGGGGTGCGGTTTTTGTGTTGAATTTTGCCCTCAGGGAACCCTTGCTATTTCCACCCGTACAAACGCCAAAGGATATTATCCTCCGGTAATTGTCCCGGATGTTCACTGCATCAATTGCGGGTTGTGTACGCTTTTATGTCCGGATTTTGCGATATTTATTGAGGATGGCGGAAAACATACTCCAGACAAAGTAATTCCTATTCACCGGCACGAGGGTAGAGATGAGTAAAGAAAAGGGCAGACTTACCGGGGAACATTTTATGCTGGGCGACCATGCCTGTGCGGAAGGTGCGATTCTAGCAGGCTGTAGATTTTTTGCCGGTTACCC
>JAUWEC010000249.1 GCA_030608465.1 Chloroflexota bacterium
GCTGACCACAAAGGCACCGATCAATAATGCATCCATAAAGGTCAAGTAGCCAAGCCGGGGTAAATTATCGGACACAGTGAAGTTGAAAGCCACGAAGGTCAATAATGTGGCGCTGGATACTTCGACCCGTCTTCCGAAATCCCTCAAGAAGAATGTGAACCAAGATACGATGATAACCAGGATGATGGGCAGGATTATGCGGAAAATATAGAATTCCAGATGGCGCCGAACGGTGAAATATAACCAATGTGATGCCTGCTCATCTTCACTTGTTATCTCAGTCTCTGAGGCAACGATATACCACTCCTCTTCACCGAGCTGGTCTCCAATCTCGCTCAGTTCTGCAGGATCTGTGTAGATGAAGAATTGTTCACCTGCGAGAGAATCTACCCGGATATAGAGCAGCTGCTCATCAAATGGGAATTTGGTGAAATCAAATAAGGGCGCTTGCAAATCTGTGGTGTAATGCTCCTGGTAGATGGCCCGCCCATCTGGCAGCACCACCGTATTCTTATTTTGTATCCAGCGGTTGCCTTGCTGGTTGTTAATCGTAAATTCTGGGGTAAGGATTTCATTTTCATCGGCGAATTTAGTAAAACTATCCCCGGTGTAGGTTTTATAACTACACTGGCATTCTTCGGGATTGAAGGCTAACTGCGGGTCCTGCCATTCCATCCTGAGTTCGGCCACCGCGTTAAACTTTTCGTTAAGCTGGTCAATTCCTGTGATTTGGATCAGTTTTGAACCGACCCTTACTTCAATGGGTGCTTGAATGATTGGATTTCCTTCAGGTTTTGCTTTTCCAGACAGCACATCCGGAGCGTTGCTGCCAATCAGCAGGCGATAGGATCCCTCAGTTAAATCACCCTGAGTGGAAACATTGCCCACGCTGAGGGTAAGGTTCTTGACATTGTTTTCAATTTTTAATTGACTGTTCGCGGTTGCCTGTTCGCCAGATAGATTGCTGATCCGCAGCGGTTTTCCATTGAAGCTCCCTAAAACCAAAGCTGGTTTAAGATCGCCAGAAGTTGCTTCAATATAAGCATAAATCGTTTCACCCGCATTGAATGGTCTCAGCGTGTAAGTATGCCTGGGATCTTCCTCAGAAATCACCCCGCTTACTTCCTGGACATTAACGCCACCCCTGGAAAGCGTCGGATCGAGGACAGCGAGGTTATCACCGGTAGGCCTGGCAGTACCTTCAAGCACCTTTGGTTCATTTAAACCCACCAACAAGCGGTAAGTCCCAAAGGAATCCGTGCCGGGCGCCCCGGTGGCTAAGAGAGTATAGTTGCCATCTTCTGGGATGAGGGTATCAAAAGCCGCATTAAAACTTCCTGCTGTGTCGTCATTCCAGGCCAAAGACAAGTCATCAAAGATGCCAGGTAAACTTACCAGCGGGTCACCTCCCTCGGCGACGACCCGGTCGATCTCTTTTACGAGCTGGTCGTTTATTACCTGACCGTCAATATCCCCGGAAAACAGCATAATAAATGGATCGAGATTGCCCTTGGTGTTTTCCATGCGGACATACAGGTGCTGCCCCTCTTCTAAATTTAATAAACGGTAAACGGCAATGGTGTCTGATGCCATTAATCCGTTGAGTTCCTGTACTTTGGGTTGGGAGGTGTCATCACTTTGCGCGAAAGCGATTTGCCCCCCCAAAAGCAAGCTGAACGCAAGCACAGATATAAGAACTAAAAGCCAATAGCTGTTGGATTTGTATCGGAAGAGTTTTTTTTGGATCATGGTTTCTTTTCGCTTCTACATGCTGTTATTCTGACTAGTTTATCTTATTACCTGCTTGATAAGATCTGAATATTGCCTGAGAAATCAGCGAGTGCAAGTGAATGTGTATCAATTATTCTGTTCTTGACCCTCTTTGGATTGCCACTCGAGGTGAAATTCCTCGATCGCATCCTCAATGGTTGGGTAGAAATGCCGCCGCTATGACCGCAAACAGGATACCTGGTGTGGATGTCTGAGGGGATGAGGTGTTCATTGAACAATCTCCAGATCAAGCAAATGCTGTCCATCTATACCTGATGTGGGCTATTAACCCTGATGGTCAAAAAAGTGTTGGAAGTTCTGTTTATCCGAATACTCTAATTTTAATCAGAGCTGCGGCCCAAGGCTATTCCAACCAGGGCACCCAGCCATGCGAACAACAAGAAGATAACCAATACCGGTCTTTCGATGATTTCTCTTCCTGAAACCAGGAACCCAAAACCAAGCAAAATGATCAAGACAGTAAAAGCAATAAACACCCAAACTAGCGTATGTAGTCCAGACCGATTGTCTTTATTTATATTATCTTTTTCAGCCATCTCAGCGCTTATTGCTTACTTTTCTTGTTCTTTTTCTTCTTCTTCGCTTTGTCTTTCTTAGCCTTCTTGGATTTAGATTTCTTGCTGGTCTTCTTTTTACTTTTCTTCCCCTTAGATTTTTTAGTTTTCTTTGATTTCTTGGGTTTATCAGCCAATTGTGCACCTTGATCAGATGCGGCTTGATCGAGGTCAAACTGGTCTGCATTCAAAACCTGTTCGGGGAAGATTTCCATGCGCACCCGGCGAAACTTACCCAGCCAATATTTAACCTGGCCAGGGGTTAATCCAGCTAGCTGCGCAGCTTCGACCTGCGAAGCTCCTTCATCAATGGCCAGCAGAGCAATAGCTCTCTGCCCGTGCAGATCGTTCCCGGTTGAAATCATTCTGAAAGCAACTCTTTCCTGTGCAGAGAGCAGCTTGCCTTCCTGCACGACATCATCTTGAATATGATTTGACATGGGTGTATACCTCCTGCGAAATAAAATTAATCTCAATTATATATCAGGAGGAGCTGCCCGTGGACAACACCTCCTGATTGACAATCACATGCACGTAGAGACTTGATTAATCAGGTGCTGACAAAATCTACGTCCACGTCCTCCGTGCCAGCTGGGGCTTTACCCTTAAACTGGCTCATGTAC
>JAUWEC010000239.1 GCA_030608465.1 Chloroflexota bacterium
TCAGTGACCTCCACTGCCCCTGGTATTTTAGACCTGATCGTGGTTTTTTATTTCCTCCGACATTCTGACGAGAAGCTCTTCGATGCTGATTGGGTCCAGTTGGTCACCCGTTCGTAATCGGGGCGCTACTGTTCCAGCTTCTTCTTCTCGGTCTCCTACAACCAGCATATAAGGGATCTTTAATTTCTCTGCATCCCTGATTTTAGCGCCCATGCGGTCTGTTCTGCTATCCACTTTAACCCGGATGCCGTTTTCCCGCAGTTGTTCAGCAGCTTTTTCAACATAAGGTAGATTGCGATCCGTAATCGGAATCAATACAGCCTGAGTTGGAGCCAGCCAGAACGGGAAAGCTCCTCCGTAATGCTCCACCAAAACGCCCATAAACCGCTCCATTGATCCCAGCAGAGCCCGGTGGATCATATAGGGACGATGCTGTTTTCCATCTTCGGCGATGTAGGTCAAATCAAAACGATCGGGCAGATTAAAGTCAAACTGGATGGTGCTTAATTGCCATTCCCGATCCAGGGCGTCAATCATTTTAAGATCAATTTTAGGACCGTAAAAGGCGGCCCCGCCTTCATCGATGTCGAAGGGTAATTGTGCCCGTTCCAGAGCGGCCCGTAATGCTTCAGTAGCGTCATCCCAGCGCTCGCTATCTCCGGGAGATTTATCGGGGTCGCGAGTTGCCAGGTAAGCATGGAATTCCTTCATGCCGAATCCGCGCAGAATGTGCAGGCAGAAGTTAAGCACCCGATCGATTTCATCCGGCATTTGCTCCGGACTGCAGAAGATATGCGCGTCATCCTGTGTGAATCCCCGAACCCGCAGCATGCCATGAAGAACGCCGCTTCGCTCGTAACGGTATACCGTCCCCCACTCCGCCCAGCGCAGGGGAAGATCCCGATAACTGCGAAGCGAATTTTTGTAGATCATGATATGGAAAGGACAGTTCATTGGTTTTAGAAAATATGGATCCCCATCAATGTCCAATGCGGAATACATATATTCGTCGTACCAAGTTAAGTGTCCGCTGGTTTCCCACAGCTGGGCTTTTCCGATATGGGGTGTATAAACGAACTCGTATCCGTTCTTCAGGTGCTCATCCATGCAGTATTGTTCTGCTTTGTAGCGCACATAAGCCCCGTTGGGATGCCAGAGCACTAAACCACTTCCAATATCGGGATTGGTGCTGTAGAGATCAAGATCTTTCCCCAACCGCCGGTGGTCGCGCTTTTTTGCCTCCTCTAATTTATGGAGGTATTTGTTTAGCTCCTGCTCCGTTCTCCAGGCGGTACCGTAAATACGCTGCAGCATGGGATTCCGCTCATCTCCACGCCAGTAAGCTCCGGCAACATTGAGAAGTTTTATAGCTTTGGGATTGAGGTCTTTGGTACTCCCAACGTGCGGTCCCCGGCACAGGTCAACAAAATCGTCATGGCTGTAGGTTGAGATTACCGTATCTTCTTCTATCGGCTCTCCATATTCGTCAAATCCACCTGCTTCCAGGCCAGCGATCAAATCCTGTTTATAAGTCTGGTCCTTAAATATCTCACGGGCTTCATCGGCTGATAATTCCCTGCGGATAAATTCATGCTCCTCAGAGAGAACTTTCCGCATTCTTTTTTCAATTTCTTCCAGGTCTGCCGGAGTTAAGGGCCGGGGAAGGTCAAAATCGTAGTAAAAACCATCAGCGATAGGGGGACCAATGGCAATCTTGGCAGCGCCTTCAGGGAAGATATCCCGCACTGCCTGAGCCATCACATGGGCTGTGGAATGCCTGATTCTCCACAGCTCAGATCCTAGATAATTGTCTTTTGCCATAACACACCTCCAAAAAAATAAAAACTCCTGCCAACTGGGGCAAGAGTTTCTCGCGGTTCCACCCAGATTTAAGCCGGAACTTAAAATACAGCCGGACTTATCTCATGGGGCCTGTAACGGGGCCAATCGTTTCACCTTACTTTCCACCAAGGGGGTTCAGGTTTCCGCTCGCGGGTGGTTTTCACGGACAGTCTTCCAAGAAAGTTTTCAGTCTCGGACTTTCTTTTTCTGTTGAGGACTCATTCTGCTACTCGTCCCGGTCAACGCGTTTTATTTATTGCAGGATATTATAGCGTCTTTTTCCGAAAAAGCAAGTTGGTAGGTTGTACCCAGAATTTTAAGGTTGGTTTCACCCTCTTCCTATTTATCAGCTTTGGATGGCATCCATGTAGCTTTTTATCTCAGGGACGGTGGTCAATTTCTCGTAAAAGAAGTTATTCACGATATTAATCACTTCATCCCGGGCAGTTTCCACACGGATAGGAAGGTTTTGGCCTTGTCTTTGATCCTCCAGCGCATCTCTTAACTGAAGTAAATGCTGTACGACAATGGTTTCTTCGTCACCTTCCAGGGCTCGGACTACTTCCAGAATCAGTTGGTCTGCCTGGGCTTTTACGCTGTCTACCGAGATGCTCGATTCGGGAAAACTGCATTCATCCATAGTCCGGATCAATGCCCAGACCTGGTAAAGCATGGATGAGGGCTCATCGAACAGCTCCCGGATCAGGGCTGCCTCGCCGTACCTGCCGGTTAATCGAAATATGTTGTACATCCTTTTGGCTGCTTTCCCATAATTTATGTCTTTGGTAAGGTATTTGTTAACCTCTTTTTCCAGCTGGGTGACGTATTGGTCCAGGGCGTTGGCGGATACATGCTGGGAGAGTTTGGAAAAGATCGGAATTGAATCTGCATCCAGGTAAATCTCCTGGAAATAAGGATCTAGGAAACCATCCAACGGGGTGATTGATCCATCCGGGGCTTCCCAGGTAACATCCAGCATATTGCTGGCATTTACCAACTCGCCCCGAATGGGATCCGCAACCACCCAATCTAATTTGCACCAGCCGGGATCTTGGGAGACTTCAAACCAATCAACAACCACCGGATTACCGGCGGGAGAGGTTGCCTTGATCTGGCCTTCTTGGATTTGATCAACTGTCCAGGAGATAGAACTGCCAGCCGCATATGTGCGATCTCCT
Source organism: Chloroflexota bacterium (assembly GCA_030608465.1). Lineage (GTDB taxonomy): Bacteria > Chloroflexota > Anaerolineae > Anaerolineales > UBA11858 > B10-G9. The sequence continues at coordinate 3,021 of JAUWEC010000239.1, forward strand.
ATTACGACATCAACGGGATAGGATCCAAAACGGACTTCCATTAACTGGAAGGTTGGTCCTGATTCTGTTGACAGTGCTTTTTCGCGAATCAATTCAGCCAACATCTGGCAAGATTCTTTCCGACTGTCAGCGATAATATTTATGCGTTCGAAATAATCCGCATCGCCCGGATAGATCTGGATTTTGGACTGGGCTGCTGATCCAGAAAGAGCCAGAGCAGTCTCAATTTTTCCTGGAACATCTAAAAATTCAACCAGTTGACCCAGTTTTCTGAAATGTGCCAGGTCTTTAGAACTAAAATCCAGCATCGA
>JAUWEC010000037.1 GCA_030608465.1 Chloroflexota bacterium
CTTCTGCTCGGCTGCACCCAACTGACGCTGCAGGATATTTTCCTGCTCTTTGTGATCCAGGAGGTTTTTTTCTGCCAGGGTTAGATCAGGAGCGTTCTTCACCAGATCGTCCAGGTTGGCACTGCTTTGTTTCAAGTTTTCGGCGATGTGATCGAGCTCCGCACGCTCAGCAGCAATGGACTGGGTAATATCTGTGATCTCCCGGTCCAGGGGCACGAGAGCTGCTCGGGCTTTTTCCAGATCCTGGAGTTTTTCCTGGAGCCCTTCCCCCTGCTCTACCTGCTCCCTGACCTGGTCGTGTTGGGCAGGATCGTAACCAATCTCTTTGAGACCGGCATCGATCTTTTTCAGGGTTTCATGGGCCTTTTCTGCAAAAGTGTTTTCCTGCAGTTGGGATTGGACCAGCTTCATTCGTTTTGCACCGATCTTTTTCCAGGAATCCCTTTGGGTCTCCAGCTGAGATAGTTCCAGGGAGAGCTTATCAAAGTCCTGGTTCAAGGTCCGGAGCTCTTTTTCTGACTTGCTGAGTTCGGAGATCTCGTCCTGCAGTTTTTTTACTCCCTGCCCTGCTTCAGAAAGAAGGGTCTGGTTTTCGCGGTAGCAGTCCCCCATCTCTTTTCCCCGGGTTTTGAGGTCTGCGATTAAAGTTTTTCGCTCACTGGCCGTCATCGGCTGTCCGCATAACGGACAATCAGCCCCACCTGTTTTTTCCAGATCCTGGATGCGTTTTTCAAGCTTTTTCATCTCCTTGAAAAGACGGGGGTTTTCAGCTTTGGCATCAGCCAGATCTCCAAGCGCTTTTTCAAGCTTTTTCTGTTGTTTATCCCGGAGCTTCAGGTCCTGCTCTGCCTGGGCTATTCCCTTCTTTTTTCCATCGAGAGTTTCCGTGAGGAGCGGGATTTTTGCGAGAGACAGGTCGATCTTCGCCTCCTCTTCGCTCAGGTTAGCCAGTTCCTGGGAAAGCAGTGCCTTTTCTGAAGCAATTTCAGCCAGGGGGCCCTGACGCTCTTTTTCATCAGCCCGGAATTTCCTGGCTGTTTTTTCTAGTGCAGCCAGTTCTTTTTTGGCTTTCTCCCAGGCACTCACCTTCTCCCTGACCTCCTCTTCGTGGTCCAGGACCTGGTAATTGGCTTTCTGCTCCTCAGTGCGGGGAATGAGCCTGACCCGCAAGTCCGCAAGTTTCTTTTCCTGTTTTTCTTCCTGCAGGCCAAGGGCATTGACCATTTTTCCCTGCTCGTCCAGCAACAGGTGATAGTTCTGGATCTCTTCCAGGTGTTTTTCCTGGGCTTTGCGGACTTTTGCCGCTTGTTTTAGCTGGTCTTCCAGCTCTGAGAGCTGCTGCCGGCGCGATTCTTCTTGCGCGAGTTCAGAGCGGATCTCTGAGGTTCTGCCATCGAGCTTTATGGTCTCCAACTCCACCTCTTTTCGGCGCTGATAAGCATTTTTTCGGTAGGTTTCCCAGATCTCCAGGCTCAGGATCTGCGATAGGATCCGTTTTCGGTCGCTTGGATTGTGCTGAGTGAATTGATCGGCTTCTCCCTGCAGGAAAAAGGCTGCATTGATGAAGGTTTCATAGTCAAGCCTCAGGGTATCTTCGATCTTTTGGTCTGTTTCTCTCAGGGTAGCTTCGGTAAGAGGTTTCCAAGTCCCGGTTTGTCCAGTAGGCCCATTTTGCTGGATATGGAATTCTAGCGAGGATGTTTTCCCCCTGGGATTGGTCCGGATGACACGGTAGAGATTGCCTTCATATTGGAACGTGAAGGACACCTGGGCGGTCTCAGACTGGATATTGATGATCGACTCATCGTGTTTGCGAGCCCGGCCGAAGAGGGACCAGGTCATAGCATCCAGAATGGATGATTTACCGGATCCGTTCTGGCCAGAAATACAGACCAGGTCGAAGCTGGTGAAATCAATTTCGGCGGGGTCTTTGTATGACAAAAACCCACTGATACTTAGTGAGACAGGTATCATGTATTCCTCCTTTTCTGTTTAAGCTCAAATGCTTGTTAGGTTTAAAGCGTCAACCCCCAGTCTCGACTACAGACTGGGGGTTGAGATGGTAAATTTTCTCACCAAGTTTATTTAATATCTGATTACAAAGTTGCCCTTTCTGGCAAAAACAATCACCTCCTATTAGATGCTTTCACTAATCTTGGTTTCAAATTCAATCTTGTTGATTCGTGGACTTTTTAATCAGGCACAGATAATTAATCTGCTTCCTGTGATAGTTCTTCCTCCAGCGCCTGAATCAAGTCTCCCGGGGTGCCCACGCGAAACGACAATCCGAAATCTTCCTGGATACTTAAGAAGTGTTCCTTGTCGTGAGTAACAAACCATTCGGGCGCTGCCTCTATCGCTTCTGCCAGAACGTAAGCATCGGGTTGATATTCCACTATAGTTCTGGCTTTATCAACGATCTTATCTTTAGCTGCAGATACGACCTCTAACTTCACGAGCTCCAGCAGATACGCCAAATTTGGTAATGATGCAGGTACTTTCCGGCGGACCACTTCTTCGCATTCCCGCAGCACGCTTGGTCCCACGACAAGTTGAATCACCTCGACCTCTCCAAGCCGGAAAAGCTTGCGCGGCCCTCCTTTTTCAGAAAACACAGCCGCAATGATCACGCTGGTGTCCAGAAAGACTCTATGAATTCGATTCATTATATTCTTCCCGGACTTCGCGCAATGTCGTCAACATGGACTCCAAAGATTCCCCTGAAGCTTCCCATTCCTCTGCCAGTTTATTAGCAACCTTATTGAGCTCTGAACGTCTCCGGCTGATCACAAAAACATCGTCGGACAGTTCAATCAAATTGAGGATCTCACCATCATTAATATTTTTCTGATCCCGGAACGCCTTGGGAAACGTAATCACGCCCCTTCTTCCTACCTTAAGCTGATAGTCCTCACTCATAATAAACCTCCTTTGTTTCTGTTTTTCTGCAATCCTGTATTTCAGCATAACGGAATTTCAGTTTTTTGTCAAGCGCGGGAACAAATACCTTTCTCGAAAATTGGGGTCCTTGTTCTGTCAAAGAGAGCTGGAAGTTTTGGATATCTTCCAAATGTTTTTCCTGAGCTTTACATGGTGTATCAACAACCAGGTGAAGTTTCAGTTTAGGTATGTCGGGCTTCCAATCTGCTTTCGGAGGAAATATCCCGGTCTATTTCCTCCTGATGTACCTGATAAAAGCCCAATGCCTGTTGAACTGATTTTTTATCTAAATCATACTCGGAAGCAATCTCATCTTCATCCATCCCCCACTGTTGGTGAGAGATCACGACGGTCTGGACCCGCACCCCGGTTCCCCGAATCACAGGGCATGGTACTCCTGCAGCGCCACACTGGTAAGTAATATTCGGAAAATCGGGGTCATCAAGATTTTGTTTTAAAGTACCTACTTTTTCTGCAACAGCCCACATGATGAACTGGTTCAGGGAAACTTTTTGTTTTCCCGCCCAATCTTCTGCTTCTTTTTTAAGATTGAGCGGCAAACTAAGTGAATATCTAGGCATATGAACCTCCAGTACACATTGACATCTTTTACAATGCCATATTAGGTGTTATTCTTCTTTTCAAGCACATATTTCGGTTCCGAGATAGTATTTTTCAGAAGAATAATATCGGCTGGACCAAGTTTAATTTGTCTTTAATGATCTTTGTTCTTGGCTTTTTCATACTTTCGCCCATGGTCACTGACGTAAGTATATCCTTCAGGAAGGATAATCCCTTTTTTGAGCGCTTTGCGAACCTGCTCTTCACTGGCGTGCATTCCTGATTGCAGTTTACGCAGGTGGCTTGTGACCTGGACATCTTCGAGAATTATCTCGATCAAAAAGGAGGGAATGGTTAATCCTTTCCTTTTTCTCCACAATACAAACAGTGTATTCAGATCGACCTCAGGAAGTCTGTCTTTTTGAATTGTCAGCCGGCCGAGACCCATAAGCATAATGCCCGGTTCAAAACGTTCTAAATCACGTTCGTTATCTAATTGGACCCCGGACATATCCGCCTTGATATAGACCCCGGTATCATCTTCCTGGGTATTTTCTACATCCGGGATATCGTCAGGAACAAGGATCAGCAGAATGTCTTCCGTTTTCTGCACCAGGTATCCCAAAAATTCATAGTCCCCCATTCCGTTCATGATCCCTCCTTCGCTTAGTATAAAAAGCAGGAGCGAATGGATATTATTATTCTAAACGATATCCACTGCCCCAGATTACCAACAGGGATATCCAGCTGCGTCCAGGCTGTCCTTGTACTCTGTAATAGGCTCGTCACTAAACCCTACAGAGACACCTTCCAGCAAGCAGGGATCAGCAGGTTTTTTAGGCCTTGCTACAGTCGCTGCTAAGATCCGGTCGATCTCTTCAGGGGGAAGGGTGAATATCTCTGGCTGAGCTATCGGTTCAGGTATTGGTTCAAGTATGATTATTTTTTCAAGCGTCATTACAGTCATCGTCCCTCCCTTTCCAGGTCTCCTAAGTAATCTCCATGGGCATGGCGGTCTTCTTCGTCCAGGTCAAGCGGGTGGAAACTTGAGTTCCAATCGCTTTCTGCGCACCTCAGATCCTCCAGAGCACACTCAGGGTTTGCAAGCACAAATGGATGCCGATCGTTATTCTCGGCATCAGCGTTCAGCGCAGAGATGGTTTTGTTCGCAATGGAGAACAGAAGGTCCGCTTGGGTGTTGTCGATCAAACTGATCAAAGAAAGTAGTTTTTCCATAATTCGCCTCCAGGGTGTTAAGAGCCTGTTTAAGAGACTCCTTAAGAGAATCTCCCTCGCAGGCTCTTATTCCAGTTCTTTTCAACTTAATTGAGGTTGATGATCGGGTTGTTTTTACCAACCTTATTGATGGGACTGAAATGGGCAAACAAAACTTTGTTTTTGTACATTTCCAGGGGAGTATGTTCAGGCGAGGGGGTAATTTCATACCCGGTGGATACAATACCTTTCTTTCCCTCATCGTTTTCAATTTTTTCAATGAAAGCAAAGACAATGGTTGTATCCGGATCATATTCTCCCAGTTTGTGATCCATTTTCAGTACCCCCTGCTCACCAACCATGTTCTCGAGGGGAAGCAGGCTGTCCCAGGGAACATAAGCTGCTATCGCCCCTTGCCCGGATGGTATGGCTCCCTTGGGAATGATAGCCTTCAAATCTTCCGGTATATCGTCCATCATGAACAAAACCACTACCCCCCTACCTCTTTTCTTGTATTGATCATAGATCTCACCAGCCATCTTTCCCCAGATCTGGCCAATGATGTCCAGATGGAATTTATTTTTTTCACTCATATCTTCATGGTCATACATCTTTTTCTCCTTTTGTTTGAGTGTTGTTGGTAATGAATAGAAATACCCTCCAGTTTAGGTATCAAACTAGAGGGTATTGAAGTGGCTTAGCCTGGACTATCAGAACGAGAAGATTGGTCCGGCGCTTTCGGGAGGGACATACCCTGCAGCGCAGAAGGTTTTTTCAAGATCGCGCAGGTTGTCCAGTGCTATTTCCCGGTAAGTTTTCGGAAATCCATATTCGGTCAGGATATTCTTGACCTGCTGCAGTTTGACATAGATCCTGGCATCATTTTCTTCTTGCCCCATGGATCTGTAGGCATCCACAAGGACTGCCCCCGGAAGAACACCAAAGCCGTCCCCATTTTCGCTCCAATACATTGAGAGGGTGTCATTGTTGAGCACGGCCAGGGCGATAGACCATAACTCAGCATTGTTCAGCGAATGCTGGGCAAGGTGGGCCGGTTTTCCTGTGAAAACAATCCTCTCCCCTTCCCTGGTGGGCCAGATCATCACATCAATTCCGCGAAAATATCCCCCATCCAGTTCCCAGCCGTCGCAGTACCAGCCTCCATCCTGTTCGTGAAGATTGATGGGCTTAAAGTTGCTCTGTCTCTTTTTGTCTACAAACTTGATCAGGAGGGGTTGTTCTGCCTGGGCATTGACCAGTTTTTGAAGGAATCCATCATAATCCTCACACGGCAGTTTGATTTCCAGGACCAGGTCATTTCGGGTATAGAAGTCTTCTTGTTCAAAACCATCTACATAACCAAAGGCCCCTTCCCAATCAATGGATGGCTCCTCGAGGATTGGCACAGACAGCTTTGTGTAAAAATACTCCCTCCCTTTATGAACCAGGGCGCCGGGGATCTCCTCGCGGTTGACTTCTTTTTTCAGACTGGCAGCGATCTTTTCATACTTTCCTAACCCGGGCATTTTCTTGATGTCCACCTGTGAAAGGATCCCACTAGTCCAATCATCAAAGAAGTCATTGATTTCTCTGATGGTCTTGTGATAGACCTCGTTTTGTATCAGTCGGTCCCTGTGGGGAAGCTGCGGACGAAGTTCTCCGGGAACTGCCTGGGTATCTACTACCCAGATCCCCGGGAGGGATATAAACCGGGCGTCAAGGGGATATCCTTCCCAGACCACGCGGGCGTTGTGGGAGTATTTCCACGTCGAATGCTCTGAGTGGTGCTTGAGATAAAGTTTTCCGTATGGGGTGGTGATAAAGTCCTCATCTTCCAGTGGATTTGGAATAAGCTCTCCGTTGAAGTAGAAATCTACGTCCGCATAACCACGGAGAGCATCGACCTGGTTCATATCCAGTTTTATTCCTTTCACCACTACTCGGGTTCCAGGGATCGTTGTTTTTGTTTCCCGCTCTTCTACCTTTCCGTCTTTAAAGAGGGTACCAGTGAGAATCAGCTTCCTTTTACCAGATTGGATAGTGACCTCCTCGGCAAATGCAGGGGCAGCGAAGATTCCTACGCCCGCAGGTTCAACAACCTCGCCTCCCCATCCAGAATCCCCAATGGTCAGCAGGGAGCCAATATCATCAAAACCCTGCCCATCGTCTTCCACAATGAGAGTCTGGTCAGCGTCATAATTGACATGGATAGTTTTTGCCCCTGCCCGCAGCGCGTTCTGGATGATCTCTTTGTAGGCGGCAAAGGGGCTGTCCCACATCCGTTTCACATTTCTTACAAAATTATTGGATATAGTTACAGTGTGTTTTTTCATTTTTTCACTCCTTTTTTTATTAGGTTAGAAATACAAAAACCCCGCTGAAAATATCAGCGGGGTTTTCAAATATCTTTATTTATGTCTACGTTTGTTTATCTAAAGCTTGTGCATCGGGTTGGACAAGGTCAGTGAATTTATGTCTGGAGAAGGATTGTGCTCCAGATAATGAATATTCTCAAGAATTTGGTAAATTTTCGGGAATCACATGAATATTCAGTCGTTTGGCTGCTTCCGAAAGTTCCGCATCAAAAGAGGCCAGAGCAATGTCCATTCCCAAGGCATCTTTCCAGGCCAACAAAGAAGCCAGATGAACAGCATCATAACCACGCAGCCCTTGTTCCCAGACCAATGTGCTTGCCTGACCGATCAATGCCTGTTTTACATCGATTACAAAATACGTGTCCCAGTCTTTACCAAACATATTCCAGGCTTCACCAGCCGCATCATCATCAATCACTTTCCTGCGCATCGCCCTGGAAAGTGCAGAAGCCATCTCTGGTGGTGTGATCATGGCAGTTCCAATCAACTCCGCCCGGGAGTAAGATTCGCTTATCTGATCACTACCTAGTTCATTAATATACTTTTTGACCAACGCGCTGGTATCAAAGTAAATGATCGACATCGCGGTCCTCGCTTACCAAATCAGAAACCAGAACAGGTCCCTTATTCACTACAACTGGGCGCCAGGGAGAAAGTTTTTTCCCACCCCAATGCAGAAAACCTGACTGCACCAAGGCCTCTAAACGCTCTTCCAAGGATGTGTTTTCAGGCACAATGCGCCCAATTGTTTTTCCACGCTTGGTGATAGTTATGATTTCCCCGTCTTCCACCCGGCGCAGATACTCACTGAGATTTGTTTTTAACTCGCGCACACCCGCTTTTTTATCTTTCATCATATAGCTCCATTATGACTACATTATACTTTATGTAGTCACTTTTGTAAAGTTCTATCAATTACATTAATTTACGTGGTTTTTTGCCGCCATTTTACCCGTGATTACCTCCTTGAGGTTTGATCTGACGATGGCCTTGAGGTGAGATGCGGTTCCATTAGGAATAACAGCCAGGTGATGGGCGGCTGCGAGTTGGGTTGGGTACCCTTCTTCCACACAGCTCCAAACCTGGTTGATGACATCTATACTGGGGATAAAAGGAAACTCTACTCTTCCCTGGGTAGTATAGAAGAACGCTACATCTCTCTCGTCAAGCGCCACTCTCTTGAAAAGCGCTGTCCTTTGACCCTTGTGGATCATCGATTTGATCACCTTGCGATCGATCATCGGCAGCTGCCTGTCTTCGTTATCTTCCCCAACCATAGCCAGGAGCAAGTTAGCGATATAACGGGCATGACCATTGGGTGTAAAGCCGGCAATGATTCCCCCCTGCCCCACAGCATCATCCAGTTCAGAAAGGGCCCGGTCAAGAAGTTCCTTACCAAGACCTTCTCTTGCATGGGACATGCGGCCCGGGGGGAGGATAGGGCCATCCAGCAGTACCACAGCCCCGGATCCTTTTTCCCTGGCGCATTCCGCAGCCAGTTCCAGTTCTAGCGAGAACCTGATCGTATCGATCAATTTTCTCCCACTGGCAGCCCTGGCCCGGAGAAGTTCCCCGGGAGACATAAACCTCGACAGATAACGCCCAGGGGGAGAAGTTGCCATGGCGTGAGCATAAGCCCATGGGAGAGGTTCCGCAGGATCTGGATAGATCTGAGAACCATCCACACCTAGAAGTTCGGGCGGATCTGGCAGCAGGTTATCCACAATATCCCAGGGATGATCGTCCAAGGGGAATGCTCCTCTGTAACCATCCGGAGGAGAAAATTCTTTCCCTTTAGCGGCCGAGACCAGGTTGACCAGCTGCCCATGAGGGTGGGTTCCCTCATAAGATAGATCATTGATTTTCGACCCAAGTTTTTCTAACCACATCGGTCCTCCTTTTGGATAACAAGTAGGCAGAAAACAAACGGTTTGCATCCTGCACCATCTCTTCCACCACTCTTTGGATAAAGGGGTGAAAATGAAACTTGGAAATGTCTGCGAAAATAGACCTGGCAAGTTTCGTAAAGGCCGGTTCGCTTTCAAGATCTGACTGGTTCATTCCGTTGGTGAGCAAAACAGCTCTCTGCCCGTGATAGAGTCTTGACAAACGAAGCCCGCCTGCAGCCAACAAAGCTTTGGTTGTATTCCAGATCTTCCCCTCTAAAAACCAGATACTGGAGAAAAGCAGTAAAAAATCAATCACGGTTTTAATCTCCAGGGTTCTTTTGGTGGAGTGGTCGGTAAATTTCTTTTGAACAAATTCCATGTTATGCTCCTTTTTCAATTGAGTTGGTTTCTTCTGGATTGTCTTCTTCTGGGGTGGTTTCTTGATTTTTCCAGCGCTCTATCAAGCTGCTTACTGCGGGGTAGTATTTTCCCTGCAAGGCCAGGACGGCTATCATCAGGATGGGATCCAATTCGACAGCGCGTTGGCCCTCAGCATCCTCACCAAAGATGACCCCCAGCTCTTCCAGGATCTCAACAGCCGGGGATCCCTCTGGACATAGATAGGTTTTTGAAGGAAGCGTGATCATACTGGACATTCCTTTCTGGCCATGATCTGGACCACATACTTGTAAAGATTTTCCAGCTCATCCAGCTGCTCCCGGTGCTGAGATCGGGCCTGGTGAATTTGGGAAAGTACTCCTTCCCTATCCCCATTCTGAAGGAGCGAGAAGATATCATTAGCAAAGCTTTCAAATACTGTGCTGGTAGACAGTTCCTCCAAGCCATCCTTGACCCTCTTTTGTGTTTGCTGGATATTGAAACTGTTGACCGTCACTACCCCGGTGCTGTCCTCTTTCAGCTGCTGGAGAGCTTCAATCGCTTCCCCTAATCTAGGGTTGGATGGTGTGAGTTTCCGGAGGCGCTCAAGGCGCGTATTCCAGGATTTGGAAATAGCTGAACTTATCTCAGTTCCATTTTTTGCTGAACGGATGATTTCATCTGCCAGCATAGTGGTGGAGGCCGTGATCCGCTCCATAGCTTCCTGCATCTGGGAGATCTCCGGCCGCATTTGCGAGAGTAAGATCTCTTCCTTCTTTCGCCTCTTCTCCTTGAGAAGGTTTAGGCGTTCTTCTTCCGCCTCCTTTTTGATCTGGACCAGTTCCATCTGCTCAATTTCCCTGCTGGCTAGTGCTCTCTGGGCAGCTGCTTCAGCCGTCAATGCCCTGACCTCAGCTTCACGTAGTTTCTCAACCTTGTGCTGAATTGATGGCGGCAAGGATTTAGAGATGATCTCCATTTCCATCCGAATGTCTGATTGAATTTCTCCGAGAGTTGGGAACCGCCGATCGAAATACTCTAATCCGGTATCCAGGTAAGTCGTTAGCGACAGATTGTACCCATTGCCTGCAGCCAGATCCTTATAGGCTGCTTTCAGGGAATCAATGTAGTTTTGCTGTGCTTCTGAGCGCAAAGTATCGTATTGATCAACAAGGTGCCGGTCCCTCAGGGAAGAAAACTCCTGGATATAGTTATCCACAGCCCGGGTGAAAGAGTCGAAGCACTCCACTGATACCCACCATGCTTTACGAGGTCCTTCCCAGACCTCAATCGCCCCTTCGTCCCGGCAGATTTTTTTCACCCTGGAGACGTGGTTTCGTAGTGTATTCTGGACCCTTTCAGATACCAGGCTTTGCATTGTGGTCGTAAAGACCTTGTTGCGGGGATCGTCCTCGGGGATGCCTAATTCCCGCAGATCTGTTGAAGTTTGGAAACGACGCAGACCATAGGCATGGACCACTACAACAGTCCCATCCATCCGGGCTTTGATCTCCCCAATAGGCAAAACCTCCGCCAGAAGTTGGGCCAATTCCGGTGGAGGCATCTGTGCCAGGTCTTTATACAGTTGGTAATAGTTGTTCACTAGATTTACCCTCCTCTTTTAGATGTACATCTGTATTTAGTTCTTGTTTCTATTAACAAACAACACAGCGGGAAACTGGCCGCCCGCTGTGTTGTTGTTGAAATAAAGCGCGAAACTAGGGGTTAGTCTTGAGATTGAATTTGAAGCTGCACAGATTTCCAAAGGGTATGCAAATCTTTTTCGGCAACCCATTTCTGAATATAGTTGGTATCCAGTTTATCCCCCATGGTCTGCACGATGGAAGTAATATCTCTGATATGTTTGGTTTGCTGGCTGATGCTGTAATACAGCAGCTTGTAGAGAATGAGATCTTCCGGGGTATGCAGGTACAACTCCCCCAAACCGGGGCCTAAATCAACCAGTACCCGCCTTCGGAAAGCCTCAGCCCGAAAAGAGTCCCCCTCCTTCAAGAGGTACAGATCCGCTTTATACCCGCTGGAACCGTGTATGGCGTTTAGGTGATCATCTCCCTTATGGTCTTTTAGCCGGTCCTGGATGATATCTGCCGGAAGCAGCATATCTCTTTTCTCCAGCTCTTCTGAGAGCTTCGCCACGGCACCTGTTGGAATCTGGATAACCAGATCCAAATCTCTGGTTGCTCTTGGCTCCCCCCAAGCCCAGGCTGCTACAGCTCCTCCAATCATGTAGGGAATATCCGCTGCTTCAAGGGCTTCCAGCACGAGCAGGACAAATTCGCTATACTCCAGATTTGTCTCAGCCATGAGTAATCCTCTCTTTTGCCTGTCGATAAGCGGTCACTTGGTGAGCCAGATTAGTGATAGAGAGTCCTTGTTGAGCCCGCTCAGCCGGACTGAGAGATCTCGTTACCTCAACTTGTTTGGGGTCTATTTCGTCTACAGCTCCTTTGATCTGCTGAGCTATTGACCTCCCGATCTCCCCTTCTCCCCGTAAGTAATACCCGGAACGGGCTTTATTGCGGCTGTACGCAAGGTCATATCCGGCCGCCCGAAAGGACTTTTTCACTGCCCTCATATCCCGATAGAAAACATCGTCCCAGGCCGTATCACCAAAGCTGCCTCTTCCCAGAACCATTTCTACCCGGGACATCAGCCCTGCTCTGGTCAGATAACGTTCTCGAGCTAAAAACTCCGCCAAGAGCTTTCGCCTGGCTGTAACAAGGTCACGCTGGGCAGCATCTTCTAATAGAGCCTGTTGAACAGGTAGAAATTCAGCATCCATACCCAGATTATAAACAAGTAAACCTGATATGTCAATCAGGTTTACTAACTAAGGAATAAACACCTTATAAACCCCTTTTTTGAATTTTCTCAAGAGCAATCTGATCAGATTCATATTGACCTCCTTTTTTGCCGTTTGGTAGAAATGAAAAGCCCCCATCGGTTATTAACCTAGTGGGGGCCAGTCAAAGTTACTAAGGGAATTTTTTTGGTCTGTGGATTTGCCCTAATCTATTGCAAGCGAGATAGAAAGTGCGTGATTGATATCCGCCAAAACGGTGGGTTCAAGCACGCCAATCTTCTTGACCAACCTTTTTGCAGAAATGGATCTGACCTGGAATGTATCTGCGGACGATTCGGTTTTTAATCCGTTTTGTCGTGTAGTCTTTACCCTGACGTGCCAGGGAGCATTTTCAAATCTCTCGTTCCAGGTGGTAAGGGGCACTATGATCTTCAGCAGGAGGGAAGCCAAGGCATCCTGATTCACTATCACACAGGGGCGGCTTTTCTTTATTTCCGCCCCCATTGTGGGATCCAGGTTGACCTGCCAAACTTCTCCTCTTCTCATAAGAATTCCTCTCCGTCCAGACTGGCAAAGGCAAGCAGCTCTTCATCAGTCTCATACAGAAAGGCAAGATCAGTAGCGGCTTTTTCAAGCTCCTCTACCTTTCTGCGCCCGATCTCACGCTCTAACGCCAGTCGGACAAAATCCGATTTTGTTTCTTCATTCTTATCAGCCATCTCGGTCAGCTGGGCATGGAGCGGTTCGCTGACCACGATGTTCAAGCGCCGTGTTCTCTCCTTTGCTTTCTCCACGGCTAACCTCCTTACGTGTATGTAAAATGTGTATGTGTATATGTAATGTGTATATTTTATGTGCACATATTATACACATCATTCGTCGTCATGTCAATACAGGGACGAGAAATACACTTCAATTATCTCTTCTTTTCTGTACTTCATATTCAAATCCCCCTTTCTCAAGCAGGGAAAACAACCGGGTCTTGGTAGCTTCCCATCCTATTTCGGTTGCCATTTCGTTGAGGTCTTTGTGCCCGTCGTAGTTACCCACGATAGCCCTGCCGTGAGGGAGTTTTTCCTTCCAGCGCTCGATCGCTCTTTTGCTGGGGTCATCATCCTGAGAGAGAAATCCAAGATATTTTCTCTCCTTGAGTTCCTCTAAAAGGTGCCAGGCAATTCCTGTTCCGCATGGAGAACAGCTGGGTACACCCATGAGCAGCGCTGTACAGGCATCCATGATCGACTCGTGAATGATAAGCGGCTGCCACTGACTGAACCGGTGCAGCCCCCAGATCACCTTGGGCAGGCCATTTAATGTCAGGTACTTGGGGTTTTGTTGTTGGTCAAGACTTCGGCCGATGATACCCAAAACCCGCCCATCGCGATCGATGTCGGGAAAAGCGATCCTTCCTTTCATGAACTCCCAGCGCCTCCCGCCTTTGGCATTCACATAGATCAAGCCGGCTTCAACTGCTAGTTCGCGAAAAACATCTTCCGGCAGCATGGAAAGCATCACGCCCAGGTTGCCATTAGCGTAACCGATCTTGTGAGTCCTGATGAACTCTTCGGTCAGACCTCTGTCTGCCAAATAACCCATGGCCTTCTCCTCCTGGAGAAGATTTTGATGGTAGATCTGGGTTACGTGTCCGAGCAGGAAAAGCACGTTCTGGGTGAGCTCTTTTTTCTTTTCTTCCCTTTTTTTAGGTGAGATCTTTTGTTGTTTGAAATTCTTCTCCTCGAGGAGACTCACCACTTCTTTGAACATTATTTTGTTCCTGGAATCCCAGTTATCCAGGCCGAATTTCATTGACCCCACAAAGTCATAGACATCACCCCCGATGTGGTCATGAAAACAAAACCACAGTCCTTTGTCAGGGTCAACAGAGAAGGAGGGATTTTTCTCATCGTGGAAGGGGCACAGCACGCTGATCCTTCCCCCCCTGGTATCGACTTCAACACCGTGGGCGCACAGGACTTCCAGTAAATCTGGTTTTTGATCCATTTTTTTATTCATTATTTCTCCTAAAAAACCTCCTACACATGGATCACGCTTGTTTCTCTCATGCCCCTCAGGTAAGGACTGGGAGGTGAACCGGGAACCGTTAAGGCCAGCCGGTCTTTGGCCCTGGTCATGCCAACATAAGCCAGGTTCTGCTCTGTTTGAGGATCATCCGAGATTACCGGGATCCGACCTTCAATCCATCCGGGGATGATGACTCCCTGGAACTCAGTTCCCTTGCTCTTGTGAATGGTCATAACTGTTACGCCTTCCTCGGTATATTTGACACTCTCGACTTCTTCCCGATAATAATCGGCAAACTTTGGCAGAGTATCAAACTCTCTTGAAAGGGCAACGATCTGGTCAATGTCACTAGCAGCGCTGAACCAGCCCTCACTCAGAAGTGTATCACGCAGGGGTACAAGGATCTGATTGACTGCCTCGTCCAGTCTACCCTCCTGTCCATACTTCCGTAGGATATGTTGGTTGTGTGCGTGCCGCTGAAACATCCGGATGGCTTTCTGTTGTTCCTTTTCGGCAAACTGTTCATCGCTGATTAGCCAGGCCAGTTCATCCCAGGATACCCGCTCACTACCAATCAATGAGCGAGTCCGCATACCCAAGGAAGGACCTGGAAAACTCATCACACTGTCAAGCGCTTGTAAGTCCGTAGGGTATAGTGCCAGCCAGAGATGGGACAAAGCGCCACTCACTATTTCACTGGCAAAGAATGAACCCAACGCCAGAGGAACCCCATAGTGCGTTAATCCCCGCCTGATCTTGGCATTGTTGCTTGACCTTGTCAGTATGGCAATATTCTCTGGGCCAATCCCTTTTTGATCCCATTCTTTGATGATCGCCGATAGGGTATGAACGGTCAGATTGATGCTGTCCCTGGGCGATTTGTAGATGGTGACCGGGATTCCCAGGGAATCGCGAGTCGAAACCATACCGGTTGCATCCGGCCCTGCCAGGTGCCTGGAGCTGTGCACGATTTCGGGCGTGGAGCGATAGTTATTGCTCAGCGTCCGGACGGACATCCCTCGAGGAAGCAGGTTGGAAAGACCGACCCAGTCTGCTCCCCGGAAGGTATAGATCTGCTGGGATGGTGAGCTGTATAGCTCCAACACATCCAGGAACGGCTGCATCAGAGGATATTCCAGGAAAGGATTGATATCCTGACCTTCATCAATGTACACCGCCTGGTAGAGGGACTTGATCTGTTCCTGCACCCGGGGATTTTGAAGCTCTTGAGCACCGCGCTCCAGGATCCGGGTGAAATCAACCTGTTTCCGCTCATCCAATAAATTCAGATATCGGTCGACAGCCTCAACCACCTGCGGGCGGATGGCCTCCCGGGGCACATTTAAAACCCGGATCCGATTCATGGCATGTTTGACTTCCTCTAATTCGAGGAAGCTGTGATCCACATCTTCAATGGACCTTTTGATCAGGTCATCTTGCTCCCTGTCAACAATGATCTCAGGCGGATCGGTTCCCCGAATGCTGCAGCCCAGACGGATCAACCAGTTAGCAAACCCGTGGAAAGTGTGTCCTTCCACTCTGCTTCTGGTACGTTCGGTAATGACGCCGGCCGCTCTGCGAGAGAAAGTAATTGCCAGGATCGAGTACGGGTTCATACCCGTTTTGAGCCTGGCGTTGATTTGATCTGTCAGGTCCTGGGTTTTCCCTGCTCCAGGACCTGCCAGGGTAAGCCTGGTCATATAACACCTCCTTACTTTTGTTATTCAACTCCTTCTGCTATCGGGTTTTGGACCTCTTTTTGTTCTTGATAACCATTGTTCGGATTTTCAAAGCTCAACAATACTGTCCCGCAATCGTTGCATTCAATTGCGATGTTGTAAACGTGGCCAGCTTTTTCATACCTGACCACTTCTACATCGTGTCCTATATACCAGCTGAGTTCTTTAAAGTTACTGCTGCTCATTTTTTTGGCTCCTTTTCTGGGACTTGATGACCCAGGGTGGTCGCGACAATGGTCCCGCGTTTATCGATGACTAGCTGCACTTTTCCGGATTCATCGGGATGTATCCGGGCCAGATCATGGACCAGCTTTGGGAATGGTTTGGATACAGCCACCACTCGCCGTTTATCCTGAGGACGTTGGGAGAATTTCATAACCCCTCTCCTTCCTCAAATCCAAGGCCTCGCCGGTTGAGTGATACAAAGCTGTTTCCGCCAATAATGAGATGGTCCAAAACTTGGATATCCAGCAGTTTCCCAGCTTTGACAATGGCCTTTGTGATCGAACAGTCATCCGGGCTGGGTGAAAAACTTCCCGAGGGGTGATTGTGGACCACAATGATCGCAGCTGCATTCAAGCGAATGGCCGGCCGAAAGAGTTCTCCTACCCGGACTTGAGAGGAGTTCAGTGATCCTTTGTAAATAGTTATCACTTTGATCACATGGTTGCGGGTGTTGAGCAGGATTACCCGCAGTTCTTCCTGGGTCAGGGCTGACATTTCGTACTGGACCAGGTCAGCCGCGTCTTCCGGGCTGTTGATAACTATCTTCTCGTTTTCAGAGGGTACTGACAATCTTTGACCTAATTGAATGGCTGCCAGAATGCGGTCAGAGGTGACCTTCCCGATTCCCTCGATATCTTCCGGGGTGTATTCTTTACCCAGTTTGCGAAGATTGCCATCACAAGATTTATATAGCTCACCTGCAATCTCCATCTGGTTTTCTCCACCGATAAGCAGGGCTAAAAGCTCCCTGGATGACATTGCCTGCGGGTGCTGCTCGATCTTGTACGAGGGCCTTTCTTCCCTAGGTATTTCAGATATTCTTTGAAGCGCCATCATATGCTCCTCTGGTTCGATGTCGAACCGGGTTTTGTAATCACTTTGGTTTAGTTAGGTTGGAGATAAGGAGAACTACCAGCGGCGGAACACATCCTCAAAAGCCATACGTACACTCCCCCTGTCATCGAGTCTCATAGCCGAGACCACCCGGTCTGAAAACTGTTCACACTGCTGATTTGAAGTAAATAGCACCAGCGACACCAGGCTGACCCCGATGTCTTTGCGGGCTTTAGCCAGGTTCCGTAGAAACTCTTCCGGAGGCGGAGCAAACTCTCCGTCTGTCAAAAAGAGCAAGTCGGCTTTTTGCATCGATTCGTCAGTATTGATGATTTTTAAGGCTGCCTCCAGGGGCTGGTATGGTTCTGTTCCACCCCAGTAACCAAATCGGACCAGTTCCAATAACTGTTCCGGGGTGGGATCAGGACCAGGGTCAAAGACCTGGAAATCATCCGGTCCGGAAAAAGGAATGGCAACAAATCTTCTATTTTCTTCCCGGGCTGCTTTGAGCAGGGACAGGATGATCGCTGCCAGAATGGTGTGGTAGGGACGGATAGAGCCCGAAGTGTCATAAACAAACACGAACGGACCCTTGCCAAGCTCATCCTCCCCTTCGTAGTGCTTGAGCAGTACGTCCCCATCGATCGCCCTGGCGTAGAAACTAAGCCGGATCTCGGGAACATCTGAAGCCAGGAACAGGTATTCCTGATCAGCTAACCTTTCTAGATCCAGGCTGCCCCGTTCATAATGGGTGAAGTAGTGCTGACCGGAAGAGACTTCCTCTTTGACACTTTCGGCCATTTCTTCCACCCATCCCAAGGTGTCAAGTAATCCCTGCAGCCCTTCGTTTTCCTTGATGTGCTGGGATAACTCCACGATCCCGTCTAGGTTTTCCATCGTCCCACCCTTCCCCGATTCGTTCCCCCATCCAAGGCCAAAGGCGTTAGCAGTTCGTTTGGCCTGATCGAGTTCATTTTGCGCTGCCTGGGCAGAATCCCAGGCCGAGGCT
>JAUWEC010000163.1 GCA_030608465.1 Chloroflexota bacterium
CATCAATTACCCGCTGGGAGCGATTGGCGTTTTTTGAGAAAACCAACACCATTATGGTGCAATCGTGAATGGCTTTTGTAATCGAATCTGCCCAATCTGCGCCCGGTGCGATGTCACGCGGAGCGTACCAACAACGGATCCCGGCTTGTTCGTGAGCAGCAACCACTGCATCCGCTATCGCCTTTTCTTTTGAAGAATAACTAACAAAGACATCAAAATCTGGGAGGGCGCTGTCCTCAGGTTTCATTGTTAGATCCTTTTATCCTATGTTTAGCAAACCATCTTCTCTATTAAAGAGAAGAATTCATATGATACACAGCGTAAACCAATTATTCTTCGGAGCCGCTTACAAACACCAAATAAAATAAATTTATTAGATTATTTATTCTATTGCCCAACCGTAACATAAATTGCTGACACTCACTCCTCTCGCGCAGCTTCTTTGGCATCCATATCAACCCGCCAATTGGAAAAATCGGAATAATTCCAGGTCCCTAATTGATTGACCTCAAGCCAATCAACTCTGGCAATATACCTGAGCCACAAATGAATGGGTACAATCGGAAAAGTGCCTTCCTGTCCAAAGAAAGATTCCTCAATTTGGCGGTATAGTTCAATGCGTTTGGAAGCATTAATTTCCTCCCTGGCCTGAACGATAAGCTCATCAATTTCATTGCAGCTTCGTTCAATAATGCTCTCACCGCAGTATAGAACGGTTCCTACCCAATTTTCTTCATCAGGGGAATCACCTCTCCACCGGATGAGAATAATATTCCAATCCTCCCATTCATTATCCTCAACGTGGGAAGAGCCTTGATATATAATTGAGCCTTCCGGACATCCTAGGGCCTCTTCCCAAAAGCTGGCTATTTCATCCCCATGCTGTCCTGCAATACCTCTAAAGTCATAGAAAGCAATACGCGGTAAACCCTGGCACTCAGGATAGCCAGCAATTTCTAATTCCGAGCGAGCATATTCCAGGTCGTATCCAATACCCACTTCGTCTAGCGGCGGGGCGCCAAACACACCTGGCGGCGCAAAATGTTTCATTGGGATTCCCCCACCCTGGAGAATATCGTTGACATAATAAGTTCTATTTAAAGCCGCAGAGAATGCCCGTCGAAGGTGAATGTTATCAAAGGGTGATTGATCCAATTTAAACATCACGAAATAAACAGCTAGATAAGATACCTGAGTAGTTTGATCTGGGTTTTGATCAAGATGGTTTGATAATTGTTCTTGGGGGATGAGCGCATAATCAATCTGGCCTGTTTTCCATAATTCATAGGCTTCGTCCTCACCCTCAACCATCATCAGCTCAATCGTCTTGATATTTCCCTCTCCAGTCAGTTCAGACGGTAAGAATTCATTGCGAACCAGGCGGATTCTTTCCCCGGGAACCCATTGGTCAATCACAAAGGTTCCATTGGTGGGCATCAGCCCCGGATTTGTCCAGGCTTCACCATATTTTCCCATTGCCCAGGCAGGAACGGCTGAGTAAAAAAAGTGAGATGTTTTAGTCAGGAAATAACCGGAGGGTCCTTCAAGATAAATAATCAATTCTGTATCTGATACAGCCTCCACCCCAATCGCATCATAAAGTTCCGAGGGAATATTCTCGGGATCCTCATATTCCATCACATCTCGACATCCCTGAATGTTCGTGGAAGAGAGATAGAATTGATTTTCTGGGTCACACATTCGTTTAAAGGCATATTCGAAATCAGCAGCAGTTAGATAGCGAGGCTCACCATCTTCATCGGTAACTTGAACTGTGTCTCCACCCAGTGTATGAGTTACCCAGGGGATATCTGAATTTAATCTGAACGTGTATATCCGCCCATCCGGGCTGATCGTCCAGCTCTCCGCTGCTTCCGGAACAACGACTGCGTTTACATAATCGTATCCTGTCAGAGTTAAAAACAAACTTTGTGTCAGCTCCAATGAATCTCCCGTTTGTGGATCAAGCGAAAACCCCTGTTCTTCAATTGCACCATGCAGAACCGCAGTATAAGAAGGCGCTTCTGGGGGAACCACCACGCTGGTCTCTTCAGTTTCAGTTGGTATTGCCGCGGGTTCGGTTGGGGTAGATTCTACAGGTGTGGTTGGGGTATTTGCGGGAGCTAGTCCCTTGCCAAAATAATTCCAGCCATAATATCCCAGGAGGGAAACCAGAATCAAAGCTCCCGCAAGGAAACCAAGGGTCTTGAGAGATCCCTGTTTTTTCAACTGCTTTTGTGTTTCTCCCCCAATAATGGAAGGTGCTTCTTCTCCACTAATCTGGATCGTTTCAGTGGCACCTTCCAGATTTAGCCTTACACTCTTGACCAATCTCTCAATGTGGGCTTCCCAACCTGGATCATAAGCATCCAACCAGTGCCGCGAAGATAAATGAAGGCTGAGTGCGCCGGTGGGATTATGGGACTCAATCCGGAAGGGGAGAAGAGCCTTTTCCTGACTGATGGCATAATTGACCTCATCAATTACCCGCTGGGAGCGATTGGCGTTTTTTGAGAAAACCAACACCATTATGGTGCAATCGTGAATGGCTTTTGTAATCGAATCTGCCCAATCTGCGCCCGGTGCGATGTCACGCGGAGCGTACCAACAGCGGATCCCGGCACCTTCATGGGCAGCGACCACTGCATCCGCTATGGACTTTTCCTGCGAGGAATAACTGACAAAGATATCAAAATCTTGGGTGCTGACATTCTCGGCAGACATATATTCCATGCCCTTTTAATCACTATTTCATTTATTCGAATTATTTGTTCAGGGCAATACTGTACCCATCCCCTTGTTGCATAGAAACGATTATAATTATAAAATCTATTAGATACGAATACTATTTACAAAAGTAATAGGTCTTCCTGCAAAAAACAAGGCCTGTTCAGTCATTCAGATCACATAAAGGAATTCCCATGACCTCAAAATCCTCTCCCCGGACTATCTTGATTTCAGGTGATATCACCATTGACTGGAACATCGCGCACAAAGGCCGAACCGGTGAATTAGCACTTCAAACCTGGAATCCCAACTCTTGGACCAGAGCGTATTGGCAGCGGGGAGGTGCGGCGCTGTTAGCCGACCTGGTTGAGGCAGTCGCTCAAACCAACGCTGATAATACGCAAACCAAATATGAGGTCCTGAGCTCTACCGCTACCATAGACCGAATCTTTCCAAGTGATCATCAATTCCATCACTCATATTCGTTATGGTCTCAATATAAATCCCCAACCGGAAAAGCTTGGCGGGTGAAATACTTTTTAGGTTTGGATCTGGGAGGGGGTAGTAATTTACCAGCAGAGGATACCGGGACCTCCCAAATCGCGGATGAACCAGATGAAGCTGATTTAATCATCCTTGATGATGCCAACTTAGGTTTCCGTGATCAACCCGCTCTTTGGCCCAAAGCGCTGACCGCAGCAGGGAAGTCTCCCTGGATTGTGGTTAAAATGGCCAGCCCTATCGCCCAGGGTCCCCTCTGGCAGCATCTGCTCAAAAACCACGCAGATCGTTTAATGGTTATTCTTTCGGCCAACGATTTGCGTCAAACAGAAGTCCAAATCAGCCAGGGACTGTCCTGGGAACGGACCGCCCAGGATGTCGCCTGGGAACTAGTCCACAACCCCCGCGTGAACAGCCTGGCGCGGTGCGCCTTTGTGGTGCTTTCTTTTGGAACAGAGGGTGCAGCTCTTCTTTCCCGGCCAGATCCAAGCGGGAAAAATCAGCCCTCTCTGGCAACCCAATGCCGGTTATTCTTCGACCCAGAGGCGATCGAAGGTACCTGGATTCAAAATCACCCTGGCGGCATGATCGGCTATACCAGCTGTTTAACTGCCGGGCTGGTTCATCAATTGATGATCTCAGAAGACCATCCTGACATCCCGCTGGGCATACAAACGGGGTTCTCCGCACTGCGTCAGCTTCACCTGAATGGTTATGAAGGGGAACCAACTCCCGGTGAAAAGTTCGCTGTGCGATTTCCCATTCAAACCATTGCCCGGGTGTTAACAGGAGCAGCGGAACCCCTCGCTGATGTTAAAGTTCAAGACCCGGTCCGCTCCCTGGTACAGGCTGATCAAACTCAGCAAACCAAGTTTTGGACCATTTTACATGACCGGCACCAGCATGATCTCGACCAGGTAGCGGAACAAACTGTACTGGAGGGCATCGAAACAGCTCTCCCCGACGTTCCTTTTGGAAAATTCGGTTATCTGGTTACAGTTGATCGCCAGGAGATCGAGAGTTTTCGGGCAATCTGCACCCTGGTGGATGAATACCTTAAACAGGATCGCCCAAAACGCCCGCTTTCCATTGGTGTATTTGGGGCGCCTGGAGCCGGGAAATCTTTTGGAATCACACAAGTGGCAAAATCGCTTGCGCCCGGCAAGATCGAAAAACTGGAATTTAACCTCTCCCAGATGATTTCCTCCGCAGAGCTGCCAGATGCCTTCCATCAGGTCAGGGATTTGGTCCTGAAAGGGAAAATCCCCCTGGTGTTCTGGGATGAGTTTGACTCCCCTTTAGGTGATAAGGCCCTGGGATGGCTGCGGTATTTCTTGGCTCCCATGCAGGACGGCGCCTTCCGGGAAGGACAAATCACTCATCCAATCGGACGATCAATCTTTGTTTTTGCCGGCGGTACCAGTCACACCATGGCAGGTTTTGGGCAGGGATTAAGCGATGAAGAAGCCCGATCAGCCAAGGTACCTGATTTTGCCAGCCGGTTAAAAGGGTACGTTAATGTGCTCGGTCCCAATCCGCAGGGTGGGGGGGACGATCCCCATACCATTATCCGGCGGGCGATCCTGCTGCGGTCCATTTTACTTCTTAATCAACCCGATCTATTCCAAGACAAACTATTAAATATCGATCAAGGCGTTTTGCAGGCTTTCCTGCATATCAGCAGCTACAAACACGGAATCCGCTCCATAGAAACTATATTAACCATGAGCCAACTTGCCAGCAAATCCCGGTTTTCCCGCTCTAGCCTGCCCTCGGAAAGCCAGCTGGACCTGCATGTCAACGGCCAGGAGTTCTTAGCCCTGGTCCAACAGGTAAATTTAGAAGGAGAACTGCTTGAAAAATTAGCCAGCATCCACCATCAAATCTTCTGCAAACAAATGGAAGAGAAAGGTTATAAATACGGGCCAATCACCAACGAGGATGGGAAAACCCACAGCGCCCTGCTTCCCTGGGAGAATTTACCAGAGGATGAAAAGGAGCAAAACAGGTCTGCAGTTCGTGATATTCCCCAGAAATTGGGCCGGATTGGATATGTGATGATTCCAGCCCGCAGCAATGAACCGGCGGAGTTCCCCAAGGGAGAAGAAGATTTGGAACTGCTTTCCAGAATGGAACACGAGCGCTGGATGAATGCCAAACTGGAAAACGGTTGGGAATATGCGCCGGATACAAACAAACCAGCCAAGCAGCACAAAGCCCTGCTTTCCTGGAACGATAATATGCTCTCCGAAGAGGAAAGGGATAAGGACCGTAATCTGGTGCGAGCCATCCCCAAGTTGCTGACCGAGATCGGATACACTGTAGTTGATCTGAATAACCAGGAACAGGATTCCTGAACGATGATCACCATTGGCGTTACCGGGCACCGTTTCCTGATTGAGGTGGATAAAATAACTGTTGGGATTGACCAGTCTCTAGATAACATCGAGAAGGCTTTTGGAGAAACCTCCTTCCGGGTGATTTCCCCTCTGGCAGAAGGAGCCGACCGCCTGGTCGTGCAGCGGGCGATGGACCGGGGAAATGCTGCTCTGGTTGTCTCTCTTCCCCTCCCAAAAGAAGAATATCTGAAAGATTTCCAAACTCAGGGCTCTCAAGAAGAATTCCTGGAATTGTTAGATCAAGCAGAGGAAGTACTGACCCTGCCGCCGGCCCCGACCCGGGAAGAGGCCTACGCATCTGCAGGTCACTATTTACTCGATCACTGCCAGGTGCTGATTGCTATCTGGGACGGGCAAGATGCCCAGAGAGTTGGGGGAACCGGCGAGATCGCCGCTGCAGCCCGCCGCCGGAAGCTGCCCCTGGCCTGGATCCAGGCCGGCAACCGTAAACCTGGTACGGAAGAACCCACTACCCTGGGTGAAAATCAAGGAAGGGTGATTTACGAAAACTTTCCGGATTAAACATACCAACCAGGCAATTTAATAGGAACCACACATCCAACACAAGTAACTGCCGCGTTCAAAGAGTGAAGGAAAACCGTGAAAGAATTTAATCTAAAGCGTCGCAAACGTCTTAGAAGGTGGTGGGCTGATTCCAATTGGTTTATCCTTATCACCCTGGGGCTAGCTGGCCTGGTCCTGGGCTTTTTGGGATTCTGGAAAAACGGGTTGGTCAC
>JAUWEC010000260.1 GCA_030608465.1 Chloroflexota bacterium
AGGGAGGCCTGCCCGGAAACCTATCAGGCGGGCGAGGTTCATGCCCTGTTCCCCCTCGGGAAAAGCACAGCCTACGATCAGATCATCCAATTCCATTGGATCCAGATCATTGGCTCTTTTCAGCAAATCCTTAATTACAGCGGCGGCCATCGTCTCGGGCCGAACAGTTTTCAGAGTTCCTCGTTTGGCTTTCCCTATCGCAGTTCTTGCCGCTGCCACAATCACCGGATCGTGTTTCGGGTCAAGTGTTGATTTCATCTAAATCTCCTTACCATCAATTCGTGAATGGAGCAGAAACCGGACCTGATCTGATCCGGTCCCTGAGTTTTTCCCGTTAATTTCGAAGGACTTTCCCTTTTTGAAGCAGGTGCCACATTCTCTCCTGGGTTTTCTTTTCACCGCATAAAGAGAGGAAAGCTTCCCTTTCCAGGTCCAGGAAATATTGTTCATCCACCCAGGCTGGTTGGGAAATGTTACCGCCAGTCATGACATAGATCAATTTGCTTCCGATCACTGCTTCATAATCGGTGATAAAGCCTCCTTCTTTAAAATTGTACAATCCTATTTTTAGACCAGAGAGGGCATCCCTGCCGGCAGCGAAGATCTTTTCTGGAGCTGGCGGAGTGTATCCTGATTCAGCCATATGCAGCACTTCGCGCTTTGCTTCAGCAAGCAGATGATCGCGATTGATCACAATCCGGTCCGAAACGCCGAGGATTCCCATCTCCTGGGCTTCAAGGGCACTTTTAGCAACGGCTCCCTGTCCAACCTGTTCAAATACCCGCTGGAGGTATGGGAATACGACCGCATCTTTAGTCTGCATCGGCGGATTGATAAGCCTGCGGATCATTTCTTTTGTTCCGCCGCCAGCCGGTATCACTCCAGCACCAACTTCCACCAGGCCTGTGTATAACTCGGCTGTTGCCACTACCCGGTTACCATGCATTGTGATTTCAGCACCTCCTCCCAAAGCCAATCCAGCCGGTGCAATGACTACAGGTTTCGGGAAATACCTCATTCTCATATTTACATCTTGCAGTTTTCGGACGATTAGATCCAGTTGGTCCCACATTTCATTCTGCGCAGCCATTACCACGCCAAATAAGTTGGCGCCGACGCTGAAATTGGCAGCATCGTTTCCAATCACTATACCGTTCAGGTTGTTTTCCAGCGAATAATCAAGAGCTTGATTCATCATATTGAGGCTGTCTTCGTCGATGGAATTCATCTTGGTCTGGAATTCTACGCAGGCAACTCCATCTCCCAGGTCAACCAATGATGCGCTGGTATTACGGGCAAGGATCTTTTTCTGATCGATTTTCTGTTCACTCACCCGGATAATCTGAAGTGATGGTTGGATGGGAACATACTTTTTCTTTACTGGATCATATACAGCGGTTTTTTGTTTTCCGTCATATTCGTAAAAACTAGTTTTGCCATCCTTGACCATCTTTTCCACCCAGGGGGCAGGGGGAAACCCTGCTTCTTTTAGGAGAGGAATAGTGGTTTCAATACCCAGTAGATCCCAGATCTCAAACGGTCCAACCTCGTGTCCGAAGCCCCAACGCATTGCGTCATCAATTGGCTTGGGAGTATCTGCAATTTCAGGGACGCGATGGGAGGCATACGATAGGCCCTGGAGGATCGTGGAACGAATTAAATCAGCAGCACGGTCATCTTCTCCCATAAGTTTACCCAGCCGTTCTCCCAGATCTTCAATCCCTTTAGCGGCTTTTACGGAATCATAGCGGATTTGCTCTGAGGCTTCATACTCCCTGCTGGATAGGTTGAGCGGCCAGAATTCTTTATTGCCATCTACGATGACCTGTTTATAAAAACCCTGTTTGGTTTTATTTCCCAGACGGCCTTTTTCCACCATGTCGTGGATTAACTGATTTGCAGGTTCCGATAATAAATAGGGCATAGCCTGATCATCTTCCGGCAATGCCTTGGTCAGATTGGTTCCAACATGTTCCCAGACGTCAATCCCTACCAGATCCAGCAGACGAAAAGTGGCTGATTTTGGGCGGCCGATCAACGGACCGGTAATGCTGTCAACTTCCTTGACAGAATATTCATTTTTCAGGATGAAATCAAGTGCGAAGGAGCCGCTGCCAAAACCCAGTCTGTTGGCAATGAAGTTTGGCGTATCCTTGCAAAGCACTACCCCTTTGCCCAATCTGTATTCCGCAAAATGACTGAATTTATCAATTACTTCAGGGAGTGTATCCGCGGTAGGAATGACTTCCAGAAGTTTCAAATACCGGGGCGGGTTGAAGAAGTGGGTTCCCAGGAAATGTTCCTTAAACCCCGGCGATCGTTCGTCTGCTATTGAAGCAACAGGTATACCGGATGTATTTGTGCTGATGATGGTTTTTTCTGCCCGGATTTCATCAATTCTTTTCATCAAATCTTGTTTGATTTTTAGATTCTCAATGATGACTTCAATCACCCAATCGGCATCTTTAATGACCTGGAAATCATCTTCCAGGTTACCGAGCTGCACCGAATTGGCCGGATTTTCAGAGTAAAAACTGGCTGGTCGGGATTTTAAGGCTGCCTGAAACCCCTGGTTTACGATCCGGTTCCGGACACCCTGGTCCTGCAAAGTTAATCCTTGATCTTTTTCGTTCTCAGTTAACTCGTTGGGAACGATATCCAGCAAATAAACCCGGACCCCGGTGTTGGCAAGATGGGCTGCAATAGCC
>JAUWEC010000229.1 GCA_030608465.1 Chloroflexota bacterium
GGGGTGCCTACTTTGCCATCCTTGTATTACGGGGAACAAAATCCGGGGGACAAGGTTCTGAAAGATGTGTTCGATGGATCTGCTAGCGATTCCGAAATAGATCAACTTATCGAACGCATAAATCAAAGCGGAGTTATTCAACTGGCGATGAATGAAGCCCGGGAGTGTACAAAAAACGCGATCAGTTCCCTGTCAGGATTCCCCAAGGGGGTTGATCGGAAAGCTTTGGAAGATCTTGCGAACTATATCGTTGACCGGGATTTATAAATAAATTCGGAAAATTAATAAAATAGAACCCGCTTGTTTTTTTCAAGCGGGTTTTTGTTTTTCTCAGCAGTGATAAATTTACGGATTGTTCTGATTATAAAAATTGTAAATTGCTTCTGATAATTGTCCCACCAGGAAAGATGCCTTATCCCAGATGAGCTGCTGGGGATGATAGAGGAAGATAACCAGGACATAGTCACCATTGGGGGAAAAGATGATACCGGCGTCCCCCAGGGTTTGCATGATCCCATTGTAGGTTACCCAGCCATGTTTATGAGCAACCTCGGTCACATCAGGGACACCGGCTTCTAACAAAGACGGCATCTTGTTCTGTGAGAGATAATCGATCATGATCAGGCATTCTGCCTGGGTGATCTCATCCGAAAATACAGCTTTAAAAGTCCCTTGTCCATTGTCCGCGCATAAATAAATGTCTTCAAGCAGCATTCCGAGATCTGACGGAGTGGACTGATTATAAATATCCGGATCAGTGGTGATATCTTCTCGTTGATTGGCAGGTGTTTTAAAAACTCTTAATATAGGAGAACCCAATCCAAATTCACCAGCCAAAAATGTGTTTTCCAGCCCTAAAGCAAACATATCTTCCGTGACCTCCAGGGGAGCCAGGCTGGGATGGATCACTCTTTCCATGACCCAATCAGCCGGGTCATTTCCAGATTCGATGATCATTTTTTGAAGCAGGTTCAGCGTTTCTGGATCTTCGTCTTCGTCAATCCGACGGAAAATCGAAGTCATAATTGGAATCTTCACGATACTCGCTGTAGTGAACGCCACATCAGGATTGGTCGAAATTTCTACTCCATTTTGATAAGCAAAATGAACTTCCTCAATCGTGCTGATATTAAGCATGTAAAGTCCAACAACCCCATCAAACCCATTAAGATCAATCGTTTGCAGGAGTAATGTTTTAAGATTCTGCAGGGAAGGTCTGGGCGGGTTGGTTTGTTTTCTTGGCAGATTTACCGACCGGTGAGACACGGACTGCATCGAACTATCAATCAGCAAAACAGCGGTATCAATATCAAGCACAGTGCCTAGCGTGCCAGGCGTAAAGCTGACCGTCCCGGTTTGCGGTACTGCAGGAGAGGGTGGTTTGTCATACCGGGATGCAATTTCATCTACTAGATAGGTCCTCAGGCGGTCTTCCGAGTAATTTGCCCGCAGAGGAATTGAAACACTGGATAATTGACGTCCCCAGAGATAATCCCAAAATCCTGCCCAAAATGACTGTTTGGTACGTTCCAGGTCGGCTGCAGCAAGCATGCTTTCCAGATCTAAATCAAATCCACAGATTGATGGTGAGAACAGGATCGTTTGATCATCATAATGAAGTTCTACCGGAAGGGTATAAACTTCTAATAACCGCTGAGCGGCTTCCTGGCGGTTAAGTCCTCCAACTGGGACCTCGGCAATATTCATACTGCTGGGGTAGGTTGTCCGCAGTCTGCTGAAACGGACAAATTGCAGGGTAGCAAAGATCACGGCGGCAATGAGAAAAAATACTGCCAGCCAGCTTAATGGTGAAAAAGAAGGACGTCTCTTCAATACAATTCTCCTCTTAAGGAAGGATTACTACAGGGGAAAGTTTATCACAGGAATCCCTGCTTGCCAATTAATCGAAATACTATCCATAGTAGCGATAAGCGAGATAAAGGGATGCAAAAATTCCACCAGGATTCCTTTTTTAATCCAGTTTTCCATTACCTCAATGTGTTCTTTTGCTTGGATATCTAAGCCTCAGGAAGTTCGATAACGCAGTTGTCTTTCCCAAAATCCCCTAGTATGTATTCGTCCGCTTCCCATTCGTTATACCATTTTTCATTATTCAGCAGATAGCGGAATTCGTGGTTTTTTCCGGGTTCAAATTCAACAGTAATCTTAAAATCACCGTTCTTCAGAGACTCCATTGGAGTATCTGTCAGACTCCAATCATTAAAATCTCCTACCAGATGTGAGGTAGAGACGTCATATTCAGGTTGTTCATGTTTTGCCAGTCGAAATGTCACTTTATAAATATTCCGGCTTTTTACATACTGTTTTTTAACCATTCTCAATCCTTATTTATGACATTCGTCCAAATTTCAGGTTAATTTTATCATAAGTCTATTTATTATGGAAAAGAGGCGTTATTTTGTTTTCTCCAGCCTGAAAAAAGTAGAAGGATTCCATTAAAAGTTATTAGTTCCTTGAGAGTGAGAGCTGACATATTGCGCACAATTGAATTATATTTGACCCTGTAAAATCGTGAAATATCATCTATAGTTAGGATAGACATGGATGAAGTTTGTTTTGATTTAGGTCTACTAGGAAGGTAATGATGTTAAGGATTTTATTGTCATATTTGGCCCAGGCAGTTTGGGCGAGAAGGATTGTCCAGAGTTGGGGATTTGCGCGAAAAATGTCAGCCCGCTTTGTCGCTGGTGAAACCCTCGATCAGGCGGTTGATGTGGTTAAAGAGTTAAACAAGCGCGGGATAAATGCAACCCTGGATCATTTAGGAGAAAATGTTTTCACAGAGGAGGATGCCCGCCAATCAGCTGACGAAATTCTGACCCTCATAGATAAACTAAAGCATGAAGGAGTCGCCTCGGGTGTTTCTATTAAACTAAGCCAGATCGGACTGGTTGTGGACCCAGCCCTCTGCGAGGAAAACCTGCTGAAAATTCTGGAGCGTGCGAAAAGTAAAAACATTTTTATTCGGGTTGATATGGAGGACTCTTCATTAACAGAAAAGACTCTGGATTTATTCACCAGGACGAGAAATCAAGGTTACCATTCTATTGTTGGGATCGCAATCCAGTCTTATCTTTATCGGACTGAAGACGATGTCCGTAAACTGTTGGAAACCGGTAGCAAAATACGCATTTGTAAAGGAGCATATAAAGAACCTAAAGCAATCGCCTTTCCAAAGAAAAGTGATGTTGACGCTAATTTTGATAAAATCACTGAGATCCTGCTGGATAAATCCTTAGCTGAAGAGTCGAGAATCAGCGCTGATGGATCTTTTCCCCCCATTCCGGCGATTGGAACCCATGATGTAGACAGGATCAATTATGCCCTGGATTATGCGAAATCTATCAATTTGCCGATTCAAGGTTTAGAGATTCAAATGCTGCATGGGATCCGGATAAATTTACAGGATCAGCTGGCAAAACAGGGTTATCCCGTCCGTGTTTATGTTCCCTATGGAAGTGAATGGTATCCCT
>JAUWEC010000061.1 GCA_030608465.1 Chloroflexota bacterium
GGAACGACCACCGCCTGATAAAACTGATCCTGAGCATCTATAATATAAAACGGTATATCGAGTAGTCCGGCAATATACCTGGCTTCCTGTTGCGCATCAGGCGCACAGCAGCGGTTTTGGGTGCCAGTGTCGCTCCAGAGACGAAGCATCATCCCGATGACATCATATCCCTGGTCTTTGAGAAGAGCAGCAGACACGGAGCTGTCCACTCCGCCGCTCATTCCTACAACCACACGTGCTCCTGGTGGGGGAGTCAATTTTTCAACTCCCGCACCTGATGAATACAGCCCGGCAGGATTTTCAGGAATGAGTTAATATTCTCCCCTGTGGTGTCTTTTCCGAGAGTAACCCGGAGGGAGCCTAATGCCCAGGAAGGGGAATACCCCAGATGAGTTAAAACTAAGCTTGGCTCAGGATCTCCTGTTTTGCAGGCAGATCCTGAGGAGCAAGCAAATCCGGCATTATCAAGGACCGAGATTAACATATTTCCGTCTACATCGTCAAATACAAAACTGGCATGATTTGGCAGCCGTTCTTCTGGATGTCCAGTCAACTGACTGGATGGTATCTCTGTCAAAACCTGTTTAATCAGGCGATCGCGCAGGGGCAGGATGTGGTTGATCCGCTGTTTGTGTTCTTTCTGAACCAGTTCGAAGGCCGCTGCCATACCCACTATCAAAGGAATGTTTTGTGTTGCGGCTCGCTGTCCAAATTCCTGGGCTCCACCGGTCAGTATCGGGCTTAGTTTTGTCCCTGATCTAATGAATAAAGCTCCCACTCCTTTGGGTCCATAAAACTTATGGGCGCCCAAAGACAATAAATCAACCTTGAATGAATTCACATCAAGAGGAAAATGCGCTGCACCCTGAACCGCATCCGTGTGGAGGAGGATGCCTCGCTCCTGGCATATTTCGCCTATCTCTGCGATTGGATTTAGGGTTCCTATTTCGTTATTAGCATGAATGACCGATACCAGGAAAGTATCCTCTCTCAGGTTTTCTTGGACCCCTGTAGGGGAAACCATACCATATTCATCAACAGGTAAAAAGCTTATCTCAAATCCATGTAAATCAGCCAATTGCCAGGCTGTTTTAAGAACTGCAGGATGTTCGATTGGAGAAATTAGCAAGTGGTTCGCGTTGGATTTTTGCCGTGCCGCGAAAGCGGCTCCCCTTATTGCCAGGTTATCGCTTTCTGATCCACAAGATGTAAAGATAATCTCGGATGGTGCAGCGCCCAGAAATCCTGCCAGCTCCCGGCGGGATTTTTCAAGGGCTGATTCAGCTTGCTGCCCAAATCGATGCAGGGAGGATGGATTGCCAAAGACCTGGGTGAAATACGGCTGCATGGCGGCTGTTACCCGCTCATCAACCGGGGTAGTTGCTGCGTAATCGAGGTAGATGTGATTCATGGTTTCCTTTCCCTGCGATTATAGCATGACCAGCTGAATCTAAAAGTATAAAAAAACGGTAAATATTTCCCCTTATAATTTTCAAGTGGGTTGATCTAATCTGAAAACGAGACTTCCCGCGGATCAAGTTCCTGCCCCAATTGTTACGCTCTTTGTTATAATAACTTGGCTTAGATTTTTATTAAAATTCAGGAGGATGTATGGTACAGCAAATCAAGTTTGGAACGGATGGCTGGCGGGGTCATGTCGGGGAAGATTATACATTTGCAAGTGTTCGGCGCTGTACCCAGGGATTTGCATCTTACCTGGCAGAAGAGGGTTTCCAGGATCGCTGGGTGGTAGTTGGTCATGACCGCAGGTACCAGGCTGAACAATTTGCGGCCGCAGCCGCTGAAGTATTGGCGGGAAACGGGTTTAAAGTATACCTGACCAATGGACCAACGCCGACTCCGGTCATAGCCTATTCCGTGGTAGATAAAAAAGCTGCTGCTGCGATCAATATTACAGCTTCTCATAATCCATATACTGATAACGGGTTTAAAGTGCGGGATGAGAATGGCGGTGCGGTTGATCCAGAAGGTTTATTAAGGATTGAAAAGAATATTCCAGAGAGTGAAGACTCAGCTAAACGTACTCCATTGAAAGATGCCATCGACGCTGGGGTCATAGTGATGTTTGATGCTGCACCTGCCTATATTACACATATACAGACTCTGATTGACCTGCAGCCGATTAAAGATGCTGGTTTACGGGTGATGGTAGACCCGATGTGGGGTAATGGCGCAGGTTGGTTTCCCAGGTTGATCGGAGGTGGAGCAACCGAAATCTTTGAGATTCATCAGGACCGGAATCCAAACTTCCCGGAAATGACCAGACCAGAACCCATACCCCCTAATGTGGATGTCGGTTTAAAAGCTACCTTGGAACATAAAGCAGATGTTCTGATCATTAATGATGGGGATGCTGACCGGCTTGGTATTGGAGATGAAAAGGGTCAGTTTGTTAATCAGTTGAGGGTATATGCACTAATGGCATATTATCTGCTGGAAATCCGCGGAATGCGGGGTCCGATCGTAAAGACTCTCTCCACAACCACAATGCTGGAAAAATTAGGGAAGATATACGACGTCCCGGTCTATAATACCGGGGTTGGATTTAAGTATGTCGCTCCAAAAATGCTTGAAACCGATGCGATGATAGGCGGTGAGGAATCTGGCGGGTATGCCTTTAGGGGAAATGTGCCGGAGCGTGATGGAATTCTGGCCGGCCTCTATTTCCTCGATTTTATGGTCAAAATGAACATGAAACCCTCTGAGTTATTAGAGGTTCTGTTTGAAAAAGTCGGCGCTCATTATTATGATCGGATTGACACACCCTTTAAGGGAGATCGGGCAGAGAAGATCCAAAGAATTGAATCCGCGGATCCGGAAACCATTGGTGGGTTAAAGGTAACAGGTTTAGTAACTGTTGACGGGTATAAATTTGAGTTGGAAGATGGCGGCTGGCTGTTAATCCGGTTTTCCGGAACTGAATCGATTATCAGGGTTTACTGCGAGACAACTTACCCGGACCGGGTGGATGCTATTTTGCGGGATGGATTAAAGATAGCGGGAATCGATGATGAGGATATGTGAACCTGACTGATACTCATTGCCATTTGAATTTTAGAACCTACCGGGACGATTTGCAGGACGTATTGTCCCGCGCGGAGGCGAACGGCATTAAGCGCATCCTGGTTCCGGCTATCGACCTGGAAACAAGTCGGGAAGTGCTGAGCCTGGTGGATACCCATGAAATGCTGTATGCCGCAGTTGGTGTGCATCCAAACAGCGCTCAGACCTGGAATTCAAATTCCGCCGGGGAATTAGAATCTTTAGCTTCCCACCCAAAAGTGGTTGCAATTGGCGAAATCGGCCTGGATTATTACCGGGACAGGGCGCCAAAAAGTTCCCAGATAAAGATATTGAAGAAGCAGCTGCAAATAGCACTCAGTAAAAAATTACCAGTCATCCTTCATGTCCGAAACAAAACCGAAGATGACAGGACCTGCATCAGAGAGTTATTAACTGTTTTGGAAGAGTGGTTAACAGACGCAGATCCTTTACCTCAAGAGTTTTGGGGCAGGCCTGGTGTTATCCATTCATTTTCCGGAAACCTGGAGGAGAGCAAAC
Organism: Chloroflexota bacterium; assembly: GCA_030608465.1. Classification (GTDB taxonomy): domain Bacteria; phylum Chloroflexota; class Anaerolineae; order Anaerolineales; family UBA11858; genus B10-G9. The sequence continues at coordinate 3,583 of JAUWEC010000061.1, forward strand.
AAGCTCTGCAGTTAGAGTTTTATATCGGGATCACTGGGTTTGTTACATTTAAGAAATCGGATACAATTCGGGAAGTTGTCCACAAGACACCCCTGTCTAAATTATTGATTGAAACGGATGGACCGTTTATCACACCACATCCATTCCGGGGAAAACGTAATGAACCTGCGCACGTTCGTTATATTGTTGATAAAATAAGTGAAATAACCGGAAACACGCAGGAATTTATTGCAGGACAGACAACAACGAATGCCGTTTGTCTGTTTCAGTGGGAGTAAGATTTTGATGTATTATGAGTTTGCTAGTTCGATTGAAGATAAATTAATACTGGTGGAACAGAAAATGATGTCCAGATCTTCTGGACACCATCCGGATCTGACCGCAGCGCTGGAACATTTATTGGGGTCAGGTGGAAAACGGATTCGGCCGATTATATCCTTATTAATGGGTTCCTTACTGGGAGCGGACGATGAGAAATTAATTTCACTGGGCGCTTCCATTGAAATGCTGCACACGGCGACTCTGGTTCACGATGACTTAATTGATGGCTCGCTGCTCCGCAGAGGAAACCCCACAATCAATTCCCACTGGACACCTGCAGTAACAGTGTTGACAGGAGATTATATATTTGCCCAGGCAGCCGAGCTGGCTGCGGAAATTGGATCCACCGAAGCTATGAGCCTCTTTGCAGAGACACTCAGCATAATCGTTAATGGAGAAATCTCACAACTCTTTGGGCGAAACCAATTTTCTTCCCGGGAGGATTATTATCACCGGATTTATGAGAAGACCGGCTCGTTGTTTTCTCTCTCTGCGAAAGCTGCAGCGTTGATAAGCCCTGCAGAAAGAAAATATATCAACCAGGCAGAAAAGTACGGCAGTGAAGTCGGCAAAGCCTTCCAGATAGTTGATGATGTTTTGGACTTTTCTGGGGATCAGACTCGGATAGGAAAACCCATCGGCAATGACTTGCGCCAGGGGGTGCCAACTTTGCCAACCTTATATTATGGAGAACAAAACCCAGAAGATAAGGTATTGAAGGATGTGTTAAATGGGTCAGCCAGTGATTCTGAAATTGATCAACTCATTGAGCGAATCAATCAAAGTGGAGTTATTCAGTTAGCAATGAATGAAGCCCGGAAGTGTACTGAAAATGCGATCAGTTCCCTGGCAGGATTCCCGAAAGGAGATGATCGGGAATCATTGGAAGACCTGGCGAATTACATCGTTGACCGGGATTTATAAAACAAGATCGGAAATAAAAATAATAAACCCGCCTGGTTTTTTCAAGCGGGTTTTTGTTTTTTAATCCGGGGTGATAAATTTACGATGTGTTCTGATTATAAAAATTGTAAATCGCTTCCGATAATTGTCCCACCAGGAATGACGCATTATCCCAGATGAGCTGCTGGGGATGATAGAGGAAGATAACCAGGACATAGTCACCGCCAGGGGAAAAGATTATACCGGCGTCACCCAGAGTTTGCATGATCCCATTGTAGGTAACCCAGCCATGTTTATGTGCAACCGCGGTCACATCTGGGACACCGGCTTCTAACAAAGACGGCATCTTGTTCTGGGAGAGATAGTCGATCATGATCTGGCACTCTGTCTGAGTGATCTCATCCAAAAAAACAGCTTTAAAGGTTCCCTGTCCGTTTTCCGCGCATAAATAAATATCTTCGAGCAGCATTCCGAGATCTGAGGTGGTGGACTGATTATATACATCCGGATCTGTGGAGATATCTTCTCTCTGATTGGCCGGTGTTTTGTATATCTTTAATAAGGGAGATCCTAAGCCGAATTCTCCGGCCAAAAAGGTGTTTTCCAACCCTAAGGCAAACATATCATCCGTGACCTCCAGAGGAGCAAGGCTGGTATGGATTACCCGTTCCATAACCCAATCTGCCGGGTCATTTCCGGATTCGATGATCATTTTTTGGAGCAGGTTCAACGTTTCCAGATCCTCATCTTCGTCTATCCGCCGGAATATCGAAGTCATAATCGGAATCTTCACAATACTCGCAGTAGTAAATGCTACATCAGGATTGGTTGATATTTCTGCCCCATTTTGATAAGCAAAATGAATTTCCTCGATTGTGCTGATATTAAGCATGTAAAGTCCAACAAGCCCATCAAAAGCATTTAGATCAATCGTTTGCAAAAGTAATGTTTTCAGGTTTTGAAGGGAAGGTCTGGGTGGGCTGGTTTGTTTTCTTGGCAAATTTACTGATCTGTTGGAAACGGACCGCATTGATCTATCGATCAGTAAAACAGCTGTATCAATATCAAGCACAGTGCCTGACGTGCCGGGTGAAAATTTGACCGTTCCGGTTTGCGGTACAGCAGGAGAGGGCGGTTTATCGTACCGGGATGCAATTTCATCCACCAAATAGGTCCTCAAACGGTCATCTGAGTAATTTGCCCGGAGAGGAATTGAAAATCTTGGTATTTGCTGCCCCCAGAGATAATCCCAAAATTCTGCCCAAAATGACTGTTTGGTACGTTCCAGGTCAGCTGCTGCAAGCATGCTTTCCAGGTCTAATTCAAAACCACAGATTGACGGTGAGAACAAGATCGTTTGATCATCATAACGAAGTTCGACGGGAAGGGTATAGGCTTCTAATAAACGCTGGGCCGCTTCTTGGCGGTTAAGACCACCAACTGGAACTTCGGCTATTTTCATGGTGTTGGGGTAGTTTGTCCGCAACCTGCTGAACCGGACAAACTGCAGGGTAGAAAAGATCACTGCAGATATGAGAAAAAACACTGACAACCAGCTTAATGCTGAAAAAGAAGGACGTCTCTTCAATGCGATACTCCAATTATGGAAGGATTGACTGCAGGGGAAAGTTTATCACAGGAACCCCTGATTGCCAATTAATTCGAATAACTATCTATAGTAGTGATGAGTGAGATAAGGGGATGAAAAAATCTCACCGGGATTCCATTTACTATCCGGCTTTCCATTACCTTGAGGTGTTCTTTCCCCTGGATATCTAAATCTCGGGAAGTTCGATAACGCAGTTGTCTTTCCCAAAATCCCCTAGTATGTATTCGTCCGCTTCCCATTCGTTATACCATTTTTCATTATTCAGCAGATAGCGGAATTCGTGTTTTTCCCCGGGTTCTAATTCGATAGTAATCTTAAAATCACCGTTTTTTAGAGACTCCATCGGAGTATCTGTAAGACTCCAATCATTAAAATCTCCTACCAGATGTGAGGAAGAGATATCGTATTCAGGTTGTTCATGTTTTGCCAGTCGAAATGTCACCTTGTAAATATTTCGGCTTTTTACAAATTGTTTTTTAACCATTCTCATTCCTTATCTATGACATTCGTCCAAAATTCACGTTAATTTTATCATAAGTCTATTTATAATGTTAAAGAGGCGCTGTTTCATTTACTTGTGCCTGAATCTTCTCAGAAGGCTTTCATTAAACAGTTGTCAGATCCTCCAATGTAAGGGCTGACATAATGCGCACAATTGAATTATGTTTGACCCTGCAAATTCGGTAAATATGCTCTATAGTAAGGTTAGGTGCGTGGGATGTTTAATCTGATCTAGAATTGCCAGGAAAGTAAATATGTTAAGGCTTCTTTTGTTGTATTTTTCCCGTGCAGGTTGGGCAAGAAAGATTGTCCAGAGTTGGGGGTTTGCACGAAAAATGGCAGCCCGCTTTGTCGCTGGAGAAACCCTCGATCAGGCAGTTGAGGTGGTTAGAGAATTAAACAGGCGGGGGATAAGTGCAACCCTGGATCATTTAGGGGAAAATGTTTTCACAGAACAGGATGCCCGCCAATCTACTAATGAAATCCTAGACATAATTGACAGACTTAAGCGTGTAGGAGTTGCCTCAGGTGTTTCCATTAAACTTAGCCAGATAGGACTGGTTGTGGGTTCAGCCCTCTGTGAGAAAAACCTGCTGCAAATTCTGGAGCGTGCGAAGAGTAAAGGTATTTTTGTCCGAGTTGATATGGAAGACTCCCCATTAACGGAACAGACCCTGGAGTTATTCACCAAGTCTAGAAATCAAGGATACAATATTTTTGTCGGGATCGCTATCCAGGCTTATCTATATCGGAGTGAAGCCGACGTCCGGAAACTGTTAGAAACCGGCAGTCAAATACGCCTTTGTAAAGGAGCATATAAAGAATCTCCAGAAATTGCCTTTCCAAAGAAAAGTGATGTTGACAAAAATTTTGATAAAATCACTGAACTACTTCTGGACAGTTCCCTGTCGGAAGGGTCAAGAATCAGCCCTGATGGTTCTTTTCCCCCAATCCCAGCGATTGCAACTCATGATCAAGAAAGGATCAATCATGCCCTGGAATATGCGAGATCTATCGATTTACCGATGCTTGGCCTTGAGATTCAAATGCTGTATGGGATCCGATCAAGTTTGCAGGATCAGTTGGTTAAAAATGGTTATCCTGTCCGTGTTTATGTACCCTATGGAAGCGAATGGTATCCCTACTTTGTCCGGCGTCTGGCGGAACGACCCGCAAATCTGTGGTTTTTCCTGACAAATCTTTTCCGGTCATAGGTCAGTCATTTAGAAAATTATTAAGGGGGAAAGAAAATGATGAAGAAATCAACCTCTGGAATTGAAAGATAGTTATAATCTAGGTTATATGATTAAACACCAGAGACTAAATCTCCTGAAACACATCCGACCTGTCCATTTGCTCACGACCATTGCCCTCTATTTACTTGGGACAGGGTTTGCCCGCTACCTCGGCCAGAGAATCGATTATTCTTTATTCCTGCTGGGATTAGCCTGGCTGCTTTTTCTCCAGCTGGGATATTGTTTTCTAGGCGATCATTTTAAAACACCATTTGATGAGGGATTGTATAAACGGCTGCAATTTATATCGGACGACAAAACAGATGAACCATCTCAATCCGGAGAGATACTGCTCTATATTTCGGTCTCGTGTTTTGCCGGGGCTGTTGTCGTAAGTGTGTTGCTCTTATTACAGGGAGTAATCAGTATCTCAATGGCATTTCTGATGGGATTGTTTTTTGCAGGAAATTTTCTGCTGGTGGTTCTGGGTGTTTCCTTGAATCTATCAGGTGTCGGAGAAATCATTACCTCAATTATTCTGGTTATTATCCCTCCCGCATTTGCATTTTTCCTACAGTACGGCACATTTCACCGTTTTGTAGTACTTGGTATATTTCCTCTCTTTCCGCTGCACCTAGCGCTGATTTTCTTGCTGCGATTAACCGGGTATAGTGATGACTTAAGAAACAACAGAAAAAATCTTCTCGTCAGGATCGGTTGGATTCAAGGTATTTTTCTTCACAACTTGATGATCTTCAGCGGGTTCTTATTGTTTGGTGTGGCGTTATTGTTTGGATTTCCAGTCCGCATTGTCGGATTTGTATTCCTCACACTTCCTGTAGCGCTTTATCTGGTTTGGTACTTATCTCAATTGGAGGATGGAGCTCCGGTACGCTGGCCATTATTCACTCTTTTGTCCTTGGTAGTGTTTTTCCTGCCGGTTTATTTTTTAACCTATTCTTCCTGGGTGCGATAAACCAGGAAAACATGTGAGATATTATGCCTGAATTCCTTACATTGGTCACGCCTGGTGAAGCCTTGGAGATCTTGTTTAATGTTTTAAATCCTGAAGTAAAATCAGAAATTGTTCAAACTGAACAGGCTTTAGGTAGAGTTGCAACTGAAGATATTCTCTCCCCCCAGGACTTGCCAGATTTTAAACGATCTACCGTGGATGGTTACGCGGTTCTGGCAAAGGATACCCATGGGGCAGGAGAGACACTGCCGGCATATCTCATGATAAAGGATGAGGTGCCCATGGGGGATGAACCGGATTTTTCTCTTGCCAGCCAGGAATGCGCCTTGATCCATACCGGGGGTATGCTGCCGAGGGACGCAGATGCGGTTGTTATGGTTGAGGACACTCAAATTCTTGAATCGGGGGAAGTTGAAGTATTCAGAGCAGTCGCGAAAGGGGAGAACGTGATTGAAGTTGGGGAAGATATCTCCGCCGGGGATATTGTCATTCCAAAAGGAACCCGACTCAGGCCGGCAGAAATTGGCGGATTAATGGCGTTGGGATTCACGGCCGTTAGTACCGCAATACCGCCAGTCATTGGCATCCTGTCAAGTGGGGATGAGATAGTTTCTCCCTCGCAAAAAACAAAACCAGGAGAAGTGAGAGATATCAACTCTTATACCCTGGCTGCGTTAATCGAGGATTTAGGGGGAGATGTAGTCCATTATGGTATTATTGCTGATAGCCGGGATGAGATGCTGAAAGCTTTGGAAAAAGCCCAACAGGAATGTGATCATTTGATTGTCACAGCCGGTTCGTCTGCCAGTACAAGAGACTTGACAGCAGAAATTATGAACACCCTTGGGGATCCGGGAGTACTTGTCCACGGTATCAGCATCAAACCGGGGAAACCGACAATATTTGCAGTATCCGGTGAGAAAGTAATGATTGGACTTCCCGGGAATCCCGTCAGTGCTCTGGTGATCGCGATTGTATTGGTTTCACCGATTATTGAGGCGTATTTAGGGATAAGAGGATCTAGACCTAAGCCGGCGCTGTCTGCTGAGTTGACAGTGAATATCTCCTCTCAAACCGGGAGGGAAGACTGGATTCCGGTTCGAGTAATCAGGACACCAGAAGGTAGCTTTCACGCTGAACCTGTTTTTGGCAGAAGCAATTTAATCTTTATTCTGGCCAGATCAGATGGTTTAATAAGAATTCCTGCATCTGCTACCGGGCTCGAAGCTGGGACATTGGTAACTGTTCGTTTAATATAAGGAAGAGAAGCGAGAATGAATTCAATCCTGACTTTGCCGGCTTTGTTCTATATCTGTATTGCGGTTTATTCCGTCAGCCTGATAATTAATGCACTGCGGAAACTCCGGGTTTATAAGCAGGCAGATTATTTATTAGTGATCTTGCATGGATTGTTTTTCCTGATAACACTAGTGTTGTTTGGTACCGAGCTTTCCTGGTGGAAATTTTTAGATCAAGGAATCCAACTGCATCTACCGTGGTACGGTATGGTGTTGTTCAGCGGTGTGTTATACGCTTTGACACTTGCTGTATTTAAAACTGAAAGCCCCGGTTGGTTTTGGCTAGTTGGAAGTATTTTGATAGTTGTTACTTCTGTTTTGGCGGATGCGTTGTCCGTTTTCCCGGGAGACTTAATTTGGGGAAGACAGGTAGATGGTTATTCATACTCGATATTGTCAACTGTAATTCAGGCTGTAGGATGGGGGATATTTGTAATTCTCTCCAGTACCCATTTGCTGAAGGAATATCGCTTTACTGAGAGAACTGTGGTGAAACAGCGGGCTATCTATTGGACTGCGGCCTTGATTCTCTATATGGGCAGTTCGGTGCTGTACCTCCTGAATCATAACCTTTTGGGAAGTTTGCTGCTGCTGTTTACAACAGTAATATTAAATTACCTGGTGCTCACGTATCGCCTGCCAGATCTAAAATTGCTGACATTTCAGACAGCTTGTTTTTTACTGACGGGGATTATCATTCTCCTATTGTATGCTCTGGGATTTCTAATTCTAGAAAGGTTTTTTGTTGGTTTTTCCTGGTATAAGCCGGTATATAACGGCGCTTTTTTCTTCCTGATTGCTCTGATATTCTATTTCCCGGTGAATCGCCTAGTACGAACAATTCTCCAGAAGTTGATAGTTAAGGAGAGAAACCGAAACCAGGAAATCCGCAGTTATAGTAAAACGTTAAGTAGTATCCTTGATATTGAATTGCTTTCCAAGGTTACTATTGAATTGATTTGTGATTCCCTGGATGTAAAAAAGGGTACATTATTCCTCGTAGATCAGATTGAACCGGAGAAGGACCCGCCAAACTGGCACTTAAGTGCGGTCCAGGGAACCACTGCTACGCTGCCTGATCTCGATTTTCTTCCTGCAAACAGCCCAATAACCAAAGTACTTGCGGAAGAAAAGCGCCCACTCACGCAGTCGGAACTGGAATTTATCCCGAAATTTCAAACCATTCCCGAAAATATTTTGACCTGGATCAAGGCGCTGGATGTAGAGGCACTGGTGCCAATCCATACCGAGGATGAATGGATTGGTTTATTTGCTTTAGCCCAAAAACGATCAGGCGCATCTTTCTCGGATGACGAGATTGAACTGCTTTCCACTTTAGCTGATCAGACCTCCGTTGCCCTTCAGAATGCCAGGTTGGTTGAAAGCTTGACAAAAATTGATAACCAACTCCGGAGGGCTAAAGCTTCAAAAAATACCGCCTTGGATAAAATTGAGCGGATTAAAAAATCTGCATCTGATATTATCAGCATCAAAGCCCACGAATTGCGATCCCCGCTCACCGTGGTCAGTGGATACACCCAGCTGTTGGCAAACGATAAACCGCTCATGAATGATGAGTATTATGCTGAATTGATTAGGGGAATTCTCTCTGGATCTGACCGACTGCAGAAAATCATTGAGAATATGATATCTACTGCGAGTATTGCACCAAGTAATCTTAAGATTGGCACACATCCGATCTCCCTTTATACAATCGTTGATAATATATGCAGGAATCTGCAGGGGAAAGTTCAAGTGAGGAAAATTACACTTTCCCACGATAATCTGAGTGAAATTCCTGCAGTCTATGGGGATAGTGAGGCATTAAAGAAAGTTTTTGAGATCCTGATTAATTATGCAATGACCCATACTCCAAGTGGAGGAAAAATAACCATTACCGGCAGACATATTCCGCCCAGATCAGATATTCTCAAATGGGAAGGTGCTGAAATCATTGTTTGTGATACTGGAATAGGCATTGGCTTAGAAGAGAGAGAACGCTTTTTCCGGGAACATAAGAGTCCACTCATGGCTGATTTCTCACTGCTGGATGAAATTACCGAGGGCGAAGAACGGCCTGGAGAACAACTGGCGATTGCCAGAAGCATCATTGAAGCGCATAATGGGCGGGTGTGGGTTGAACGGATGGAAAAAGATACGGACCACCTGCCGGGAAGCGAATTTCACATAGTGCTTCCTTTGGAACAGCAATCTAATCCAACTCAACCCGATAAAGGTTAGTTAATTCCAGATGTAAGCTGGGGGTCAGTGATTCGACTGGGAATTAGTCAGGAAACATCCTGGGAACCCGGGAACCAATACTGCAAGTAACTTCATAGTTTATAGTGTTCCAGGTCAATGCTACTTGATCAACAGTAATTTCTTCTTTTCCCTGCTTACCGATCAACACTACCTCGTCGCCAATCTGGGGGTTTGGAATATCCTCAAGCTGAATCATACACTGATCCATACAAACCCGGCCGATAACCGGGGCCTTTTTCCCATTGATCAGCACTGCATTGCCAGGAACCCGGCGATAACCATCTGCATAACCGAGAGGAATAACTCCGATCCTCTCCCTTCTTGTTGTGACATATTGGTGCCCATAGCTCACACCATGATTAGGGGGCAAATCCTTGATGCTGGCGAGGACGGATTTCCAACTTAAGATGGGTTTAATACCCTCCGGCAGCTGGATGTCCGGTGAAGGAGGTAATCCGTAAATTGCGATTCCAGGACGAATTAGGTTGAAGTGTGTATTTGGGTGAGCTAGACTTCCCGCTGAGTTTGCCATGTGGATGATCTTTGGCAGTAGATCGTGTTTGGTTAGGACTTGAATAATTTGCTTGAATTTTTTTCCTTGGTTGTTTGTCGGTTCAGTATCCAGTTCATCTGCCCGGGCAAGATGGGAAAATAATCCCTCCAGGTGTACATTATCAGCGGCAGCAGTCGCTTGAGCCAGGGAAAGCGTTTCTCCAGGCATACATCCCAGACGCCCCATTCCAGTATCTGCCAATATATGTACTTTTGCAGATTTAGTTTTGTGTTTGGCAGCCTCTCGTACAAATTCGAGGTGATCTTGAGTCCAAATTGTGAGAGAAACATCAAGTTGGATCATTTCCTCAATTCGCTCTGGTGGAATGTAACCAAGCACCAGAATTTTGGACAAGATTCCCTCTTCCCTCATTTTTACCGCCATCCGGGGTCGGGCGACGCCAAACCAATTTACTCCGGCTTTCACAGCGGACTTCGTTACAGGGATAAAACCGTGGCCGTATCCATTAGCTTTCACAACGGCCATGATAGGGATTTGGGTGACTTCCCGGATGATTCTTATGTTTTTTTGAAGAGCGGATAGATCCACTTCCACCCAGGTGGCATGGGGTTGGTTTGTTTTCATAAAAGTGTTTTATTTCCTGAGGGGATAAGTTCTGGCATACAGGCCTATTCTACCAGAGATTGGGAAGTGAGGTAGAGGGGAAAGTGATTCAAAAAACCAGCGAAAAGCCCTTGACAAAATAGAACATACTTCTGCGCGCTTATGAATATCAAAGGCCTGAATTGAAACAACCATTTGGCGATTAGAGTGGCGCGCCGCCGCGACGTCTGATCGGGCAACAGCGAGATGCCTATATTGGCAAGACTCCGGGAGAACGTAGTAAAATTGCCTGGGAGCAAGCGCGCATCCAAACAGAAAGAGATGGGGCTTCAGCTTTAAAGAGGGTTCAAGATATATTAGAAAAACAAGGTCGAGGTA
>JAUWEC010000251.1 GCA_030608465.1 Chloroflexota bacterium
GTTTTTCCTTCCACGATGAGTATCCAGTGTTTAAGACTATCATTGACGCTTACGATTGCTGGGAATTCTGCCAGATCCAATATAACTATATGGATGTGGATTATCAGGCGGGTAAAAAAGGGTTGGAATATGCAGCTGAAAAAATTTTAGCAGTTGTCATCATGGAACCCATCCGCGGCGGTCGTCTGATTGATCCCCCCCAGCAAGTGCAGGACATATGGGAGAAATCAGAAACCCAAAGAACTCCTGCAGATTGGTCGCTGCAGTGGTTGTGGAATCAACCCGAAGTCTCGATTGTACTTAGTGGAATGAGTGAGATGCAGCACGTAGTTGAAAATGTTTCCAGTGCAGACAAATCAGGAATACAAAGTTTGTTAGAAGAGGAATTGGACACTGTAACCAGAGTTCGGGAAGAATATGAAGATTTAGCGCTGATTCCATGCACACGTTGTGGGTATTGTATTCCCTGCCCAGAAGGTGTTGATATCCCCCGTATCCTCAATATCTATAATGACAGCATAATGTATGATAAACACGAGTATGCAAAAACTGATTATAACGATTGGTTGCCGGTTGATAATCGAGCAAATTTATGTGTGTCATGTCTAGAATGTGAAGAAAAATGCCCTCAGGGAATTCCCATCAGCGAGTGGATGGTTAAGATTGATCAAATATATACCTCAGATTAGCTGCGATTTTTCCAGTGAATTTTTGTCACTCAATTCTCACAACAGCCCCCTGCTCTTTTCGAAAGAGTTATATGTTGGGCAAATACTATACGAAATAACAGGGAAAATATGATTGTTGCATCAGATCTCAATGGTACATTAACAACAGGTTCTCCAATATTGGCGATTGCTAACTGGGCTGATATTTATCAGCCCAGCCTACGCCCCAAGTTGTTCAAACTCAGTGTTTTATTTTCTTATCTACAGGTAAGAGCTGGGCTAAAGGAAATTGACGTCTGGGCTGACAAAACAATGCGCAAAGTATTGGACCTGATCCAATCACCGGATGAGGAGTTGGTTAATTCAATTATGTCCTATGTCGTTGAAAGCGAGTTATGGCCAAAACGGCGGGAGAGACCAGTTTCCCTGCTTAAGGAATATCATAACCAAGGTGCTGAAATAATTCTTGTGAGTGCTGCATATGAGCCGGCAGTACTGGAATTTGCAAAAAAAATCGGGGACGAAAGGATAACTGCGATTGGAACCCAGGTATATCTCACTCAAGGGAGAATCTCTCTGGCTGAAACCCTAACCACAAGAGAAAAAAAACTAGAAAAGGTGAAAAATATAATCGGATCAAATACGCTTGAGATCGCTCTCGGAGATACATTTGCAGACATTCCCCTGCTTGAACAAGCTCGCCAGCCCATAGCAGTGTTTCCGGATCAGGAGCTCAGAAAAACAGCAAAGAATAGAGGTTGGCAAATCTTGGAGTAAACTAAAATTATTCACCTTGCCCCTGGAAAAAAAATGAACAATTTGATTAATAGAGTAATGAGAGCAGCTTTATTGGATAAGGAATTCTATAAAGAAGCCGAGGCAAATACCCGTCTAAACCAAGAGGCTTTGACGGTGGTGATTATCGTTTCCATTGCTGGCGGCATTGGTTCCTTCATTGGAAGCTTATTTGTTGGAGAAATTGGCGCCGCCATCCTGGCGCTGATCGTCAGTGCGGTAGTGGGTATTGCTAATTACTATATCTGGGCATATGTGACCCATTTCATCGGAACTAATATGTTTAAAGGAGAGGCAGAACCAGGTGAATTGCTGCGTGTGCTTGGGTACGCCAGCGGTCCCAGGATTTTCAGTTTATTGGCATTCATCCCTTGGTTGGGAGCCATTCTCAGTTTTGGTGGGAGCATCTGGGCGCTAGTAGCAGGTTTTTTCGGCGTGCAGGAAGCACTTGATCTAGATACCACCGAAACCCTTTTCACAGTGATCCTGGGCTGGGTGGCTATTTTTGTCATTAATGCCCTCATCGCCAGTGTGCTTGGAATTGGGGCTATGAGCCTTGGATCTGCTTTGTCAGCCTTTGGACGTTAAGAATCAATCCCGCTATTCGCATTTCTAGAATACGAAAAACGGCAAGTTTTCTGCTGGGAAAGCAGTTTCTGGCCGTTTTCAACAACTTATGCCCTACTGGAGATTTTCTTCTCTCCCCCTCTTACCGTTGTTTTAGAAAAGATTACTGATAATTGGGAATAAAGATAAGCCTTCACAATAATACTATACGAAATGACACCTGGGGAAAAATCAGCTTTTGCCCTGCCCTTTTTCAACGACAACCCAGACAAAATGATCTTCCTTATAAATTGCTGTTACTGCGGAAAAGGATGAGAATAACTCCAGGATTTCTTGCCCGGACAGGAAATGGCTGCGCATTAATGCCAGTTTCTCTGCCAAAGCGATCAGTTTTACCCCTCGGGTTTGAATATTAGGTTCTTCTATCACGATCTTGCCGCCCGGTTTAATCACCCTCCATAATTCCTGGGCTGTTTTGGATTGATCGCAAACATGATGCATTGCGTCAACCATAATAATCCGGTCAAAAGACTCATCCGGAAATGGCAATATCTCAGAATGGGAATTAACTGGGTATAAACCATTTTTTGAGAGGGATTCAGTCAGCATTTGAAATGATAAATCAGCAACAATGATTTGATCTACCTGGTCAGAAAAATACTGGGAAATTCTGCCGGTTCCACCTCCGGCGTCGAGCAGCCTTTTTGCGGATGTTAAATCCGCTAGCTCAGCTAACTTTTCAGGGGGTTTTGCTTTAATAAATATTTCGTACATTGGGGCAAGAAAATTAAAGTGATCAAACATTATCAATCTCCGATATACTGGTAAAGATGTCACCTCCGGGAAAGATCTGTCGGAGATGTG
>JAUWEC010000124.1 GCA_030608465.1 Chloroflexota bacterium
GGAAAATTGTATCATACTGTAAACGAGAAGGCAATTGACCCTCATTGGCTTCAGGACCAGACCCGGAGAATCCAATCCAGCCTTCATTCTTAGGGAAATCTAATCTACCCGCCTGCCAGTTACGATATAATTATCTAGCGGAAATTTTGACTAAAAAACAGGATCAGGAGTTTTTCATGCTCAAGGAATTTAAGAATTTTGCCCTGCGCGGCAACGTGATGGACATGGCAGTCGGCATCATTATCGGAGCCTCTTTCAGCACTATCGTTAACTCGCTGGTGAAAGATATCCTCATGCCGCCTATCGGTTGGCTTTTAGGCGGGGTGGATTTTGAGAATTTTTACCTTACCGTTAAAATCGGAACGCCCGCAGGACCTTACCTCTCCCTGGCGGATGCCCAGGCAGCCGGCGCGGTGACAGTAAACTACGGGCTGTTTATCAACGCCATTATCAGCTTTTTGATTGTGGCTCTTGCTATGTTTTTATTAATCCGGGCCATCAACCGCCTCCAGGAAGGAGACTCAGTAGAAGACCAGGATCCTGCCCCAACAACCAAGGAATGCCCGTTCTGCTTCACGGATATCCCTCTGCAAGCCACCCGCTGTCCAAACTGCACCTCTCAACTTAAGTAGCTTAATATTTGGACCGTAACCTTATGGAACCTACCCCAACTCGAGATCGAGTGAACCCAGAAGAAAAACCAGAATCCGGGCGCTTGCCGCCCTGGCTGCGGATTAAATTCAACAACAGCAAGACCTTCCACGAGGTGGATTCGCTGCTGCAGGGCCAATCCCTCCATACGGTCTGCCAGGAAGCTCTCTGTCCCAACCGCGCGGAATGCTGGGGGGATGGAACAGCAACCTTTTTGCTCCTGGGTGATGTCTGCACCCGCTCCTGTAAATTCTGTGACATTAAACACGGACAGCCCGAAACGCTGGATTGGGACGAGCCAGAACGGGTTGCCCGCTCTATCCAGGGTATGAACCTCGACCACGCTGTAGTCACCAGTGTCAACCGGGATGAACGCCGGGATGGCGGTGCGCCGATATTTGCCATGTTAATCCGCCGGATCAGGCAACTCCAGTCGGGCTGTTCTATTGAAGTATTGATTCCTGATTTCAAGGGCAGTCTGGAAGCCTTAAAAATCGTCATGGATGCCAAACCCGATATCCTGAACCATAACCTGGAGACAGTACCCCACCTTTTTAAGTCCATCCAACCCCAAAGCTCCTACCAGGTTTCACGTGATGTATTGGTCAATGCCAAAAAACTTCAGCCGGAAGCGATTACAAAATCTGGCTTAATGACTGGCCTCGGGGAAACTATGCCTGAAATCAAAGAAACCATGGCCGAGATCCACAGCTGGGATGTGGATATTCTGACGATTGGTCAATACCTGCAGCCCAGTAAACAACACCTGCCCGTTGCACGTTTTTATACCCCGGATGAGTTTGAGTTATTAAAGAACTACGGCCTGGAACTCGGTTTTAAATGGGTAGAAAGCGCGCCGCTGGTGAGGTCTTCCTATCACGCCGCTGACCAGGTTCGCGCGCTGATTCCTCATTTCCAATCCTCAAGATCAGCTGAATAATTTCCCATCCACCAAGGGAGAACAAGGATTTCACCGAGTTAGGATCCGAAAATCCCATTGGCCATACCCGGGATTTGTTTGGTTAATTCAACCAACTTCCCACGGCGGTCTGCCAGTTCCTATTCCATCATCTCCCCCCAGGGAATCCCGGATTTGATCTCCCAACTCAGGAAAAGCAGCCGCAGCCGCAGCCAACAATCCAAAACAACCCGTCAGCATCATATCCCCGTAAGGCGCCGCAAAATAAGGACGCAGGGTTGACCCCCGCATCAGGTTCCGGCGCGGACCTGTGACAACCAGGTTAAATGCGCCTTCCGCTAAATCATAAGAATCAGGAGAATAAATCAACGCCCCGTGACCGTGATCATCAAAGATCTCCTGGTGGGTCAGGGTACCTTCCGCGAACGACCGCAGGGTACGATCCAGTTTTTTGGTGTTTATTAACCCGGTATGGTGCTCAAAAACTCCTTCCACCTGCTCTCCATTCAAACGGAATGCCAGCGTGTGAAAATTCCCCACATTGGCGACCATTACCTGGAATCTGTTTTTTACTACCGGATCCAGCGTGGCCCCCAGGACCGCTGCCGGCGCAGTATCCATCACCAACAGCTGTGCATCCAGGTCTTCAGCAGAGATCTCAACCGCACAAAGCCGGGTCATTTTTTCCGGGATTTCCCCGCGCTTGAATGCCAGTTTACTGAGGGTTGACCCACCTGGGCCCGAGGTTTCAGGGTTTAAACGCTCCGCCAGGTAATCAAACCGGAACTGCCGATCAGAGTAGCCGGATGGCGCGGCGCCGTGATCAAATACAGCTACTGCAACCGCATCAAGGTCATTCAGAGAGATACCAAACTCAGCTAAAGCGCTTTTAATCGTTAGATAATCAAAATCCTTCAAATCAATCCGGCGAACTTCAGATGGAAGGGTACTTACTTCATCCTCCCCGATTATCTGGATTCCGATTTCCTGAACTGCCTCCAGGTCATCATTAAAACTACGTGCTGCATCAGGTGTAGCATAAAGGGCATTTCCCGCTTGAACATGATCCCGGGCAGCCCAATGGCTCGGACCCCCTCCCATAGTCACTCCGGTTAAAACCACTGGTTCTCCCCTTTTTGAAGCCTCTTTAAGGAGTCGAAATACCATCATGGTTGGTGAGGGAACTACCATTTTAAAACCGTTCTCAATATTCAGCCCCGATTGGTAGAGGTAAATATCCTGGGTGCCGGTTCCGATATCCACTGTTAGAATTTTCATAGTGTTGTATCCGCTAAGATGTTGACCATGATCAGAGTTCTATTCTACTCTATTTAGATCTTTTCATTCACAATGGCTCCAAATAAATTAATCTTTTCCAAAAAAAGACCAAACACATGGTAGGAATTAGTATATAATAAAAATTACAGAGTTTGGTCCCCCAATAGCATTAAATAAGATGTGATTTTTGCCCGGATCAGACTCTCCCGATTTGGTACCAATTTACTCATCTACTCAAGACAGGAGGAATCCGCATGACTCATATCATTACCAGCCTTTGTTTACGGGATGGAGGATGTATCGAAGTTTGCCCGGTTGATTGCATCATCGCCGGCAAACCGATTGAAGAGTGGCCCTGGATGTATATAGACCCGGATGAATGCATCGACTGCGGCGCCTGTATCCCGGAATGTCCTTATGATGCCATCTTCATGGAAGATGAGGTTCCCGATGATTACGAGGCTGCCGGGGGCGAATATATCAGCAGACTTGGCCTTGATGGTCACTATGAAGCGACCGACCATTATGACGAGACAGTTGTCCTGGATTGTGTCAAACAACTGGATGAAGGTGAAATCGTGGATTTGACAGAAGACATTCAAGCCAACTACGATTTCTTTTCTGATGGTCCCGGTTACGACTAAATTGAAACACTGAGTTTTCCGGATTCCTGAGAAAAATTAATATTAGAGGCTGTCCCAAAAGTAATTGGCACAGCCTCTATTTATTTAACCCAAACCTCTTCAATGTTAAGCGATTAAAATCGCAACTATGAGCCCTGCCAGAAATTTATTAGAACGCATAGTTATTCTAAATCTCACTGCTCGATGGAGAGAGCCTGTCCTGCGACCGAAGGAAATATCGAAGGGCCAGCTCTCCCGGTTAGGTAGCCGCATAGTTACTCCAAATTTCACCGCTCGAGGGAGAGAGCCAGCTCTCCCGATTAGGTAGCCGCCGGAGCTGACTCCTGTCCTGAGCACCTCGATGAAGTTTATCCCGAGCCCTTCAATTCCGCTGCGCTACATTCAGGACAAGCTTGACGAGGGGCTGCGATTCACTCGGTACAGGCTTGTCGTAGGGCTCCGGCTTGAGCTTTGTAAACAAACAGGAACCGGATCACTTTATGGTATGCACTACATAAAGTGGACAAATAAATAGAACCCCCTCTAGGGTAATTATACAAACTGACGTCTGATTTCCAAAAGTGTCAGTTTTGTTTTATGTGCCATTCCCTTAAATCCTGCCATATAAAAACACCTCCCATATTGTACGAGAGGTGTTCTTAATTTTGTGTCCTGATTTTGGGGTTCAGTGCATTTAAGGATCCGGTCCCTTATTTGCAAGAGCAGCCTTTTGAGACAGCCCTATTCTTTCTTTAAAACAAATTTAATGCCGCTTGACTGACCCAGCGGAAGAGCGGTGTAGCGAAAATACTCAGCAGCACTACTGCGACAGCCCCAACTACAGTAACCAGCTGGACTAAGCGGTCCTGATAGATTTCAGGATCCCCTTGCCGCATGTACATATTCACCACTACTCTCAAATAATAATAGGCAGACAACAGTGAAGTCAACACCCCGATCACTGCCAGCCAGGTATATCCAGCTTCCAGCACGGTTCGGAATAAATAAAATTTTCCCATAAAACCGATTGTTGGCGGCACACCGATGAATGACAGCATAAACACCAGCATGGCGGCAGCTAAAACCGGATACTTTTTCCCCAATCCGTAATAATCCTCTAGTTGAAGTCCTTTGCCCTCCGCTCCTTCCAAGGCTATCACTACTGACCAGGCTCCAAAATTGGTTACCGCGTAAGCCAGCAGGTAAAACAAGCTGGAAGCAACAACATCCCGGCTGATAAGCTCCTGTCCGAAGGCAACCACTGCCATCATAATGTAACCCGCATGTGCGATGCTGGAATATGCCAGCATGCGTTTGATATTACTCTGCACAATAGCAATCAGGTTTCCGGCAAACATGGTCAGGGCAGATAAAATCCAGAAAATCAGGACAAAATTTCCTGCCAATACCGGAAGGGCTGCCAGGAAAATTCGCAGCAGAGCCGCAAAACCAGCCGCTTTGGCACCTACTGCCATAAAGGCAGTCAGCGGTGTGGGAGCACCGTGATACACATCCGGGGTCCACATATGGAAAGGGACCAGAGCTACTTTAAAGCCCAAGCCGATCAGGATCAAACCCGCGCCAACCAGCAGCAATGGCATATCCGCTGATGCCGAATCCACAGCTGCAACTATGCCCGCCAAAGAGGTTGTACCGGTCGCGCCAAAACTCAACGCCACACCGTAAACCACAAAACCTCCCGCAAATGCACCTAATAAAAAGTATTTCAGAGCTGCTTCTTCGGAAGCCGGGTTCGGTCGAGCAATTCCTGCCAGAATATAGAGGGGGATGGAAAGCAGTTCCAGGGCTAGAAAGACTACGATTAAATCAGCAGCTTGAGCCATTAATATCATTCCACTGATTGAGTATAGAAGTAAGGGGTAAAATTCACCCCGGTTAATTCCCATTCTTTTCAGATAGCTGTATGCCAGAGCTATTCCGACTATTCCGCTGCCAGTAAACAGGATCTGCAGATAACTGGAAAAACCATCGGCTTCAATCATCCCATTAAACGCGGTTGAACCCGCACCAAAATTCAATGCTGAAACCACCAACGCTATCGCTAATCCCAGAGCAGCCAGGATCGCGGTTAACCCTTCTACTTTCCGGGTGATAAAGAGATCCAGAAGCAGGAGCGCACTGGCCCAGGCAACCAGGATAATTATGGGGAGAATAGCGTAAAAATCTATCGTTGTCATAGGTTATCCCCTGAGGGTTTAATACATTGCCAGCGATGCTGCCTCAACCAGAGAGAGCAGCTTTTCCACCGCCGGCGCCATCAGCGTGAAAAATGGTTTGGGGTAAAGCCCGATCCAGAAGATCAGTATTACCAGGGGAATGATAGTAATCAATTCCCTTACCGTGAGATCTTTAAGTAATTTGTTTTCCTCTTTATCAAGCGGACCAAGGAATAATTTCTGGAACATATACAATAAATACACGGCTGCCAGGATGACCCCCAGTGCGGCTAAGCCGGCATACCAGGGAGATCCGATTGCCTCCGAACCGAAGGCACCCAGCAGAATGGGGAATTCACCGGCAAACCCGTTCAGCCCGGGCAATCCCATGGAGGAAAGGGTTACCACCAGGGTCAGCGCCCCATAAACCGGCATCACTTTCCACAACCCGCCAAAATCATCCATCTCCCGGGTATGACGCCGCTCGTAAATCATACCCACCAGGAGGAACAAAGCGCCTGTGCTGATACCGTGGTTAACCATCTGCAGGATACCGCCTTGTACTCCCTGCGGATTGAGGGCAAACAATCCTAACATGACAAATCCCAGGTGGCTGACTGAAGAATAGGCAACTAACATCTTCACATCTTTCTGGTAATACGAGACAGCCGCCCCATACAGGATGCCGATCACGGCCAGCCCCGCCATCCAGGGCGCTACTTGAAGGGCTGCCTTTGGAAAGAGCGGGAGATTAAAGCGGAGGAATCCATACGTTCCCATTTTAAGCAGCACACCAGCAAGGATCACAGACCCTGCTGTCGGTGCCTGAACGTGAGCATCCGGAAGCCAGGAATGCAGCGGCCACATGGGTACTTTAATAGCAAATGCTGCCGCAAAAGCCAGGAACAGCCAGAGCTGGACTTGAGCCGGGATACCTCCCATTGCTGTCAAATCCGGAACCGAGAAGGTGCCCTGGTAAATGCCAAGCCACAAAATCGCCAGCAGCATCAACACCGATCCAGTCATTGTATAGAGGAAGAATTTCACAGCAGCGTACATCCGCTGCGGACCTCCCCAGATTCCAATCAAAAAATACATCGGCACCAGTGTGAATTCCCAGAAAACATAAAAAAGGAATAAATCCTGGGCCAAAAACACACCCAGCATACCTACTTCCAGGAGCAGGAAAAAGATCATGAAATCTTTTACACGGTCTTCAACCGCTGTCCAGGTGGAGAGCAGGGAGATGGGGGTTAAAAATGTAGTCAGTAAGACCAGTAATATGCTCAACCCATCCACACCCATCTGGTATGAAATTTCCCAATCGGCAATTTCGATCCAGGATAAATTGATCACCAGCTGCAGATCAGGGTTGTTCGGGTCAAACAGGGTCAAAACCCAGATAGATAAACCAAAAGTGATTAAGGAAACGATCAATGCCGTCCAACGGATTTCCTTCTTCTGCTCTTGTTTGAACAACAAGATCACCAGCACCCCTACTAGAGGGAAGAGGGTGACCAAATTGAGGGGATTCGAGAAAAAAGTCATAGCAATCGGTCCTCCATTATCCGTTGAAACAAAACCATCCAACGTTTACTGCAAAATCAAATAACCTAGAATAACTACTACACCCGCAAATACTGCCAGGGCATAGTTGCGCACAAGCCCTGTTTGCAACTTCCGGAATTGTGTCGCCAGAGATTGGAAGAATTTCGCCAATCCTTTGGATATGCCATCAATAATTCCTAAATCAACCGGTCCGGCCAGGAACCTGGCTCCCTGATGATAAAAAGGAATAATCACTTTGTCATGGAGCCAATCATGCAAGAAATCCCAATCTACTTTGATTGATAAGAATTTAGCCAGATCGATGTAGCGACTAATAAATAAGGATTCGTAAATCTCGTCTACATACCATTTACGATTCATGCCGGTAAAGACCGGACCAAGAATTTTCCTCAGTGGATCCGGTTGGTTCTCCCCCAGCGGCTTTCGGCCGTACAGCATCCAGGCCAGGAAGATAGCGAACAAAGCCAGTCCTGTTGAGATCAAAGCGATTAACAGGTTAAACTCACTAGGGTGAAGATGGAGATGAAATGCCTCAAAGGTATATTCCTGCCAATGTGTAAAGGTGTGAACTCCCGGAAGATTGAGAATTCCTCCCAGCGAAGCCAGGACAGCCAGGGCAATTAAGGGCACCGTGATTACCGGTGGACTTTCCTCAGCATGTTCGGCTGCCGGATGACGGGGATCCCCAAAGAATACCAGCCAAACCTGTCTTCCCATGTAAAACGCGGTGAAGAAGGCAGCAATAGCCAGCAGGATATAAACCGGGAAGTTGCGCTGGAATGCTTCCGCCAGTATTTCATCTTTGGAGAAGAACCCAGCCAGGGGTGGAATACCAGCCAGCGCTACTGCGCCCACCAGGAACACCCAGAAAGTTACTGGCATTCTTTTTCTCAGCCCGCCCATCAAGCGCATATCAGCTGGATCGAATACTTCCTCATCATGATGATCCTCATGATCAAGGTGATGGTGTCCCCGTTCTATGCCCAGGATGATTGATCCGGCTGAAAGGAACAACAATGCTTTAAAGAAGGCATGAGTGACCAGATGGAACATACCTGCCACATAAGCGCCCATCCCGACAGCAGCCACCATAAAACCAAGCTGACTGATGGTGGAATATGCCAGAACTTTTTTCAAGTCAGTTTGTCCTAC
>JAUWEC010000189.1 GCA_030608465.1 Chloroflexota bacterium
ACTCTCTTTGCGGAGGATTGAATGTCTTCTGACAATTTGTATAATCAAAAATATATGGTCCCCGATATTATTGAGGAATTTATGGATAACATCGGAAATGAAATGAATAATGCTCATGAAAAACCGAACGGGTACAAACCCTTGGTAGGATCACAAGGGGCACTCGAATTGCTATCAGACGAGTTCTCCACATGTATAGAAAATGTTTACACCATTGGAAATATATTACTCGAAGTCTCAGGTGAATATATTTACGCTTTTTCAAGGGCGATATCTAATCCTTTACTCACGTTTGCCCCATACATAATTGCACGGAATATTCTTGAGACATCAAGTATTGTAGCTTGGATTTTTGATCCTAATATATCAGCAAAAGATAGATGTGAGAGATACTATGGATTTGAGTTCATTAGTCAAATCAAGCATGAACAATTTGCTCGATTAGTGGCAAGTACTGAAGATCATAAGATAGCTATTGAAGATCACGAAAACGCTAATAAAGAACTTCAGAAGATTATTGCTGATGCTAAGGTGAAAGGATTTTGTATTCACATTGATAATGAAAAACCGACTGGAATTGGTAAAGGCTTTCCTAGTTCTACTGATTTAGTTGACAAGTATTTAGGTATGGGTAATCTTTACAGGTTATATTCTGCTGTTATCCATGGGCATCACTGGGCTCTCAGGGCTCTTGGGTTTTCATTTTCGCGATTATCTCCTGAAGGTGATCATTTATTTGAGAAGTACATTGATCCAAGAATGTTATTTCTATTGACCTTCAATGTTATGACTGCTTGTAATTTAGCATATTCTAAAAAATTCCATATGTATGGTTGGGACAAAGACGATATTGATATGAAATTTGCATTGAGTATGAAAAGAATAAAAGACAATCTAGCTCTCACTGTATAGGTGAGAATTGGTTTTTCCTAATTAGTGTTTATCTCTCTATGTGAGAAAATTGATTTTGCTCTAAAGCCGCCACTTGTCTCCTGGACTGGCTCTCCTGTGTGTGTCCCGATCATCTGTTTTTGAGAGAGACAAATATCTCTTGACCAAATCCATACTTAAATGTCCCCTCAGTCGCTGTAAGGGACAACCCTGCTAAAGTAAGGAATAAGGAGTTTCCCGGTAACAAGCGGAGTTAGCGGCAAGAGTCTGGATATAATAAACTTTCTCTTTTCCAAATCGCTCCTCCAGATCTGAGAGGGGAATTTGGTTTTCCAATCCCCATAGAATCAGATCGGCTTCCTCGAAAGACCCCAATAGTTCACCCTTGTCGTCCATTCCTGGCAGGACGTCTGGGTCAGCCTTTTTGTGGATAATCTCCTCCGGCAATCCCACCCATTCCGCCAGCGGAATTAACTGGCTGCGGTAGAGGTGGAGCAGGGGCATCAAATCCGCGCAATGATCGCAACCCCATTGGGTGAACGTGCCGGTCATCCACTCAGTTTTGTTAGCAGCGCCGATCACTAATCCCTGGGAATGCTCTGCTTCTTTATATAGGAGAACTGACCGCATCCGGTGTTTGGCAGAAACGTAGGCATTTGCCCGCGCAATCCAGGATCCGCCAGTAGCTGTCAATCGGGCGGATAAGAACTCACCATCGGTTCTTGATAGTAATTGTTTCTTTACATGGGCAACCGCCCTGGCTTTGAGTTTCTGACCGGGAAAAAAACTTAGCGGCAATAAACGGTAAATCCGGAGAGCTCTTAGAGCAGGGGTGATTTTTATGATCTTGAGTTTTACAGACAGTTGTTGAGAAAGCTGAGTTGCATGGCGGCGGTGAAGGGGTTTGCTATCCCTTTCCGGCAAGTAATAAAGTTTAACCTGATCTTTTTCAAGACAACGAACAGCCAGAGACGCCATTAACGATGAATCCAGTCCACCGCTTAAACCAACGATGGCAACTTTCCGGTTAAGTTTCGTGAAACGATCCTGAATAAATGATCCAATCTCATCGACCGTTTTTTTGGGATCAATTATTAGAGCGGATCGGGTCCAGTCCATAATCTTTTCCTTGTTGCGTATAGTTACAAAGTGGGCGGTTGGAGTTCTTTGGCAACCAGTTTTAATTTCGCCCGTAAACGTTGGATTTCTAGTGTCGTTCCTAAGTCATCGCCGTGTTTGATGAGTTGGTGTTTTTTGTGCATCAGATCACCGCAGGTCTGGTAGAAACGGCGGATTTCCCGATAATTTCCTTGAAATCTAGCTTTGAGAAAGACAAAACTTTGCCGCAAGGCAGAACAAGCTGTTTGATATTGGTCCAGTGAAAGCAGTTCTTGTTTGTGCTCAACGGCTAAAAATTCTTTCATCCAACGCTGTTCCCGTTTTATTAACAAGAGCACCAGGATCAGCAGCCCAAGATAACCGCTCCAGTCCCAGAAAGTGGAAAATATTACCCCGGATTTGCTGTCGAGCAAAACGGCAAACAAGTTGTGAAGGAGATGGAAGGAAACTGCTGTGGAACAACCAATCAAGGGGGCTATCCACTTCCAGATCGTCTGGGTTGATCGGCGGGCTATCGCAAATCCCAACCCAATGAATGCTGTATAGAAAGGGTGCTGCCAGCCCACTAAAAAAACCCGGATTAGAATTAGATCGAGAGTACCTTGCCATCCGCTTTCCAGAAAACCAAGTCGATGGATATACCAGATATTCTCTGTAGCTGCAAAACCTAGGGCTGTGATGCCCCCATAAATAACGCCATCGAGGGGTGAATCAAATTCTGACCGGAAGACCAGATAGACAAAAAAAACAGCAGCTCCTTTGAGGGTTTCTTCCACAGCTGGGGCCACCAGGGTGGACAAGGTGAGCTGAGTGGCAAAATCAGATTGAGTGATCAAATAGAGCCCCATACTGGACAGGGTGTTAATTATATAGGCTGCTCCTGCAGCGACTACCGCACCCCAGGAAAAAACACCAAACAGCAGCTGCAGGGGTTCCTTTTCGTAACGGTCCAGAAGATAGAGGAACCAGGCAAAAATAAACATGGGGATGATGCCGGCTAGAATAGAAACCAGCAAACCCATAAGATTACTCCTTGCCTACGCCCAGAATTATTTCTGTCCGGCAAATCCTGATACCAGTCATTGAGAGTTTCAGGGCGGCCAGAATTTCATCCGGACGACCAGTTTTACCGGGAAGGGCTTTCAGTGTCATTTGCAGTATATTTGGGTTTGAATTGTCATTTGAAACCAATTCAAGATTCTGAATCAGGGGACGGAGATCGTATGTTTTCCCCTTTCGGTTTCTGATGATGTTCGGGGTGTTGAGCAGCCCCTCTATCTTTTCAGACAAATCAGGATATTGTGTGCTCAGTGTGATTGAATACGATGCAGCTGTAACGAGAGCGGGAAGTTTGGGGCCGAAGAGATCTTCAATGATATTTGTTTTCTGGATCCGCAAGCCAGGAGGGAGTGATTTTTCCAGGACAGGATAGAATTCTGAGGAAGAAATGACCTCTGATAACCAGAAATCGCCAATCTCTCCGGTACTTGTAAAACCCAAGGGCAGAGGGGATGCCATATTTAATACGGGTCGGGGTGAAAAACCTTCACTATAGGCGAGGGGTAATCCAGCGCGGCGGAAGGATCTTTCCCAAGTGAGTATCAGATCCAGATGTCCTGTAAAACGCATCTGTTCTGTTTTGGAAAAATGAATTCTGTAGCGCTGTTTTTTCATACGCTCATACCGTTATTGACAAATTAATAGTGAGACCTCAGCGAACCACTTCTGGACAAAGCCAGAGAGGTCCGGGATTTTGATGACGCAGGTCGCTATAGGTTGGAAGGATGCCGCAGGAATAACAATCTTCCCGGCAATCTGGTCGAATTTTTCCTTCCTTACTCCACTCATAATCCTGGAGCAAAAGAGATTTTTTTACTCCGGACTGGACGTGGTCCCAGGGAAAAGCTTCGTCGATTTCCCGCTCTCTAGTGGAGTAAAAATCGGGATCAATACCTGCCTGGGAGAAAGCATCCAACCAGTACTGAAAGTTGAAATGTTCATTCCAGGCATCAAATTTGGCGCCCATTTTCCAGGCACGATAGATCACGTCAGCCATCCGGCGATCCCCTCGGGATAACCAGGCTTCAAAATGAGTTTCCTCTGGATCATTCCAGTTTAGTTTGAGACCTTTCCCGCGGATTTCCTTTTGCAGTAAATCAAGTTTTTCCTTAATCTCCTGTCGGGATGCCACCCCAACCCATTGAAAAGGTGTATGCGGTTTGGGGATAAAGGTACTCACGCTGATGTGAACCTGGGCTCTATTTCCAATGATTTTTTTCCCTTCTGACAGCACTTTGCGGGAAAGATCTGCGATAGCCTGGACATCCGCGTTTGTTTCTGAGGGATGGCCGATCATGAAGTAGAGCTTAATGGTGTGCCATCCGTGCTGATAGATCTCATGGGCTGTGTCCAGAAGCTGTTGGTTGGAAATTGGTTTGTTAATTATTTTTCGCAGGCGTTCTGAAGCAGCTTCCGGAGCGAGGGTAAATCCACCGCGGCGTTTGCCCGCCAGCGCGTCCATAAGTTCAACCGAAACAGACTCTATCCGCAGAGATGGCAGCGAAACAGCAATATTTTGGTTTAGAAACTTTTCGTTGATGGCTTGAATCAGCTCGACTATATTCGTATAGTCAGAAGAAGATAAGGATAATAAACCAATTTCTGAGTAACCGGTGTTTGGGATCAGAACCTCCATGGCCTGGAGGATATCTTCAGGGGAGCGTTCCCGGACAGGACGGGTTACGATTCCAGCGTGACAAAACCGGCAGCCCCTGGTGCAACCCCGCATAATTTCCAACGGAGCTCGATTGTGTACAGTGTCGATATAAGGAACGATCAGTTTCGTGGGAGGGGGCGGCAATGTGCCAACTATTCGTTTTTGTATAGTATCTGGCGCTTTTTGGTTGAGTTTTTCAAGGTGAGAAAAGGTTCCGTCTGCCTGGTAGTGCGCCTGATAAAAAGACGGGATATATATCCCGTCAACCTGGGAGAGATTTTCAAGTGTTTGTCGCTTGGAATGACCTTGATCCTGGCTGGATTGATAAGCACCAAGAATCTCGATAATGACTTCTTCGCCCTCACCAATTACAAAGGCGTCAATAAATGGCGAAACCGGCTCCGGATTAAAAACGGCATGACCGCCAGCTATCACAAACGGGTGGTCATTTGTCCGGTCAACTGAATAAAGCGGCAATCCGGCAAGGTCAAGGGCATTTAGCAGGTTGGTATACAAGCTTTCGTAGGGCAAT
>JAUWEC010000252.1 GCA_030608465.1 Chloroflexota bacterium
GGTGTCAAATCAGAAATAACAAGCACAACCTCATTGCCAACCTTTTCGGATTCGTTGGCATAAACAGCAGTAACAATACCGCTTATTGATGCTAATAAAGAAGTCGCTTCAAGATCTTCCTGAGCATCCTTCACCGATTGCCGTGCTTTACGTAAAGCGGCGGCCCGAGAACCTGTAGCCTCTTCTGGAAGGTCTTCATTATTATTTAATGCTGTCAGCAGAATCTCCAACTCAACGATACTGGCTTCGTAACCGCTGATTTCTGCCCTGACAGAGGCAATCTCAGCATCCGTGGGGGCATCGATGAATTCAACCTTATTATTATCATCCCAGTAAAAACCTGTGAAATTATCCGGCAGGTAAACATCTTGATAGTACTGCTGCTGGACCTGTAAATTGGATTTTGCCCAATTCAAATTCTGCTCAGCCTCTTTGACTCGTTGATTGGCTTCATCAGAGGGAGATAAATCTGCAGCAGCTGTGACATCCGCAAGTGCTTTTGTATATTCCGCCAGGTATCCCTCAGCCCTATATACTACCGGACTAATCAACCCAATCAGATCATTTGTGTTCTTTTCCAAATTTATTTTCGTTTGGGCGAGATCTTTTTCGATCAGAGCAATCGCTGATGCCGAGGTTAATTCCCGTAAATCACGTTGGGCGTCTACCAGGTTATCCTGCCGATCGCTGTCATCCAGCCGAGCTAAAACATCCCCTGCTTCAACCTTGTCCCCTACATTAACCAGGAGTCCTGCAAGAACTTCCTGAACTCCGTCGCTGATATCAAAACTTACATCAACTTCCGCGGCCGGGATCAATGAACCAGCACCAGCGGCATAGAGTATGATATCTCCCCGACGAGCGATCGCAGTCTTTATAGTTTTTTCCTCACTGACTACTTCTTGGGATGGCAGATACCAAAAACGGTAAGCAAAAAAACCGCCAGCTCCCAGGACGATCGCAGCCAGAGAAATGATCCAATAAAGTCGAGTTGAATTTCCTTTTTTCTTCATCAAAAGTGCTCCTTAATATGTAAAATGGCAAATCCTGAGCTAAGTGTACAAAAAGGTTGTTAAGGAATTATTTGGAGAGTATTTAGAGAGTGTTTGGTGGTGTAAATAGATAAAACAAGCTCCCGGAGTTTTTAAACCTCCGGGAGCTTTATAATCACACATAGGGGCTGTCTTAAAAGTCCAATTTTCCCGATCAACTTCTCACTTAGAGATGTATTTCTTGTCAAATATGAGTGTTTTCCCCCACTTTGAGGGTAATAATTAGCAAAATACGCTAGTCGCCTCCCACTTACTTGACTTTTGGGACAGCCCCTTCTTCCTTTGCGATTTACTCCACAATCACCAGATCGCTGCCGCTGCGGCCAAACACTTCCGGCGAGTACATTTCTTCCGCCTTGGCCGGGGGTACAACAAACACTCCCGGGGTTGTGGCGCGGGCCACATAGGTATACTCAAACACACCGTCCCACAGCAGGGAAGTAAAGGCCTCTGCCCGTTCGTCCCGCATGTTCTGGTGTTCGTACCACGGCCACCACCACCACCAACCGAAACGGTAGTCTGAGCTGTTGGGATCCTGCGGGACACTGCCCGAGACTGCCAGGGCAGGATTGATGATCTCCAAACCAGCCGGCAGCGGATCAACCAGAGCTACATGGTAACGGCGGTTGTCAGCCACCATGGTCAACCTGACCCGCACACGGGCGCCGGCCTTGATAACCCAGGTGCCATCCTCTCGCTGCGTCACATCTTCAGGATCATCCACGGCTTCATACACCCGCAGGACTACAAATCCCATTTCCAGGGGTTCCAACACCAGGTCTGTGGGAGCATATTTTAATCCCAAACGGTAGTACAGGCGTCCGGGACCAATCTTGTTCAGAATAAGATCTTGAGTTTTTTGATCGGTGTCCACCAGGTAGCTCATTGGGACCTCTGTCAAATGCCGTTCTGTGCTGTAACCTACATATTCATGTTCTCCGACAAAGATATCTCCCAGCCAGATGCGGGCTACAAATTCCGGTTCCACCGCTTCGTATTTATTGAAGTAACGGTCCAGTGCTAGCAGGACAAACACAGTTTCCTGCGTGTTCCTCCAGCGGCCGCGTTTTTGATGGGCCAGCAGCCCATTGACCAATTTCGGAATCAAATCACTTTCCGGGTCATCTGCGATCAGGGTATCCAGCAGCACCGCATCTGTTTTCCGATCGGAACTTAAGAGCAGGTAACTCTGGTCATCATAATAGGTAGTGAAGTTAGCAGCCCCTGGGGTTTCAACTACCCGATTGGCGACCCAATTCCGTATTTCCGCCAGTTCTGTTAGAGATTCGGAATCATCAACAAGCACCTGCCAAATCCAGCCGATACCGGTGATAGAAATCTTCTCAAATCCAGCTTCGTGGAACAGGTTGCGGGCTTTATTCGGGTCGGGATCCTCCATCAAGTCACGGACATACAACGCATAAGCGCTGAGTGAATTGCGGGTATATTCGCTGTACCAGTAGGGATAATACTGCTCGATATCCCTCAAGTAACTTAGCGCACTTGCCCACATCACTTCCGAAACCTCAAAGCCTTTTTGATTCGCCCGTGCCAGTGAATGCGCAACATGGATGGTATTAAAAGGAATTGAATCTTGACCACGCCGCCAATACGGGAACCCTCCGTCATAGTTTTGAATGACACCAAGCAGCTCCAGATCCCTGGCGACGGCATCCTCCATCGCCTCTGGTGAAGGCAAACCCTCCGCTTCAAAAGCAGTCAGTACATCACGTAAGGCAGCAATGCCCAGAATGCGGGATGCCATCTGCTCTGAACATTCATAGGGATATGCATACAAGTATAAAACCGCATCGG
>JAUWEC010000232.1 GCA_030608465.1 Chloroflexota bacterium
GTCAGGGACATCGGCTTCGGGTTCCGCTTCTGCTTCCGCATCAAGAACATCAACTGCAGGTTCTGCTTCTGCTTCCGCTTCCGCGTCAGGGACATCAACTGCGGGCTCTGCTTCTGCTTCCGCTTCCGCGTCAGGGACATCGGCTTCGGGTTCCGCTTCTGCTTCCGCATCAAGAACATCAACTACAGGTTCTGCTTCTGCTTCCACTTCCGCGTCAGGGACATCGGCTTCCGCGTCAGCGTCCACCGCAGCGGTTACCTCTTCGACAGGTTCCTCTTCCTTCTTGGGAGGTGCTTTTTTTACAAGGTCATCCCTGCGCGTACGGGGATCAACATTGCGGTCTTTTTCAACCTGTTTTCCTTCAGCAACCAGGACTTCGATGTCTTCGCCATCTTTATAACGTTGATAGCGCTCCATCAAACCCACAACCCGGAAAATCTGCAGGACTGCGTCAGATGGCTGGGCGCCAACACTCAGCCAATAATAAATCCGATCTTCTTTAACCCGGATAGTCGAGGGTTCAGTCCGCGGATTGTAATCACCCAGGATCTCAATAAATCGGCCATCACGGGGGCTTTCTCTATTTGCAGCCACAATACGATGCGTGGGCTGTCCTTTCCCTCCGGCACGGCGTAAACGAATTCGAACCATAACTTGTACTCCTTAATCTTTATATCCTGCTTCATTCCGCTGCAGTGATTCCACAGAGGAGACTATTATACACCATAACTCACATTGTTAAGAAAAACGGGGCAGATTTCCCAACCCTGATTTTTTTAACTGTTTAAACAACTTTTGCATATCCCGGTATTGCTTAACAAGCTGATTTACATCATACACCTGGGTGCCTGAACCAGCCGCTATCCGTTTTCGCCGGCTGGCATTGAGAATTTTTGGGTTTTGCCTTTCTGCCGAAGTCATGGATTGAATGACTGCCTGGGTTTTCCTCACTCTCTTTTCAGCTTCCTGAGGATCAACAGATTGGGACATTTTACCAAATTCTCCCGGTAACATACCCATTAATTTACCTATTGGCCCCATCTTCATGACCTGGGATATTTGTTTGGAAAAATCTTCCAGAGTAAATTCCCCAGATAATAAACGTTCGGTCTGCTGCCTGGCAGTTTCTTCATCGATTGTTTCCTCAGCACGCTCAATCAAACCGATCACATCGCCCATGCCCAGGATCCTGGACGCCAACCTTGCTGGGTCATAAGTCTCGAGGGCTTCAAGCCCCTCACCTGTTCCCAGGAATTTGATCGGCACACCAGTCACAGACTGGATCGAAATTGCGGCACCTCCGCGGGCATCTCCATCCATTTTACTCATGATTAGGCCTGTTATTGGTGCTGCGTCAATAAAACCTTTAGCGACGTTTACCGCTTCCTGTCCAATCATCGCATCCACAACCAGCAGTATCTCATCCGGGCTGCATGCTTCTTGGACTGCGTGCAGCTCTTCCATTAAATCCTCATCGATTTGAGATCTTCCTGCCGTATCGAGAATCACAACAGTACTGTCAGAGAGTTGGGCTTGCCGCAAGGCTTCCTTTGCCAATTGAGGAGGCTGGAGGGACTGATCAGAAAAGACAGGAATGGAAAGCTGGTCGCCAAGGATTTTTAATTGTTCCACTGCAGCCGGACGATAGGGGTCAGCCGCAATCAACAGTACCCTTTCACCCTTCTTCTTTAATAAACGTGCGATCTTTCCCGCAGCAGTAGTTTTTCCAGATCCCTGCAGCCCGGCCAGTAGAATTACCAATGGCCGGTCTTCAGCTGTTTTGAGAGGCGTGGGTTCTCCCAGCGTATGGATCAACTCTTCGTGAACGATTTTAACTACCTGTTGACCCGGATTGAGCGCTTTGGAAACCTCTTGCCCTACAGCGCGTTCTTTCAAACGTGAAACGAAATCACGCACAACACCATACTGGACATCTGCATCAAGCAGCGCCAGCCGGATTTCGCGCATCGCGGTTTCAACATCTTTCTCGGAGAGTTTTCCCCTCCGCTTTAATGAATGAAAGATCTCATCCAGACGGTTAGTTAGCTGATCAAACATAAAATTCCGATCCTACAAATAGCATAAAAACAGCGGATGACAGGACCATCAATGGAGCCATCCGCGAAGAAACATTTTAGCGTGTGGGGCGAGATGAGTCAAGGGATGAAGGCTCAATTTGCATTGCCTCCCTTTCTCAGCTATGGTAAAATCTTCCCGCTCGGAGAACCTTTAATCGGGAGGGATGGCCGAGTGGACGAAGGCGGCTGTCTTGAAAACAGCTGTGGGTGTTAAAGCCCACCGGGGGTTCGAATCCCTCTCCCTCCGCTTTAAAAATCTCCCCGGGGAGGTGCCAGAGTGGTTGATTGGGGCCGCCTGCTAAGCGGTTGTCGGGTTTAAAGCTCGACCGTGGGTTCGAATCCCACCCTCCCCGCCATGTACATTTGCCCTCGTAGCTCAGTGGATAGAGCACTTGCTTGCGGAGTAAGGGGTCGCGTGTTCGAATCACGCCGAGGGTGCTTGAAATGATGAGCGGATAAATCCGCTCTTTTTGTTAAGGAACACCGGATTATTATGACAGAATTGCAAATCTTATTGACCAACGACGATGGAATTCAATCCCCGGGTCTGTGGGCTGCCGCAGAAGCGCTGGATGAGCTTGGTTTTGTCACCGTGGTTGCTCCCAGAGAACAGGCATCAGGCACCAGCCGCAGCATGCCGGGGATTTATGACAATCAAGTCCACCAGAAGAAACTTGAGGTTAACGGCAAAGAATGGACTATTCATGCAGTCGGAGGAACCCCGGCAATGGCAGTTCTCTACGGGATTCATGTACTCATCCCTCAGAAACCGGATTTGATCGTTTCAGGAATCAACTATGGACTCAATGTTGGCAGTGGTGTGACAATATCCGGAACCGTTGGCGCTGCTTTGGAAGGCGCCTCCGCCGGCATTCCGTCCCTGGCGATATCCCTGGAAACAGATACAAAATATCACTCATCCTACTCAAGGGAAGTGGATTTCAGGACAGCAGGTCATTTTACAACCCTCTTCTCACAGATGCTGCTGTCAAAGAAAATGCCTCCGGATGTGCATCTGCTTAAGGTGGAAATCCCGTCCCAGGCAACCCAAGATACACCCTGGCATACTACAAGCCTTTCCATGCTGCGTTTTTATGAACCCGTACCACCAGAAAAGAACCCGGATTCAAGTGGGGAGGGAATCGGATACGATATCGCCCCTGATTGGGACCAATCCCTACCCGGAACAGATTCTCATTCTGTGATAAATAAGAAAGAAATCTCTGTAACCCCGCTAAGCCTGGACCTCACATCCCGGATTGATCTGTCTGAGTTGGAGAAATTTCTCCGGCAGGACTGATAAAATTCTTTCCCTTTACCCCCAGATTTGTCTCCAGTTTAAAAAAAGGGCAAATCAGGAATAGTCGCCAATCTCTTCCAACCATCC
>JAUWEC010000134.1 GCA_030608465.1 Chloroflexota bacterium
GATATAGGATTTCGAGAAAATGGGGGAAATTTATTAACCATACAAACATATCTTTTCCTCTACCAATAATAGAATTCCGTTTGTTATAACAGGTTACTCCCGAGTTTTTCTGCTGCTACCCATCCCTAAATATACCAGATCTCCCCTGATTATATTTGTGAAAATTAGGTCAAACAGTCTCTTCCACTACTAGCTTGCGAGAATATCTCCGTGGTTGGATTTGCCCTGGCAAATTTGATTGCCGATCTATTATATGTCTTTCTTGCCCCCCGTATACGGGTTGGCGAGTGATCGTTTTTTACTAACTAATAATCTATTGGCTCCTGTCAAATTACCGAAAAGAACAAGTGACATTAAGAAGTATATTGTCCGGTAGAGGGCAAATTCTCAACAAATCAAATATACAGATCCAATAACATTTCCCCGTCGCACCGGTGAAAACACTAGTCGATTTCAATTCTGTTCATGTTATGATACCAATATAAGTCCATAATATCAGATGCTCCCCGCCATACAGAAAACAACATACCGAAGCTTTTCATCTCAGCATCTTCCCCCTATTATCAAACAGGAGGTAGATCACATGAAAACCCTATATTTTAAAACCAGTTGGATTTCATTTCTCCTGGTGGGACTCTTGTGTTTAACAGGATGCCAGCTGCCATGGGGAAACCAACCACAGCAGATAAATCCCGATTCCATACCTGATCCAGACACATTTGAATTCCCTGAAGTCCAGGTAGAGGTTAAAATGCCAGAAAATATTGAGGATGTTGATTTTATTCTGGGTCTGACGATTAACCGAATCGGGCATTCAACTGCCAAAGATTTCAACTATACACAGGATGATAATATTGTAGTTGCTGTCTGGGGCGAAGAAAATCTGCTCTATGGAATTAACGAGGACGGTAATCAGCTCGTCAATGTGATTACAGGGGAGTGTGTAATGGAATGTATAGGACAAATTGGTTACATGGTGAAAGGAACCGTAGCTCCGGACTGCATGCTGGATATACGGATCACCCAACTTGGCCAACCTGCAACTTGCACCTCTTCCTGTGCAGAAGGTATATCGTTACCTTGGTACACCGGCGTGGGTGAATATATGCTAGATCCATTAAAAGTAGATTTTTATCAGCTAAAGAATGGGGTTTCGAGGGAAGAAGTTCTAGGCAACATGCACTGGGTAGGTACCTATACACTGACTTCGTTTTCCGGAGAAGTCAAACTTCTAGAGTGTAATTTCGACATCCCTTTTCCCATAGATGAGGATACAGAAGATTAACCAGGCATTTTCGCTGAAATATATATGCTATCCCGGTATCAACCGAATTACATGTTCGCAATAAGCAGTATCGGGTAAATACGTTAGGGTCTGCTTTATCATATTTAAATCATATTCCCCTTTCGTGACTTCTATTCTGCAGCCTTCTGGGTATTGATACAGAGGTACAAACATCACAGTCGGTGCTTTTACGGCTGGATCATGTCGGAATCTAAATTCAAATTCTTTCTTCTTTATATCAAATCTTATTTTTAGCGGTTCCCCAGCTGTTGCTAACGGATATGGCCGTACAACTGCTTCCAATGCCCGACCCCCAGAGTGGATATTTTCTGGATCCTTCTGTTGATCCCGACTGAAGATTGACAAATCTTCATCGTTCCACATATCTCCACGGGCGTTAGTATTATCCGCAGTATAGTTCCAAAGTGTAAAATGATGCAGATTTTCTTCCAGCGCCCGAAGGGTTCGGTCGAAAGCATTTATCTGAGCGCTGAAATCACCGGTTTGGTAGGCTTTTTTGTTATCCAAATCATAGGCAATTCCAACTTCACCGATCAAGGTGGGAACATCCCCCATCTGGGTCAGAGCGTGATCTTTTGGTCTTGCCAGCTGCCTTGAAAAAGATTTAGTAATCCGTCGTGGGCCAAACAGCAGTGTATTTTTTCCCCTATCAAAGTTGATCCACCTATTGAATGATTTCATAACCAGTACCACCGGATCATACCAGTGCGGCGCGTATACAATGTTATCTGCATCATCTTTACCCCATACCGGACCGACCGACCGAAATCCCCTCTCGATAAAAATCATGTAGTCTGTTTTGATTTCCCGGACCGCTTTTGCAAAACGATTATTAAATGGAATGTAATAATCCTGGTTAAAATTCACCTGACGCCCGTTTACAGCAGCAAAATATTCCGGATTCAATAACAGTGGTTCCCCTGAACTATCAGTATTCCAAACACCATTGATTTTCCAAATGGGATCAAATCCTTCTAACCATGCCCGTTTGTTATCCGGATTTAGAACCTGTTTCCCTACTACTCTGGGGCCCCGTATTCCTCTCTCCCAGATTTCCAGTTCGAGAGAAATGCCAGAACCCAGCTGCATTGACTGGAAAGGTGTCGGAACAAATCCCTTTTCAATAGTGGTAAAACGCTTATTGAGATCCTCCATACCGATATATCCTTCAACGGGTTCGTTCATAGTGTCGAACCCGACCACATTTGGTAGATCTTTAATGAACAAAGCAAGTTCTTTAATCGCGTTAATGTAGTGCCGCTGCAGGAATTCCTGGGTAGACTCTCCATCAATGACTGTCTTCGGTGCAAAGTCCCTACCTCCAAAAAAGAGAGTAAACATGGTTGCCGCGGCTAACTTGGTAGCATTCGTAGACCAGATCATTTGCGGCAGCGGATCTCCATGCATCTGGTGGGTAAAGGCCGCTCCAGTAACCTGGAAATTTTTTATATCCAACCCTACAAGCTCAAATGTCCATCCCGGAGCACCATCCCCACCGGAAAAACGGCTCCAAACATCCTGATGGGGATCAATAAACATCTGAATTCCATATTCAGCTGCTTTTTCAACTACAGCCCGGATGTATTCTAGATAATCACGGTCATACAGCCCTGGTCCAGCATGTTCAATCGCTTCCCAGGTAACGAGAAATCTTATAAAAGTTAATCCCCAGGCTTTTAACCTGGAAAAATGCTCATCCGCTTCCTGGAGTGGAAATGGTCGGCCCACGAAAGATAGGTTCCGGTGATCAAAAAACCCGTCTCTGATATAAGTTGCTCCGTTTGGGGAATGAGGTACTTTGCTACTTCCTCCTAAGTTTACGCCGCGCAAAGTTAAAGTCCTGCCAAATTCATCCTTAAAACAATTTCCATCAATGTGCATAATTCAGACCCTCACTTATTTTTAATCAAGAAAAGTTGGCAAATCCAGCAGCTTTAGTTTTCCTCATTAATACTTTGTATCATCGCTTCCGCAGCTTTAATGCCGTCCATAGCTGATGATAGAATCCCACCGGCGTACCCTGAACCTTCTCCCGCCGGATATAAACCCCGGATAGAAATGCTTTGATAATCTTTTCCCCTTAATATACGGACCGGTGAGGATGTCCGGGTTTCGATACCAGTCAGCACCGCATCCTCCAGTGTAAAACCCCTGATTCTTTTTTCAAATTTTGGCAGGGCTTCCTTTATTGCAGATACCACATAAACAGGCAAACAGCCGCGCAAATCCGTCATCGTAATCCCTGGAAGATAAGATGGTTGTACAGAACCCAGCTCTGAGGATGGCTTGCCGTTTAAAAAATCTCCTACTAATTGGCAAGGTGCATTAAAATTTCCTCCACCCAGAAGAAAGGTCTTTTCTTCCCACCGCTGTTGAAATTCAATTCCACCTAAAGGCTTATCCTTAAAATCAGTTGGTACAACTTCAGCGACAATTGCGCTGTTTGCGTTCCTTTCATTTCTAGCATATTGGCTCATGCCATTAGTTACTACAGTTCCTGGCCCGGATGACGCCGCTATCACCAATCCACCAGGACACATACAAAAACTGTATACGGTTCTGCCCAACGAGCTGTGATGCGCTAGCTGATAGTCAGCCGCCTCCAACAGAGGATGACCGGCCTGCTTACCGTACTGATTTTGATCAATTACTGTTTGAGGATGTTCTATCCGGAAACCAACAGAAAAAGGTTTTGCTTCAAGCTGCACGCCTCGTCTGGAAAGCATTTTGAATGTGTCTCTAGCGCTGTGTCCAATTGCCAGGATAACATGATCGCTGCGAATTTCTTCTCCGCTTTGCAGCTTAATACCCTTGATTTGATCCCTCTCAAGGATCAAATCATCCACCCGGCTTTGAAATTGATATTCGCCGCCCAATTCAACAATTTTCTTTCGTAGATTTTCGACAACCTTGACCAATTTTGCCGTTCCAATATGGGGTTTATTTTTAAATAGGATCTCTTCTGGTGCGCCTGCCAGGACTAATTCCTGAAGAATTTTTTTATCCCGGTTTAACTTATCCCTCACGCGGGTTTGCAGTTTGCCATCTGAAAAGGTGCCCGCGCCTCCTTCTCCAAACTGAACATTTGACTCGCTATTCAGTTCACGGGTTTTCCAAAAATTATAGGTATCCCGGGTTCTTTCACTAACCGGTTTTCCCCTATCAATCAAAAGAGGAGAGCATCCCGCTTCTGCCAGGACCAATCCTGCAAATATTCCAGCTGGTCCAGTTCCGATTACCAGGGGTCGATGTCGTTTAATTTTTCTTATCAGAATTGGAACAATATATTTTGTTTCCGGCGCTCTGGAAATCTTCCGGTTTTTTGCGTGTTTCTCCAATACTTGTTTTTCATCGGCTGTTTCTATATGCAATGTATAGACTCGCCGAATGGAGTGTTTTTTCCGGGCATCCAGGCTGCTTCTACTAATTGCTACAGAATTCAATTGGCACTCTTCGATACCTAGAGTTTTAAGTACTGCCAGCCGTAGATCGTCTTCATCGTGATCAAACGGAAGGATCAGTTCTGTAATTCTTATCATATGGGTTCTTTATACGTCCGATATATCTAGTATTCCTTCTTTATTATCAATATCTAATTGTACCTAAATAAACATCAACTATAGGCAAAGTTGTCCTTTCTTAACTCCCTCTTTGACGCCGATCTAATCAATTTATTCTTAATTCAATATTCCACTCTGAAAGCTTGTTGTAAAGAAAACTATTGCAATTTTCCGTATATAATGAAGTAATCATTGCTGGTTTGAAACAAAATATGATGGTATAAGAAAATAAATTAATGTCACTCGCATTGAAACAAAGCACATTGGCGGTGCATTTATGAATCGATCAGTCTTGATCATTCAACCTGATAAACAAGTATTATCTGAATTATCCCGTATTTTCAAGCAATGGGGAGATGAGGTTCACTCGGCTTCATCATTAAAAAACGCCAGCACCCAATTGAAATTAACTCTCCCTGACCTGATCCTTATTGAAACAACATTGCTTGGCTCAAAATGGCCAAAATCTATCCCTGTTTTATTGGAAAGATTCCAGAAAACTGAACTGATCTTTACCTACTTCTCGACTGCAGGCCTGCCAAAATCCTACTATTCGGAACTCGTTAAATGGAAGGTGCTCACCAATCCAATCACTCCCGAAAGAGTTTCTTTGGCCGTGGACGGTAATCTAACCGATATTGATATCCTCGAACCTCTCCAGAAGAAAAGTCGACTGACTTATCCAATCCGGTTCCAAATCAGCATGCCTTACCTTATTCTTTCCCTGTTTTTTACCCTCGCAGTAACCTACATCACAACCAGGGTTGTAATTGATTCTGCAGAAGAACGTTTTGCCAATCAGCTTGTTGAATCGGGTAAATTGTCATCTGAATGGATGGTTTTAGAGGAAGATCAACTCCTTGAAACACTACGCCTGATCGTCAACACTACAGGTTTGGCAGAGGCGGTTTCGAGCGAGGAAATTGATACACTTCACCGATTTATTTATCCCCTAGCAGTCAATTCCCAGGTTGAAGACATCGAAATCATTAATTCTGATGGATCCACCATATATTCTTTACGACATAGAACGGGGGGATCAATCGAAGATTATTATTATTCCACCGGTGGTGAGGATTTTTCCAATGCTGAATTCATTTATACGATCCTTGAAGGAAATTTGGATAGTTTTGGCGACAAATATGCTGCTGTCGAAAATCCTCCCTGGGGCCATATTTTTTATGTTGCCGGACCCATTCTGGAGCAAGAAAGAGTAGTTGGCGCTACTCTGGTTGGTATATCTTTACCCACTCTAGTGAAAGAAATACGCGAGACAACTTTGGCTCAAACCACATTGTATGATTTTGAGGGACGGGTATTAGCCACAACCTTCATTACGGGTCAAGAACTCGATCAAGGACTTATCGTTCAAATCTTACCCGGTCAGGATGATTTTAGTCTGCTTAATAATAAGATGGTCGCAGATATAAATTATACGGAATTATTGGGTCCATGGGAAGTTAGAAATGACCTGGATATTGGTATTCTAGGTGCTGCCTTACCCCAGAATTATCTTGTTCACACAAACTGGGTCACGCGAACCCAAATCTTTATCGCCCTGGGTGCGTTCATTGCTTTGATCCTGATGATCGGCTATCGGTTGGCAAACCGAATATCAAAACCTCTCGAAAGTCTGGCCAAGGCCTCAGAAGAAGTGGCTGCAGGCAACTACATGGTTGCCCTTGAATCGCCGGGAAGCAGTGAAGTTGCCGTATTAACCACCTCCTTTAACAATATGTTAAAAAGCCTGAAGGTATCCCAGTCTGAGCTTCTAAAAGCGTACGATAACAGCCTGGAGGGCTGGTCACGGGCATTATCTCTCCGTGACCATGACACAGATGATCACAGTAGGCGCGTAGTTGAGCTGACTCTCAAGATAGCAAAAATTTATGGCCTAGGTAAAACGGAACTTGAATCGATCCGCAGAGGGGCATTACTGCATGATATCGGTAAAGTTGGCATTCCGGATGAAATCCTCCAGAAAACTGGACCCTTATCAAATGAAGAATGGATAATTATGAAGAAGCACCCTCTCCTTGCGGTTGATATGCTTCAACCAATTAATTTTATGCATGAATCTCTCGAAATTCCTCACTACCACCATGAAAAGTGGGATGGAACAGGGTATCCTCACGGCCTCAGGGGTGATGCCATTCCTTTATCAGCCCGGATTTTTGCAATCGCCGATGTATTTGACGCCCTACTTTCAAAACGCCCTTATCGCGACGCCTGGACCAAAGAAAAAGCTCTTCAGTATCTTTCTGAAAATCGCGGTAAGCATTTTGATCCGCAACTAATTGACTTATTTTTTAAACATTTTGTATAAGAAACAAAGTCATAATATCTACTATCAAAAACTTTCTACCATTAAAGTTGTATATTGAATCCCAAGTTTGCCAGCCTATGATCAAAAAATTTGTTCTTTTCCTCAAAATAAATTCTACAACCAGGAAAGTTGTTATAGTTGCCAGCCTTTGTCTGATAGCCCTGATATTTGTAGGCGCAATCTATGGAAATTTTGGTTCTTTAATGGCTAAAAGCACACCATTACCAATTAATCTACATTCTGCTAAACAAGCGAATTATTCCCAAGATCCCGCATTTATGCAAATACCTCCCATGCAGCTTCAGCTGGTGATTGATGCAATCTGGGATCAAAACCCAGACGTACAAAATTTATCAATGAGATTAACGCAGGTGGATCAGAATTATTTCGCAGGTGTCGCTTCGATCACTCCCCAACCGCCAACCATTACTTCGTCTCCAATGACTGATACTCCATTACCTGATAGTTTAACCCGGACATTTACACCGTCCCTTGAGGTTTCTCTGACATCGACCAGTTCAGGACCAACTTCTACCATCCTTCCTCCAACAGACACAACCATCCCGGGCGGCCCAACCAATACCAGTTCACCTTTAATCAGCACTTCTACGCCCCCGCTCTCAATGCAGACTAACACACCCCCACCACCAACTCCTACATTCACTCAACCTTCTCCGACAAGCACAACTACTTCCCCCTGTGAATCAATCTCACTCAGCAACTTTATTACTGATACAAAAAGAGCAAAATGGAGTATTAATAATAACTCTGCCACTACATTAACC
>JAUWEC010000129.1 GCA_030608465.1 Chloroflexota bacterium
GATAAAGCAATTTCCGCTGAAATATAAAAACAATGGAGCACAACAATACATATCCGGTCAAGGTATAAAACAATATTTTCCAAATCATTTGAATAACAACTCTTGTCGATTGCACGATGATAATAATTTAGGTAGCGTCTAGCGGATGAGTTCAGCGGCGCGTACCCCAGCGTCCGCTGGAGCGGAGGTTAGGTAAAACAAAATAGCAACAAGTTAAGTTAATACCTTAACTTCTCTTTCGATTCGATCTCCATTTTTCATGTTTAGCAATTCCAAATCAAAATGGGATTGCAGGTTCAGCCAAAACTGAGGAGACATACTAAAATAACGCCCAAGTCTAAGGGCAGTATCAGCAGATATTGCACGCTGACCGTGGACAATTTCATTAATCCTTCTTGGATCAACACTGATATCCTTCGCCAACCGATACTGTGTTATTTGCATCGGCTCAAGAAACTCTTCAAGCAAAATCTCTCCAGGATGTATTGGACTTAACTCTCTCTTACTCATGGTTTCACCTCAACCGATTAAGCATGATAGTCAATAATCTCTACTCTATACGCATGGCCATCGCGCCATTGAAAACAAATCCTCCATTGATCATTGACATGGATGCTGTGTTGTCCAGTTCGATCGCCCTTGAGCCTTTCTAATCGATTTCCTGGAGGAACTCTTAGCTCAGATAAATTTGTAGCTGCGTGAAGAATGAGAAGCTTCTTTGTACCTCGCCTCCAAATCTCTGAGGGAAGTTTTTTCGGCTTTTGACTATGAAACAACAGCTCTGTATCATGATCTTGAAATGATTTGATCATCTATGGGAATAATAGCGCAAAGCGCTAATAGTATCAAGCACAATGGTAAAGTTTTACCTAACGGATGAGCTCAGCGGCCCAGAGCGGAGTGTGACCCCGAGTGAAATCGAGGGGGAAGCGCGCAGTCGAAGGGTCCGCTGCAGGGTGGGTTAGGAAGAAGTTTGGAATAATGACAATTGATCCGATTTTTGTGGATAAAACACTCCAATGATAATAAATGGATTTGGCGCGTGGATACTATGAAATTGTAGAGTAGTACCAAGGAAAAAGTATAGCTCCTTATTATTTACAAAATTATCCCAGTACATGTTTTTTACTAATAGGTTTGCGGCTACTTCGTCAAAGTTAGTTCTTCTAAGACAATTCCAATACAGAGCGCCAATTTCCCAATCCTCAATTTTTAATCGCCGTGGTTTATCATCCCCCTCTGTTATGAAGTGATAGTAATAATTGTATGGGACCTTGTTTACCAAATCTCTTTGGATGGCTTCTCCGGATTTATTAAGATCCTCAAAAGATGATTGTAAAGCAGTATTTTGCCATTTTTCTTTCCACTCCCGAGTTGTTTCTTCTATTTCGAAATCAATAATTTCCTTTGGCTTCAATGTTGCCAGAGACTTCCTCATATCTCCATAAGCCAGGTCAATTATTTCGTTCATACTAAGAAAAACTTCTTGCATTACGAATGATTTTCTTGCTGCCCAAGAATCATCCGTTCCAAGCTTAGCACCAATATTGAAATCTTCATCAAGACCAAGTTTGGGTCTGTAACTTTCAGGACGGAAATCTCCTGCTGTTCTTACTAAATCAACATTTATCCAACTATACTTTGGATACTTTTGATTATTACCTATAAAACGGAAAGGAACTGGATAAATTCGGATCCACTTATTTCCATCGAGCAATCCCGCAGTACAAACTAATTCATCATACCTGCTAGATGGTTTTGGATAAGCTTTAACAGTTATAAGGACCTTAGCTTGATCTATAACAGATGGTAAATACAATGTTTTTCCCCCGGGATTTGGCAAATTATTAGTTAAACTTTGATAAATCGAATTACAGAGACAGTATCATTCGGGTTCTTTCCAATAAATTCAATAAACTCCTCAATTGATGAACACATACCCCCCTCGGCAATTAGATCATCTACAGGCATATCAGATAGTTTTTCTCGATAAGGTTTATTTATCAATTCGATCTGACCTATTTTTCTTCCCCCGGCTCTAGGAATGTTGTCATACGCATCATGAACTAATCTGTTTGTCTCCCACATTCGTTCCCACATCTCATGATAAGAATCAGCCCAAGTTCTTCTGGTGACAGTTTTATTTCCTGAAAGAAACTCTTGTTTTGTCATTGAAAAACTTAGAATTGCCATGATTCCTCCTAAATAATCAATAGAATCATATCAGAAAAATAATAACTAGCGGTAAATATCACCCAATTGTTTTCTTCCTAACGGAAAAGCTCACCCGCCCTGAGCGTAGCGGAGCGGAGACGAAGGGTCCGTCATTTCCAGGCGGTCTGGTTGGAATTTTCTGTTAGAGCAATAGATCAGTTACCTTCGGATGACTGATCCATTATGTATACGACGTCGGCGGTTCCCCCCATCCACTGGAACCACCTCTAAAGATTCCGTCGTGAATCAAAAGTGAGGAACTTCTCGATGCGAGGTAGATCTATCACGGCGCCCAAACCAGCTTCATCCGTCACTTTCAATTTGCCATCTACGATGGAATCTTCCGGTGGATTCTTCAGAACATGAACATAATCATCGGCATCCGAGAAATAGGGATAGATTTCGAGTGACATCACATTTGCTGACGCCGCGCAGACCTGAATCGATGCTGCAGTACATAGCGAACTCGCGCAGTTATGCGGCGATACCCGTACATTGTAGGCCTCTGCCATCGACG
The DNA here is from genome assembly GCA_030608465.1 of Chloroflexota bacterium. Classification (GTDB taxonomy): domain Bacteria; phylum Chloroflexota; class Anaerolineae; order Anaerolineales; family UBA11858; genus B10-G9. The sequence continues at coordinate 2,732 of JAUWEC010000129.1, forward strand.
CAATTTGGACAGCTTCATAAATGCCCCCACAGTTTCCAACATCCGGCATGACAACATCCACTGCACCGGTGTCTAGCAAGTTTTTGAAACCGTTTCGGGTGTAGATGCGTTCGCCACATGCGATTGGAACATTCCATCGACCCTTCATATCTCTCAACCCAGAAAAATTGTATGCATCAAGCGGCTCTTCAACCCACAGGGCATTCACTTCATAACACACGTCCATAAACCTGATCAACTGGTCATTCGAAAGGCCGCCGCTCAAATCGAACATCAGGCCGATGCCATCACCGACCACCTCTCTGAGAAGCCTGATCCGGTCGATGGCGCGATTGAACTCATCAGAGGAGAGGGATCTTCGCGTGACATGAACAAGTGTTCCTCCCGCCTGCGAAGCATCCAAAGGATAAGATTTAAGATTTTTGTACCCGTCAGACAACGGACGTTCAGCTGCCTTGGCCCATTCCTCCGCATCGTTATGCTCGAAATTCCAACCATTGGCATACACTTCAATCGAGTCCGAGAACTTCGCGCCGAAGAGCTCATACACCGGAATCCCCAAAGCTTTGGCTTTGATGTCCCACAGTGCCTGATCTATTGCGCTCAACGCAGCGAAGACAATCGCCCCTCCCCCTTTCGTCCAAAACGATTTATCGTAAACCTCATGCCATAAATTACGCGGATGCGTTGCATCAGATCCGATGACTATTATCGCCATGTCAGCCAGCATGCCTGCCGCCGCATTAGCACCCAATCCATAAGCGACGGCTGCTTCACCATAGCCTGTCATGCCATCTGCAGTTGTCAGCTCAACGATAACGGGGTGAATTCCTCCACCTTTGACATTAAAAGAACGTACTCTTTCAATTTTCATAGCATAACCTCATTTTTATATGACCTTCCTAACGGTTTGCGTGAGCATGCGCAGGGAAACACCTAAAACTTCGGAAAAAGTGAAAACCGTTCATAAAAAAGTAAATCTTTTGAGCGGCACAATTTTAGGCGTCTGCTCCACGCCATGGTTGGGCTTTATAATGTGTCTATCTGATTTAACCCATAACCTCTTCCCACTTATTCCGCAAAACCCCATCCGGATCATTTTCCACACGTGGGTTTACATTAAAAACCATTTTGGGTTTATCTTTCTTATTATACTGTGGCCATACCGGAAGATCAGAGTGGTTAGGATCACCATTGCGAGCAAAACTGATCCACGCATTTTGAACCTGCTCTAATAGAGTTATTGGCGGGTTGCCTCCAAAAATTTCATCTTCTTCAATATAAAATACAAAAGGGAGTTCAATGCCATGACAGGATCCCTTTTCCGGGTCAATTGGAGATGACCATTCAAACAGATATTCCCATGCAGGACCATGCTGCGACTGGGCTTCAGATAAACGTGAATGCGGATAGCGGAAGAAACCCCAGGTAGCAATATCAATATATTTATCTGATTTGCTTTTATGCGGATAATATTCTGTGAGGGACTGATAAAGCTGATCAATCTGATCATCTGACAGTCCGAATCCATCCTTGTATAAATCCAGCATGGCCTCATGGGGAGTATCACGCATCAGCTCCGGAGAATAATACAGCCAGTAGTGATATTCCTCTTTTGTACTGCCGTGCATCAAAAGGATTTCTGATGTGTTACCCTTTGCAATATAGTCATAAGGATTTTCCGGCAGTAGATCACCATCAAAGACCGGCCCGAACATCCAGTCAGACATAAAAGTGGCTTCATTACTGATTTCATCCATGGCAGATCGGATCTTTTCTTCACTCAAGCTTATCAATCCGTTGAGATCATCCACACCGCATGCTGCCATAAATGCTTTTGTATAACGGCGCCCCCGTTCCCAGGTTCGCGAATAGTCTAATGTTCCGCTCTGGGCAATCACCTTGTTGAACAATCCTTTTGCTGCAGGCGTTACCATCAGCGTGGTTACGCTTGAACCACCGGCAGATTCTCCGAAGATCGTAGTGTTATCCGGATCCCCGCCAAAGTTTTCGATATTATCCTTAACCCATTTCAGTGCGGCAATCTGATCCAGCAGGCCATTGTTTTTGGAATGGCGAAACTCTTTTCCGCCCAGTTCATCCAGATACAGCCAGCCCAGAGCACCCAGTCGATACTGTATGGACACCAGCACCACATCACCTTGTTTGGCAAATAAGGCGCCATCATAGGTGGAGTCGGTTGTGCCGCCGGTAAAATATCCACCCCCATGTATCCACACCATGACCGGTCGCTTTTTTTTGTCATCCAGTCCCTGTGTCCAGATGTTAAGCAAAAGACAATCTTCACTTTGCGGCCCATGAGAAGCTGTTTCCACTTCATCATAAGGTTGAATGCTTGCAGGGCTGAATTCAGTGGTATCTTTTATTTCTGTCCACGGTTCGGGTTCAACAGGTGCTTTGAAGCGCAACGCACCAACGGGTGATTTAGCATAAGGGATGCCGGTAAAGCGAACTACATTCCCTGTTACTTTTAACCCTCTTATTTTTCCACAATTTGTATTTGCGATTATATCCATTTTATTCTTCCCCATTAAATTTGTGACAGAATCCTTTTGAAATCAATTTTGGATACCTAACGGGAGCATCACAAGCCGGGCGTTTGTGGCTCCCAACATGCTTTGCTTAAAACCAATCTTGATTTTTTGCGCTGCTTACACTCGGGCGCAGCCCGGTCTTGTGCATGCAGGGTTGGGCCGATTTACTAAATTTGATCACCAATTCTTCTGCCTTTTTCATTACCTTAGATTCGTTTTTATGCCAATTCAGGGTTTGCTCAAGAAGAAATTTAAATTAGCCTCCGTGATAGGTCCGACCTCGACAAATCCGATCTTGCCATTAGTACGAATAAAGTAGTGTGTTGGCACTCCTCTGACCAGATAATCACTAGCCACCTTTGAGTTGGAATCGGCCATGATGGGAAAGGATAGTGTATACCGGGAGCCATAGTTACGTACAGATGACTCACTTTCATCCACCCCGACCCCCAAGACAACAAATCCCTGGCTCTCATATCGCTCATAAATTGCCTGAATTCGTGGCATTTCAGATTTACAAACGGGGCACCAGGTTGTCCAAAACGTGATCAATACAGGTTGACCTGTGTAATCCCTAATGGAGATTTCTTCCCCAGTCACAACATCTTTCAGAGTAAAATCAGGAGGGTACATGCCTGCTTTTGTGCCAATCCATGACTCAGGTATTGGTGTACGAGTGGCATTTGGATCTGGAGTGGGCGTAAAGGTTGGGGTGGGAGTCTCAGTAGAGGTAGGTAACGGTGTCTGCGTTAGAGTCGGGACTTCTTTTGTCCAGGTGGGAGGTAATCCCGAGTATTGGTGTGTAGGTGAACTCTGAGGAGATATTGCTTGTGCTTGAGTATATACCCGAGAATCTGAATATTTTCGATATCCGAAATAAAGCATCAGACTTATGATAATTAACACACAAAACAATAAGGGAGCAATCCAGCGCCGAGAGAGGTTGTTTTTAGATTTGTTATGTAAATGAGGTGCATTGTCTTTTCTGGACGCCCGACCAATAGCTTGCTTAACAAACTGCTTTTCTCCTGTCAACTCTTCTAGCTTCTTCCTAACCTTTTGGCGATCGGGATTGATCTGCAATATCTTTTTTAAACATTGTATTTGCTGATCTTGATTAGCGACGGCAAAACTCATTAGCCACCAACCTTCTTCAGAGTGGGGGTTTTGCTGTAAGTATTTTTCTAACAAAATACGAGCATCTTGTTTTTGCCTAGCGCGTAATAATTCCTTGACTTGCGAAAGAACTTCAATAGTTGGTTGCGTCATGTATGCCTCCCAAATAGATGACACTGATAAATGATCGGTGAACCGCTAATTTGAAATTTATCATATTTCTAGTTGATCGGTCCAACGTTAATCATAACCTGCTCGCCGGGTTTGCAATCCTACACTATTTTTATTATAACCAAGGTATGCAAATATCGCGCCGATTCCCAGAGCCGAAGGCGAGTCTGGTTCATGTGGGGTTAGGTGGCACTAAACCTTGATAATATTTATTAGTATTAAATGTAAAACGTTCTTGACAATTTTTAATTTGTGTCTTATTATTAATGTAAAGAAGGTTTTACATAAGGAGTGTTTATAATGAAATTACTTCAAAGACTCGGTTTCATGAAAGCTGACGAAATGGACGTCCACATCGCCTTATTTGCGGTTCGCTCTAGCTGGATTGTGATCATTATTGCTCTCATGGTTTGGTCTATTTACGATGTTGTAACGAAACAGACGATCACAATGCCATTGAGCATTCTTCTACTTGGTGGAATTGTCTATTTCTCCGCCGATCTGTACATGAGAAGGAGTCTAAGCGATGGTAATCGAGAATAGCGTTCGAGAGTGTAGAAAGGAATTAAACCTAACTCAAGAGAACTTGGCAAAATTGCTTGGCATATCGCGCCAAACAATCTATGCAATTGAAAATAAGAAATACAATCCATCTCTCGAGTTGACTTTGAAGCTAGCAAGGTTGTTCAACAAACCTGTCGAAGATATATTTATTCTGCCAACAATTGATAGCGCCACCTAACGGAAGAGCTCACCCGCAGCCGGGCTTTTTATTCCCGTCCCCCGTCCCCGGTCGTCAGTCTTAACCGGCGGTCAGGGGCAGCGGAGTTTCCTGGATTCAACGAAACCATCATTGGGTTGCTTCCTCAACGATCTTGATTTCTTCCGCTGTCAGCTCGTATAACTTGTACACCAAAGCGTCTATCTGCTGGTCGGTGGCTTTGATTTGACGCTGGTAGAGTTTTTTATCAGCGGGGATGGCAGCGGAGCTCAATTTTTGGTTCAGTTCCAACATACGCTCCACCAGCGCGACTATTTTGTCGTGGCGGGCGACATCAGCAGGGTCGTTAAAGTTGATGGTGCGGATAGGAGTAGATCGAATGAATCTCGCTTCAAATGAATAGTAGCCACTCTCCATTTGTTGTCCGGATGATGTAATATAGAAACTTATGGCTTGGCTATTCAAAATACCCACAAGGTAGAGAGGGTGAAATTCGATTTTTGGTAGAATTCCATAACCACCTGCAGCCCCTCCTAGAAAGAAGAAATCTCCATAAGCATCAAAGAGAAATGATGAACGGGGTGCAAGATCCGGAGTAATCAGCTTAGGAAGTGATACCACATCAAGCGCTTGATTTCGTCCATACCTATACCAACCCTTATTATTCATTTTTCCGCGTTCACGGGATCTTAATGCCATTTCGTTTTCTTTCAAATATTCATAAGCTTTTGGAGTCTGCTGGTTAAGATCTCTCTCTTCAATCAACCGAGTAGAATCTCCATCCTTTATATATGGAAACAGAATAATCCGTCTCGCCGGGAGCGGAAAAAAGGGCCGCATTTCGGTCCCCTTGATCAGTTTGTTGCAAATTTCTCGCTCAAGTTCTACTTCC
>JAUWEC010000154.1 GCA_030608465.1 Chloroflexota bacterium
CAATGTCAACGTTGATGATATTAAATTTTGAAAATGAACAAATAGCTGACGAGTTTTTAGAGCTGAATAGTGATTTATCGGCGAGAGAAATAAATCCGGATATTCATTAGTTAGGCTAGTGCTCCATTTTCCAAGCATATCAACAGGGACCATTTCGGGACGAAACAAAAAATGTCTGATATTTTGTCGAGCATTCCAAGAATAGCCGAGAAACGGATTGCCATGCGCGTCACGCCGGAGGCCGCGCTGGCGATTAAGCAGGGTCATCCTTGGCTGTTTGAAAACGCAATTACCCAACAAAGTTTCGCAGGCCATCCTGGCGACCTTGCCGTAATTTTTGACAAAAAACGTCGCTTTTTGGCAATCGGCTTATTCGATCCCCATTCTCCCATCCGCGTGCGGATTTTGCAGGCGGGTAAACCAGTCTCCATCGGGCGAGAATGGTTCCAGGATAAAATCACCTCTGCCTGTAACCTGCGCACCCCGCTCCTCGCTCAACCTGCCCCTCAACAAACGACTGGCTGTCGACTCGTCCACGGGGAAAATGACGGGTTGCCCGGTCTCGTTCTCGATCGCTACGAAAACACCCTCGTCATAAAACTTTACACGCCCGTCTGGCTCCCCCACCTCCGCGATATTTTACCCGGGCTTCCTGCCGCAGACCGGATCATCCTCCGCTTCAGCCGGCTGTTGGCAACTAAACCTCAAGATCTTTTCGGACTCGAAGAAGGGATGGTCCTTTCCGGCGCCCCTTTGGAGGGTCATGTTATGTTCTGGGAAAACGGCCTCCGGTTCGAAGCAGACCCAATCCGGGGGCAAAAAACAGGGTTCTTCTTCGACCAACGCGACAATCGGAGCAAGGTCGAGCGCCTGGCATCCGGAAAAGAGGTCCTGAACGTGTTTGCCTACACGGGTGGTTTTTCGGTCTATGCTGCCAGAGGAGGGGCACGGCGCGTGGTAAGTGTCGATGCAAGTGCCGCGGCGCTGGCTGCCGCCAAACGCAACTGGACCCACAATCAGCATGTTCCTCTCGTGGGGGATTCCGTACATACTACCCTCGCGGAAGATGCTTTCGAGGTCCTAGCTCGTCTGGCGGCACAGGGTCACCATTTTAATATGGTAATCCTCGATCCACCCGCATTTGCCCAGAAACATAAGCATGTCGATCGTGCGCTTACCGCGTACCGGCGCTTAACCATTTTAGGGTTAAGCGTTCTCAAAAAAGAGGGGATTCTGGTACAGGCTTCTTGCTCAAGCCGGGTAACTGCCGAAGAATTTTTCAAACAGATCCATCTTGCGGCCGCCGAGGCTGAGCGCACGCTCGTGGAACTTGCCCGGACTGGCCATGCTTTAGACCATCCCATTTCGTATCCGGAAGGAGCCTATCTTAAATGCCTGTTTGCAAAAGCGGCATAGACCAAAAGAATAAAAAACAAAGTGGAAAATTGAAAGTTTCTTTATCCGCCCCTTCTTCCAAAGGTAAGCCCACCTTGTGCAACCGCCTAACCGTGCGTGTAGCAGACCTAGCTACACGCCACGCAAATTCTAATACCTATTTTGGTAAAATCAGTTTGCAAAAAAACTCGGGTCTTTTGCCTTTTGGAGCTCTTTCCGGAAGATGATGTTTACAGCTCCTTCAGGTCCCATCACCGCTAGCTTGAGCCCAAATCAACATTTTGTAGGCGATGGTTTCCTCGTCAAAATGCCGGTAAGGTTCCCGGTTGGTGAGGATATACCAGATCGAAACCAGCAACCTTCTTGCGATTGCCACAATGGCCTTATTTACATACATCCGTTTTTTCAAGCGAATAAACTGAGCTTTCCAGTAGGGATCGCTGCGAACTGCCGCCTTCGGCGCAGGCAGCTTCCACCAAAGCCCAGCGCAGTTCTTTGCGACCTGCTTTGGTGATTGATTTCTCCTGATATTTCTCTCCACTGGCATGCACGCCAGCTCCCAAACCGGCATAGCCCACCCGGCAGCAGGTGAGCTCATCCGTTAGGCTGCTATGAAATCTATATTTAAGATGGAAAATTCAAATGGAAAATAATGCTCAACTGACCTGCCACCCAAAAACTAGTCCAAATGTAGTAATAGGATTAGAGAATACAGGAGGCAGAATAGATGGCAAAACGTAAGCGGTACTCCCCAGAGCAGATCATCACCAAGCTGCTCCTAGCTGAGAAATACCTCAGTCAGGGGCAAACAGTCGGGCAGGTCAGAAAACACTAAAAGGCTGCTCACTATCAGCAGCCTTTTAGTATTTAATCCAGAATTTATGTTCTTTAGTTTTTCAGTTCCGAGAGGATTTCTGCCAATTCGTTATTCCCATCACTGGCGTCCATTGCTTTTCGAATGGCTGCCTCAAAAGCTGTTGGGGTTTCTTCTCTTATCTCGTCTTCGTCTTCCTCAAAATGTAAAGCTTCCTGAGGTGATTCCTCAAGCGCTTTCATGCTCAATTTGATTTGTTTCTTGCGGCGGTCAACCTTGAGGACTTTTACACTCACCTCATCACCTTTCTTGACAATATCGCTTGGGGTGCGGACATATCCGTGAGCCATCTCACTAATGTGAACCAGACCAGGCCTTTCCGCATCGATATCCACGAACACACCATACTTTTCTATCCGGGTGATTTTACCAACTAATTCCATCTCGGGTTTAATCTCCCGCCAGTCCATTCCCAGAGGTTCGATCATCGTCAATTCAATCTTTTTATTCTCCGGGTCAGCTTTCTGAATCCAGACTTCTACTTCCTGGCCTACCTTCAACACATCAGAAACACGGGTTACTGATCCTTTCTGAATCTTTGAAATATGGATTAAACCAGGTACTCCTAAACCAACATCAACAATTGCGCCTGCCAGGGAGGTTTTTAACACCTTCCCAGAAACCTTCATTTTAGGTTTTAAGTCTTCAATTGTTTCAGGCGTCTTTAACTCTTCATTCGCCATAAAATCACTCCAAATTACTCTTCATTTTTCGACAGGCGTCAATTATACCGTTGACATCAGAGATTGTCAAAGAGCCGGTGCGATAGAATAATACCTGGTGTATCTAATGGGAGGTTAAGCCCTCTAAGATTGAGATTAACTCCTCAACCCAATCGCCCCTTTTCAAATCCAGCGGGATCCAGACCGATGACTCGCCAAACCGCACCCGGGAATCAAATTCCCAGGGTTGAGGCAGCGGTTTTCCTTCCGGATATTGAAGGTTTAATTGTTCGTTCAGAATAGAGATACCTTCCAGCCCGGCACTTTCAGCAAGCAGTTTGATCCCGAGTTGGAGGAGAAGGTTTTCCACTGTCTCCGGAAGTGGTCCAAATCGATCAGCGAATTCTTTGTTGAGCTGCTCTATTTGCTCTGAGTTGAGAATCGAAGCAGCTCGTCGGTAAAGACTCAGCCGGACTGAGCGATCCTGAATATATTCTTCTGGAATGCCTACGGGTAATGGGAGGTCAATCCGCACTGCGGGGCGGAGGATTTGGAACGGTAGTTCTCTCTTACCCTGATAATCAGATTTATCCTTATTGAAACGATTTACAGCATCTGCCAACAGTCGGGTATAAAGATGAAAACCAACAGCAGCGATGTAACCGGACTGCTGGGTTCCGAGAATATCACCAGATCCGCGGATTTCCAGATCCCGCATGGCAATTGAAAAGCCGGCTCCTAATTCCGTATGCTCCGCTATGGTTTCCAGGCGAAGTCGCCCCTCCACGGTAGGAGATTTCTGGCGCTGCTTGAAGAAGTAGGCATAGGCGCGCTGCGCTCCCCTGCCCACTCTACCCCGCAGCTGATAGAGCTGGGCAAGACCGAACATATCCGCCCGGTCAACAATCAGGGTATTGGCGTTTGGAATATCCAGACCCGACTCGATGATAGAGGTGGAAAGCAGCACGTCAATGGTTCCCGCGGTGAATTCCCGCATTCTTTCCGCAAGATCCTTTTCTGCCATTTGACCATGAGCTATTCCAATCCTGGCTTCCGGAACCATCTTTGTCAGGTGGGATTTCATAGCATCGATGGTTTTAACCCGGTTATGAACAAAAAACACCTGTCCACCCCGTTCCAACTCCCTCCAGATCGCTTTTTGGATCAATGCCGGGTCGTAAGGACTGACATGAGTAACAACCGGCAGACGTTCTTCGGGAGGTGTGTTTATCCGGGAAATATCTCTCACCCCTGTTAATGCCATATACATGGTCCGGGGGATCGGAGTAGCAGTCAGGGTTAAAACATCAATATCGGTTCTTTTGGCCTTGATCTTTTCCTTGTGAGAAACACCAAAACGCTGTTCCTCATCAACAATCATTAATCCCAGATCATGGAAGATCACATCCGAGGATAGCAGCCGGTGGGTGCCGATCACAATGTCGACTGAGCCCTTAACCAATCCTATCAAGATTTTTTTCTGCTGGCGAGGTGTCCGGAAACGGGATAACATCCGGATTTCAACCGGAAATCCTCCCATCCGCTTTAGGAAGGTATCAAAATGCTGCTGGGCAAGCACAGTAGTCGGAACAAGAATGGCAACCTGTTTTCCATCCATCACCGCCTTAAATGCTGCCCTGACCGCTATCTCTGTTTTCCCGTATCCGACATCACCACAAATTAACCGGTCCATCGGTTTCGGTTTTTCCATATCTCCTTTAACCTGAGTTAATACATGCAGCTGATCCTCTGTTTCAATATATGGAAAGCTGGCTTCCAATTCCTGCTGCCAGGCAGTATCCGGACTGAAAGCATATCCCCGAACTGTCTCCCGCTTCGTATATAGCTCCAGCAGGTCCTGGGCAACTTCTATAACTTCTTCCTTAACCCGGGATTTAGTTAATCCCCAACGGATGCTTCCCAGGCGGGTGATTTTTGGATCATGATGGTCAGGACCAACATACCTGGTTAGCCGGTCCGCCTGGGGTGCCGGAACATACAGTTGATCCCCATCTGCGTACTCTACAGCCAGATACTCCCCTTCAGTGCCGGCTAATTGACGGGAAACCAGCCCGGCATACCTGCCGATTCCATGATCCAGGTGGACAACCCAATCCCCTTCATTAAAATCGCTGTAGTCAACTTCAGGAGATAAGGCCCGGTGAACAGGTTTTCTGCGGGGTTGAATCCGCCGCCAGCCAAAGATTTCCCCATCAGAAAAAATGTGGATTTCTTTCCCGACATCCGGCGTTAAAACCCACCCACCCTCAATACTGCCTTTAATAAACACTGGTGTTTCCGGGTATGGCCCACGTTCTTTCCAGATTTCTCGCAGCCGGGGGGCTTGTCGGGAGACAATAAAAGGAATCCCGCCTGTTTGAATTATCCCGGCGATGTGAGATACAAACGTTTTGAGCTCTCCACCAAAAAGTTGATTGGCTGAAAACAATGTCCCTAAACCAGGCTCAGGTCCAGTCCCCACCGGTCCAAGCGCTATCGGGTTATGATTTTCCAGGTCAAGTTTAAAGTCATCCCAGGGGATATAAGGCAGTGCAAACCCTTCCGGAATGATTCCTTCCTGTTGATACCCTTTTCTTAAGGACTCGGCCTGGCCGGATATCTCAAGGGCGGTTTCCCGCACGATTTCCTCATCGTCGAGGAAAATAAGCGTGTCCCGGGGAAGGTAATTCAGCAGGGTAGTTTCTTCCAGATGGAGTTCGGGAATATGGTATTCAATATATTCCTCGCCAATGTTTGCTGGATATTGACCTGGTGTATCTGGCAATAAAAATTCCCTTGCCGGAGTGATCAGTAGAGAATCAATTATCCGGATTGTTCTCTGATTTTCGGGATCAAAACGCCTCAGCATTTCAACTTCGTCACCGAAAAATTCAATCCTGGCTGGAAAACGATCTCCAGGAGGCCAGACATCCATTATCCCTCCCCTCCGGGCAAATTGACCAGGTGAAGTAACTATCGAGGAAACTTCATAACCGCATCGGACCCATTCCGCCGCTAACACCTGCGGTTTTTGGTTCTCTTTATTCCGAATAATTCGGGAAGATTTCAAAAACTCCCGCCGCGACAAAGTTCGGGTGATCACAGCCCTGACCGGTGCTACTATTAGTGGTGGACTTTCAGCTGTGGTGGCTCCCGGGATCATAGAGGACGACAACCCTGCAAGTATTTTGAGCCGTTCCCGCCTGGTCTTTCTGCTCCAAGAAATTTTTTCATAATACAAGGGGTCGGGTTCGGGAAAAAGCACAAGATCCTGCTCCGGGACCCAGAAACTCCACTCGTCTTCCAAAACCAACGCTCGGTCTGTTCTATCGGTGATCAGGAGTATCGGCCGGTTTAAAGCTGACTTTAAGCCGGCCAAAACCGGCAGCCGGACCGCTCTCGGCAATCCAACCAAACCGGGCTTTTTCCCCGAAAGGATATCAGCAGCCAGCGATTGAAATGCTGGCAGTTCCTGAATTCTATTTAGTAGTTCTTCCTGCATATGGATTTTATTCGTTTGAGGGACTCTGATTATAAGTTGTCATCGCTTGATTCAAACCCAGATCAACAAAGGAAAGAATCGCATCAGTTGCCTGGTCGAGCACAAACGGGAGGGTCTCCATTTCCTGGTCCGAGAAATTAAGCAATACATAAGAGCTGACTGACATCCGGCCCGGGGGACGATTTATACCAACCCGCAGGCGGGGAAAATCCTTGGTTCCCAGTTCCTGGATGATAGACCGGACACCTTTTTGTCCCGCATCACCGCCATTTGGCCGCATCCTTAAGGTTTGGAACGGTAAATCAACATCATCATAAACGACCAGCAGATTTTCAAGGGGCAGTTTATAAAACCGGACAAAAGAGGATACCGCTTTACCCGATAAGTTCATATAAGTCTGGGGTTTTAGGAGAATAATCCGGTACCCTTTGTATCTCACCGCGGTCATTAACGCGTTCATCTTCATCTTTGAAAAGGATGT
>JAUWEC010000153.1 GCA_030608465.1 Chloroflexota bacterium
GAAAACTTGAAACAAAGCAGTGCCAACCTGGACGATCTGGTGAAGAACGCTCCTGATCTAACCCTGGCAGAAAAAAACCTCCTGGATCACAAAGAGCAGGAAAATATCCTGCAGCGTCAGTTGGGTGCAGCCGAGCAGAAGGTCAGTGTGCTTGAAACGCAAAAAACAAGGCTGGCCAAGCTGGAAAAAGATCTAACTTCCCATCGGGAAAAGATCCGTTTATTCAAGCAGCTCGAGGAAGCTTTTGGAAAGAATGGGGTTCCCGCCTTACTGATTGAGCAGGCTCTGCCCCAGATCGAGATCAAGGCTAACGAGATCCTGGGACGTTTGAGCGATGGCTCGATGTCTGTCCGCTTTATAACCCAGCGGGAATACAAAGACCAGAAAAGGGAGGATCTCAAGGAAACCCTGGATATCCAGATCCAGGACCAGGCTGGTGTCCGGGATTATGAGATGTTTTCCGGGGGAGAATCCTTCCGGATCAATTTCGCTATCCGCCTGGCACTCTCCCATGTTCTTGCTCAGCGAGCTGGTGCACGCCTCCAGACCCTGGTCATTGACGAAGGATTTGGCAGCCAGGACGAGATCGGGCGCCAGCGTTTGATCGAGGCTATCACTTTGGTCCGGGAAGACTACAAAAAGATCCTGGTGATCACTCACATCGAGCAGCTGAAGGACATCTTTTCCACCCAGCTGGTGGTTGAAAAAACACCAGAAGGCTCAGTGATTTCGCTTGGATAAATTTAAGCTCCGATAAGCACAACCCAGGAAAGGAGGGACAACGATACATTTAGAAGAAATTCCGCGAGTGATTTATAAGCTTGATACCAAATCCCACTAGAAAAAAGGAGAATGTCATGTGTTTATGGTCAAAGATAACCAGAAAGACTAATAATGAATACCCGGGTTTGAAACTAGAAACTCCAGGTAGATACCTGAAAGATTATAACGAGAAGAACTATAAAATGACTTCGAGATTTGACTTGGAATTGATCGAAAGAACTCTTGGCTTGGAAGAGAAAAAACACAATCTTAATACAAAAAAGGAGTTTGATAAAGCTCAGATAATCTTTTCTCGGATATTGACGGCGGCTGCCATCCTTACCCTGGGATTGATACTGCTCAGTTCGTTTGAAATCCCCTATGTGCATGTGAGCTCTGAATATGTCAAATTGATGATCAATGCGGTCATTGTAGAAATCGCGGGGATTGTCAGCCTGGGGCTTATGAAACATCTCGCAAAAGAAGATTAGGAGAAGAAAGAATAAACCAAATTAGCTAAGGAAAAGAGAACAAATCAAGAAAAGAAACAAAACCATATAGATAAAAATTGTATGCCTGAGCCCCCTGATGACCCGGGAGCTCTTTTTATATTAACCCTTAGATATGGAGGAAAAACCATGAAAGGACTGAACAAAGTACAGCTTATCGGCAACCTGGGTAAGGACCCCGAGATCCGCTACACACCGGAAGGCAAACAGGTCGCCAAGTTTTCGATGGCTGCTAACCGCACCTTCAAAAACAAAGAAGGGGAAAGCATTGATGATACCCAGTGGTTCAACATCGAGGCTTGGTCTGGTCTTGCGAAAGTCATCGAAGAGCATTTGACCCAGGGGGACCGGATCTACATCGAAGGCCGGTTGAAGACCGAATCCTATGAAAAGGATGGAGAAACTAAATATTTCACCAAAGTTGTGGCCCAGAATATGATCATGTTAGGCAGCAGCCGAAATGGAGGTGCAGATTCGGACGAGGACGACATTCCGTTCTAGCCGACTCCCCTTAACTGACAAACCCAAGAGCCCCCTCTCTTTATGCAGGGAGGGGGCTTTCCTATATATAGGAGAAGAAATGAATATAGCCCTTGATTTTCCCAGTCCACTGAAGGAAGGGGTCGTTCAAAAATACGCCAACTCAGTTGGACTATCAAAAGAACCGCCGCTGGAATGTTTTGGTGGTCAGACTTTCTCACAGAGTGGGAGATGCGGCAGAGTGCGGGTAGCAGTCACTAAAAAGCGAAACAGGATCGTGATTAGCACTCACTACATGAATGCGCACATGCGGTCCTATCAGCTCCTGCAGTTAGCCGAAGCTGCTGTTCCCCTGGGCGACAAACCTGTTGTGGAATTCTCGCAGGAATTTGCTCATATGGACCTCTCGCCCTGGTTTCCCGATGGAGAACGAGAGAAAAACCAAATTCACTTTACAGGAGAATAGATATGCCAAAAATACTACACTTTGCAGACTCCCACATTGATATGGCCAATTACGGCCGGCAGGATCCAGAAACCGGGCTGCCCCTGCGGGTGATGGACTTCCTGAAATCACTGGACGAGATTGTGGATACCGCGATCTCCGAGCAGGTGGACTGCGTTATATTTGCCGGCGATGCCTATAAAAACAGGGATCCGGCACCGACCTTCCAGAGAGAGTGGGGGAAGAGGATCATGAGTCTTTCACGGGCCCAAATACCCACCATCCTGTTGGTTGGGAACCATGATGTTTCCCCTTCGATAGCCAGGGCTCACGCTATGGAGGAATTCAGCACCTTGAACGTTCCCCATGTCCTGGTAGTGGATAAACCCTCGTTTCTTGGTCCGGGAGACTTGAAACAGCTCTGCCCGACAGGAAAACAGCTTGATCTGCAGCTCTTGGCAGTGCCCTGGGTGTCCCGCTCGGGCCTGATGTCTTATCTGGGTCTGCAGACCAGGGATCTCGGCCAGCTGTATGATGAAATGGAAAAACGCCTCTCAAATGTACTCACCAAGTGGCTGGATCAGGCTGATCCTAACCTTCCAACCATCCTGACTGCCCATGCTTCTGTAGAAGGTGCTGTTTATGGGGGAGAGCGGACTGTGTTACTGGGAAAAGACTTTGTACTTCCAAAGTCCATGGTAGCTGACCCCCGGCTTGATTATGTAGCCCTGGGGCATATCCATAAAGCCCAAAACCTAAACGATGGAAAACACCCCCCGGTCATCTATTCCGGATCGATCGAACGGGTGGACTTCGGGGAAGCCAGGGATGATAAGTTCTTCATTATCGCCGAGGTGGATAAAGGACATACGGATGTAAAGTGGTGTAAATTGTCTGGGATCAGGCCCTTCCATGACTGTTATCTGAAGCTGGAAACCCAGGAAGATATTACCGATCAGGTTATCAGCGCACTGCCGACTCCAGGGGTGATGGAAGATGCTGTTGTCCGCCTGGTGTTGGAATATCCCCGGGCCTGGGCTCCCTTGATAGATGATAGGGTTATCCAGGAGCACGCTTCAGATGCCTTTGAATTCCATTTTGTGAAGCGGCCGCAGATGGATGAGCGGATCCGCCTTCCCCAGGATCAGATGGTAGGAGATCCGACGCCCGCTGAGCTGCTGGGTAAATTTTGGCAGGCTAGTCACGTATCCGAAGAAGACACAGAAGCGCTGCAGGAGCTGGCTGCGGTGATCCTGCAGGACGAAGAAGAGGAAGCAGAAGAAGTAGAAGTGGAAGTAAAGGAAGAAAGCAAAGTATCAGTGTCAGAGGAGGTGCCGGCTCAGTAGAAGCGGAAAAAGAGATAGTTTAAGAGCCCCTATTATGTTAGGGGCTCTTAAATGTCAAATACAAAAAATTTGCCTTAAATCGGACTCCTCGACTTGACGTGCCCCCATTATTTGTACCACTCTTTATGTTAGTGCAAACTGCTGAAATTGGGTAGTAGGAATCAAGAATGCTTCTGGCACTGGAGGGCGATACCCCAATGCACTGTGCGGCCTGATCGTGTTATATTCCTTCCTCCACATTTCAATTATGATTCTTGCCTTTTTCAATGTGTAGAAAATCTCTCCATTCAGCAGCTCGTCTCTCATTCTCCCATTGAACGATTCAATATAGCCGTTTTCCCAGGGGCTGCCCGGCTCAATAAACAGGGGCTTGATCTGCAGCTTTGACAGCCAGCTGCGCACATTCCTGGCAGTGAACTCCGCCCCGTTATCAGACCGAATATGGACGGGCACACCTCGTTGAATGAATAACTCCATCAGGATATCCAGCACGTCATGTTGTGAAAGCTGCCTTGCTGCCCGGGATGCCAGACATTCCCGGGAATACTCATCAATCACATTCAGGATCCGAAAGGGCACTCCGTTGTGGGTGCGGGCCTGCATGAAATCATAACTCCAAACATGTTGGGGAAAGAGCGGTTTCAGCCGCACAATAGAGCCATCATTGAGCCACAATCGTCCCCTTTTAGGCTGTTTCTGGGGGACTTTCAGACCTTCCTGACGCCAGATCCGCTCCACTCGTTTGTGGTTGACAATCCAGCCTTCGTTTCTCAGCAGCGCGGTCACTCTGCGATAACCGTAGCGCCCGTATTGGCTGGCCAGATCAATGACCCTGGAGGTCAGGAAATCTTCATCATCGGCTGGCCGCTTATTGTACCGCTGGGTTGCGCGCGATTGCCCCACCACCCGACAGGCTCTGCGTTCAGACACATCCAGGACTTGGACAGCTTGATTGACAGCTTGGCGCTTCCCGGCGGGCGAAATTATTTTTTTCCCAGCACCTCCTTGAGAATAGCGTTATCCAATGATAGGTCCGCGACCAGCTTCTTTAGCTGGGTATTTTCTTTTTCCATTTCTTTGAGCTTCCTGGCCTGGGTGACATCCATACCCCCGTATTCCCGGCGCCAGCGGTAGTAGGTTTGGTCACTGATTTCCAGGGTTTTGCAGGCCTGTCCCACTGTTTTCCCCTGGCTGAGATAGACTTCAGCTTCACGCAATTTGGTGATGATCTGTTCTGGTGTATAGCGTATGCGTTTTGCCATCTTTCCTACCTCCTGTATGTACTAATCCTAACACTACTTTTGGACTAGTTTTTGGGGGGCAGGTCAGAATGGACCTGATGGTTGTTATAACGGTCGAGTTCTTCCTGCAAGACTTCTCTTGCCTCAGAAAGCTTGCCCAGGTTTTCCAGTGCGCAAGTTCGGATGATGCGATCTTGCATCCAACGGTAAGGCCGTTCAATCTTGCCCTTAGCCTGTGGTGAGAGGGCAAAGATGACCTCCACGCCCAGCAGGCGCATCATCTTGCCCCACTGGGTATCTACGTCATCGGTTTCCAGCACATGTTTGCGCCAGTAACTGTCTCGACCCTGCACAAACCGGAAAACGCGCAAAGAGTCAACGTAGTATCGCAGAGGTAAGCCATAGGTCTCAAAGACAGCTTTGGCAGCCTGAATATGAGCCCAGGTTGTTTCTCCGGAGAAGAAACCAGCGAACAGGATCAAACGGCTGTAATCGTCGATGGAGGTGATTAAAGTCCATTTCTTTTCAGCAAAGGGAGACCAGCGGTGAGTTGAGCCATCTTGCTGAATCAAGGCGCCTACGGACTCAGTCAGGACCTCCGGGTTATGAGTTACAGTCAGGTAGAGGGTACCTTAGACGGAAAAACTTGTTCCCTGAGCTAACCCGACGGTCTACAACTCAATGATATTTTATGGTTTATGGTAAAATCTAATCAACATTATACTACGAATATTAATATGGTTATTCCTAATGGTATGTTCAAAACAATTTCAAAAATAAGCATCTTTGAGGATCCTATTCTAAAATTTTTCATCAATGAAATAGAAGCACCAAATGGTGAGATTTTCACTAGAAGGATTATTGAGTATCACAATGCTGCCGCGGTTGTCGCAGTTAATGAGGAAAATGAACTCCTACTCGTAAAACACTATAGACACCCGATAAAGCAAACAATATGGGAAATCCCTGGTGGAATGTTAAATGTTGGAGAAGATCCACACACTTGTGCCCTCCGAGAACTACAGGAGGAAACGGGGTATCAGTCAAATGAAATAGAACATCTAATATCTTTTCATCCCGAACCAGCTTTTACAACACAGATAATTCATCTGTTTAAAGCCAGACAGCTTCAGCGAACATCATCCATGAAATCAGAATCCGAAATTAATGATCTGAAATTTTTTAACACAAATCAAGTTAAAAATATGATCGCGAATGGTGATATTATCAGTTCTTGGTCTGTAATCGGAGCGTTATTGTTACTATATTCACCATCTGAGAGATTCACTTAACTACTCTTATGTAGCCCAAAATTTTCTATCAGAGATGCTAATAGGCCCCATTCATGGTTATGATTGGAATTCTGCTGAAAAAACGATTGTTTTGGCAAGCTAATGAACTAACATAGACTCTTTTTGATCTCTCAGGCATCACTTTTGTGAATTATGCAAAGTTCTCCATCTAATAAATCTTGATTGCTCTAATTATGAGTCTTTCATGTGGGCTTTTTCACCTTCCATATACGAGGAGGAAAACATGAATGGAGATAGGAATAAATTACCTTATCTGTTATTTATGTTTGCGGGAATTGCAGTATCGATCACTGCATTTTTGTTACAAGAAAGAGGTGCTTCATCATTATGGATTTCAATAGCATCTGATTTTGCCGCAGCGATACTTACAGTAGTATTTCTTCAACTATTATGGTCTATGATAGGAGGGGATCCATTACAGCGAGAAATTGAAAAACTCAGAATAAGTCACACTTTATTAGTGGATTTAGGCGGGTCAGGGATCCAGAGATTTCATATCAGGAGAGAGGTTGATCTGTTCGATAGGAAACGTGAACGCAGAGAACTCTTGAGAGAGGCACGTGAGGTTGACTTGATGGGATTGACTTTATGGAGGGAGTGGTTTGAAGATGATGTGCTTTCCAAAGAACTCCTTGATGTTGTAAAACATCGTGCAGGAACTGTCAGGATATTATTCATTGATCCTGACAAAAATACTAATGCGACTTCACTAAGATTGCAAACTCAAGGCGAAAAAGGGAAAGAAAACCTTTTATTTGGTTTATTATCCTCAACACAAGAAAGAATAAAGGAACTATTAGATGTATTGACACCAGATGAGAAAAAAAGGTTTATAGTGAAAGTTGCTGACAATACAATTTATAGCTCAATAATAAGAATCGGTTCC
>JAUWEC010000159.1 GCA_030608465.1 Chloroflexota bacterium
CCAGCTGCTGGGGCAGGGAATCAAAGGGGCCTATTCCAAGGAACGGCTGGAAATTATACCCTCCACACTGACCACCTGGCAGATCTGGAAAGAAGCCTATCCCGAAACACGGGTGCTTTCGCCTGAAGCATTGGGGCATAAGGACGAAATAAAAGATCCCTATGCCGGGTATTACACCAGTGGAATTTCGGGCTTAAGCGGACCAGCCAATCAGGATACTCGTTTAGCGGGAAAATCACTCGTGCTTGGTGTTGTCATGGGAGGAGTGAGTAAAGCCTACCCACTGGAGGTGATTCGGGATCTAGGTTTAATCCAGGATCAACTCGAAAATCTTTCTCTTCTAATCCTTTCTGTAGACAATCAACAGACCATCCGGGTTTATCAAAGGTTCGTTCAGGATCGGGTGTTGACCTTCCAGCCTTCGGCAGAAAAAGGCTTTATCATTGACGATCAAACTGGTACGCTGTGGGATATCCAATCCGGAATAGCACTGCAGGGGGAATTAAAAGGGCAGCAGTTGGAGCGTCTGGCTTCACCGCTGGTCTTCTGGTTTGCCTGGTCCAGTTTTTATCCTGAGACGGTGGTTTTTACTGCTCCTTGATCTGAACCTGAACTCTGATATCAGTATTATTGGTACCCAGATAACACGGGAAGGGGATTTTTTCTGGATAATGTTACAATGATTCCCTGGAGTATATTTTTATAAATACCAGGGATTATTTATATATGTCCCAAAAGGTTAATACCCTCACCATTTCTAAACAAACCGCCCGGCGGTTGATCCTGGCCTGCCAGGGGCTTTACCCTCCCCGCTCATTGACGGGAAAAACAGGGGTTAAAAAATTCATGGGACGGGTGAGATCGATCCAATTTGATCCCATTAACGTGGTCGGCCGCAATCCGGATCTGGTGCTGCAGTCCCGGGTGCGGGATTTCCGTCCCCGGATGCTGGATGAGCTGCTCTACCAGGACCGCCAACTAGTGGACAATTGGGATAAAATGGCATCCCTCAGTCTGGCGGAAGATTGGCCTTATTTTGCACGTCACCGCTCCCGGATGCAGGATATATTTGGTGTGCCTTCCGAAGTGGTGATGAGTCTGGCGCCTGTAGTACTGGATCAAATTAAGCGCGAAGGACCTCAATCTTCGCTTGATTTTAAGCATGATGAAAAAACTGATTGGACCTGGGGTCCAACCCGTGTCTCCCGGGCGTCTCTGGAAGGTTTGTTTAAAATGGGTCAGCTGGGTGTGCATCACCGGGTGAGCAATCGGCGCTATTTTGATCTAATTGAGAATTTACTGCCCAAAGACCTATTGGAAACCCCAGATCCCAACCAGAGCCTGGAAGATTACCAAACATGGCATATGCTGCGGCGGATTAGATCTCTGGGTCTTGCCCATTTAAACGCAGGAGTTCAATGGAGCGGCATTCAGGGAGTGAAAAGCCCCCAGCGCCGGCAGATCATCGATCGGTTAGTGGGGGATGGGGCTTTGTTAATAATAGAAATTCAGGAGCTGCCGGGGCAGGTATTTTACCTCCGGCATGAGGATAAAACCCTGCTGAAAAAGGTCCAAAAGGGCGATCCCGCCCGGGAAGCTGCCTTGATCGCACCCCTTGATAATCTGCTCTGGGACCGAAAAACACTGAGTCGAATCTTTGATTTTGACTATAGGTGGGAAGTGTATACACCAAAAAAGAAGCGCAAGTACGGTTATTACGTGTTACCTGTTCTGTATGGTGCTTGCTTCTGCGCCCGGTTTGATCCTGAATTTGATAAAAAAACCCGGATTCTTACTGTCAGGAATTGGTGGTGGGAAGCAGGTGTTAGACCTGATCAGGAAATGAAGGATGCACTCCAGCGTTGTATGGAGGATTTCCTGGTTTACCTGAATGCAGAAGGGATTAAGGTTTCCAAGATGCTATTAAAGAAGGGGAATTTAGAGTGGCTGGCAGATCTGGTTTGAGGTTTAGGTAAACGCAACGCTCAAACGCCCGTCCTCGGGCATTTTATTCTCTTTGTTTCAAGTCCATTTTTAATTTCATCGCCCCGGGAACGGGGCTCAGAGCGTATATCAGAGATTTATAACAAATAGTTATTTCAAAATTAAATCAACCGGGTCAAAGACCTGGCCGTTGACCTGAGGCCGGAAGGTTTGTTTTCCGGGGTAATACTTCCTGGTAGTAATGTGCTGAAAGCTGTGTTTTTTGGTGACCTGGATCCGCTCGCCAGACTGGATGGTTTTCTGCGATAACTTAAACACCTTGGGGTTTTGTTTCCCGTTGGCTCGCAAAAAGTGCACGATGTAATCTATCATTAAACGCTGTTCAGCATCTCCCGTGGAAATGATCTCAAACGAAAATTGTACCGATTCATCCAGGGATATTTTTTTCGGTTCCAGGGAGATGTTTTTAATAATTATTTCCGGGCTGCTTGAAAATCCCAACAGCTCCAATGCCCTTGGATGCCCGCTTTTCAAGAGTGTCCTCAGGGCGTGTTTAATCAGCCTGGTCCTATTTTTATCCCCGGAATCCTGCCATTTATTGAGGATCTCCAATACTATTTCAGGGTGATCCTTGGAGATATCGTTCAGGTTGTTGGCTACACTGCGGCGGATTTCTTCCCGGGCATCATCTTTGAGAATTTCCAGAATGGGTAGAATGGGGGTTGGATCTTTTTGCAGAGTCTTTAAACCCATACCCCAGGGAAGCCTGGGACGGCAGCCTTCACTGGCTAAACGCCGCACACCAGGATGTGAGTGATTTGTCCATATAAGCATCTGATCAAGTGTTTCTTCCGGATAGCGAGCAATGAAATGGCGGATGGCGAACTCGGCCGAAACGTGCTGGGTGAAAAATTCCAGGGCTGGGATGGAATTATGCCAATCCTCCAGTCCGTAGATTTCCACAAAATCCGGAAAAACCATTTTTTCAAAACCCTGCTGACCAAGATTGGGCAAAGCTGTTTTGAGGATTTCAAGCGCTTCTTGATAGTCTTCTGGGAGATGGGATCCCAGGGTTAATGTGATATGCCGAATCCTTTCCTTCAGCGCCCGCTGATCCCATTCCTGGTCAAAAACCCCCTTGAGAAAAGCCGTCTCCGGAAATCCTGGATACGCTGCAGCAACAGCCTTTGACAATTTGCCGACAGTATCCGGGTTGAACATGTCTTTTAGGGCATAGTTTTCTTTCATGAAGACAACCTATTCTCAATTTGAGATTAATAATTAGTATCAATGAGGGAGGGTATATTAAACATAATCTAATTGTGAATGATGTCAATAGCTGGTACGCTTATTATCCTTTGGCTGAAACGGCAGAGAATAGTGTTTACTTAGGAATCTAACGGGCATCTGATATACTTTTCAGTGATAATACTGATGGTTAAATCTGGTATCAAAATTTATCTATTCCAGCAGTACTCAAGGATGGGTTAAATGATCACAAAAGAGCGGGCATTAGAGATCTTGAAGGAAAATATAACCAATAAGAACTTGCGAAAACACCATTACGGGGTTGCTGCAGCCATGAAGGGGTTGGCGCTGGAATTGGGTGGTGATCCGGAGACCTGGGAGATAGTCGGGCTGCTGCATGATGCGGATTATGAAAAGACTAAAGATACCCCGGAGCAGCATACTGTCCTGCTGGCTGAAATCCTGAGAGATGAAGGTGTTGACGAGGATATCATCCGGGCTATCCAATCCCATAATTATGAATATACCGGTTTGATGCCGGAATCCGTGATGGAATACGCTTTATTAAGCTGTGATGATCTGACCGGGTTAATTGTGGCTGTTGCCCTGGTGAATCCGGAGAAATTGACCGGGGTCATGGTCAAGTCAGTATTGAAAAAATTCAGTTCTAAAACCTTTGCAGCTGGAGCGGACAGAGAAAAAATCCGCCGCTGTGAGGAAAATCTAGATCTACCGCTGGAGGTTTTTATTGATCTGGTGCTGCAAGCGATGAAAGAAGAGGCAGCACTGCTGGGATTGGAATCATGACAAATGTTTATATTTGCAGGGAGAGTATTTCTGAGATCCTCATCAGATAGACTTTTCTTATTTATATGTAATGAAGAGCCCCGCCTGAGATATGCGGGGCTTCATATTGGATGTGTCAGTAGATATAAAGCTCACAAATTTTATTAAAGTGGTATCCATAAATAGCCATGGCTACCGCGTTTGGGAAGAGAGAGGGGCGCTCCCGTAGAGTCCAGAACAGCAAATCCCAGTAATAACGCCGCTCGCGGTTAACAATACCCAGGTGGTAGATGGAGCGGAAAAAAGCCAGTAACTGCTGCCAGGTTAAGGGGGTCTTGACCTTTAGCGGCTGATACTCTTTAAGGAAGGTTTTAACCCGTTGATAAAACTGGCGGGGAGCATAGATCTGCCCCATCAGATAATGGTAGCCATCCCGCAGCTTTTCTAGACCCATGAGGGGGATGATATTTGTACTTCCGTCCACGTTATCACCGGACATTTCTCCGGATAAACGGTTTTCATTTTTAAGGCGTTCGTAAAGTTTTGTTCCTGGAGGCGCCTGGAGTAAACCTACCATGGCAGTAACGATTCCGCTCTTTTGTATAAAATCGATCTGGCGCTGGAATATAGATTCGGTATCGGCATCAAAACCTACAATAAACCCGCCCTGTACTTCCAGCCCGGAGCGCTGAAGATGTTTCACATCCTTTGCCAAATCACGATTTGCATTCTGGCCTTTATTACATTCTTGCAGGCTGATTTCGTCCGGGGTTTCTATGCCGATGAATACTTTATTAAAACCGGCATTGACCATGAGTTGAATCAGTTCATTATCATCAGCCAGGTTGATGGATGCTTCAGTATGGAAAGAATAACCAGTTTTTCCTCTGCGCCAGCGGGTTAAAGCCGGGAGCAATTCTTCTTTTAGATAGCGGCGGTTGCCGATGAAATTATCATCCACAAAGAAAACAGAACTTCTCCAACCGAGCTCATAAAGGCCGTCTAATTCAACCAGGATTTGTTCAGCGCTCTTGATGCGGGGACGGTGACCCAGCAGGGCTGTCACATTGCAGAAATCACAATTAAAGGGGCAGCCGCGTGAGAACTGGAGCGGCATGGAATCGTATTGATTTTTATTTAGTAGAGTCCAGAGCGGGGGAGGTGTGCTGCGGAGATCGGGATAGTCGTCTGTGGAGTAAATCCGGCGGGTTTCCCCATTGGCCAGATCATTTAGAAACTCGGGCAGGGTGATCTCAGCTTCATTGAGAACAAAATGATCCACCTCAGTAAATTTATCATATTCCATGGTGAAAAGGGGTCCTCCTGCGACAACAGGGATTCCTTCTCCCTTGCAGCGGCTGATGATTCGTTTTGCCGAATCACGCTGAACGGTCATGCCGCTGATAAAAACCATATCAGCCCAGCCCAGGTCTTTTTTTGTGAGAGGGCGGACATTAAGATCTATCAGCTGCTTTTCCCAGGTTGAGGGCAACATCGCACCGACTGTAAGTAATCCCAAGGGAGGAGCGGAGGATTTTTTCCTGATGAATTTCAGGGCGTGCTTGAAACTCCAAAATGTATCTGGAAATTCGGGGTATATCAGAAGAACCTTCACTGATCAGCTCCTTGTGTGATAAGGATGAATAAGAACTTACTTTGGGAGAAAGATCAGTTTAAGCCCTGAGTGATGATTATACCAACTGAATCGGGATTGCCGGGGAAACGCTGGCGTGCAGTCTGGAAAAACAGGGCAACCCCGATGGTAGTAAATGAGCAAACGGATTTGGAGAAACGTATTCCGGATTTGATGATACCTCAGGTAATCTCTTTTCCGGAAGCAACCTGAATGTTGTGATCAATTAAACTTTTTTTAGGAAGAGTTATCGCTGGAAGCTCTCACGGATTGTGTCTCTGACTGAAAAGAAGAACTCCCGCATCATCTGGTTGGCTGTCCGGTTAAACCGTACTGTCCAGGCGACGATACGTTCCACTGCCACCATGGGGTTCTTGACATCCAATCCAGTGAGGGCGAAGAGGATGATGATCAGCAGCAGTAAAAAAATCAGGATTAAGGCAACTTTAGCGACATTCATTCACAACCCTCTCTGTTAGATTAGACTCAGATGAGATTTCATTTCTATTATACCAAGTTGTGGTGGGGGAGTGAATATAGGTCTGGAGCCTGTTTGGGGGAATAAATTTCTGAACCTTTCCCCCCAGATAGGATGATTTTTTTATTTTGAGAGTTTTCTTATGATCGTTATTAGTAAGATTTTACTTCAGCGGCTGCAGATCATCCAATATCCAGGGCATTAGTTCGGAAACCGTGGGGTGGGTTAGCACTGCTTTCCGAAATAGTTTATAAGACTCTCTGGTGTCCATGAATGGGGTGAAGAGGTTGATTACTTCATCTCCGCCTACCCCCCAGAATGGCCGCGCCAACTATTTCCTCAGTATCCATATCAACCGGAATTTTCACCAATCCTGCTGTTTCATCCTTTTCCCTGGTCCGGGAGATCTGGTTCATCTGCCGGGTAGCCATCCAGATAAATGGTAAGAAAATCCACATTACAGTAGTCAGGAATATTATCAAGTAAATTATTTATTCAGTTATTGGAATCAAAGTGAGGTAATCATGGATTTATTAAGTGCAGTGATCTCCATCGATGGAACCCCAGAGCTGGTCTATCGGATTCGAAGGAAAGGCGCGTCCCGTCTGTTTCCTGTATACCTTC
>JAUWEC010000123.1 GCA_030608465.1 Chloroflexota bacterium
GGATGACCTTGTAAAAAAAGCACCTCCCAAGAAGGAAGAGGAACCTGTCGAAGAGGTAACCGCTGCGGTGGACGCTGACGCGGAAGCCGATGTCCCTGATGTGGAAGCAGAAGCAGAACCTGTAGTTGATGTTCTTGATGCGGAAGCCGATGTCCCTGACGCGGAAGCGGAAGCAGAAGCAGAACCTGTAGTTGATGTTCCTGATGCGGAAGCAGAAGCGGAACCCGAAGCCGTTGTCCCTGATGCGGAAGCAGAAGCAGAAGCTACTGAAGTGGAAGCGGAAGCGGATGTCCCTGATGCGGAAGCAGAAGCTGAACCTGAAGAGGTTGTTGACGCGGACGCTCCGGTTGAAGAAGTTGCAGACGTGGAACCTCAGGATGATGTTGAAGAAGAACAGGTTGAAGCCGAAGAAGAAGCTGCCCCGCAAGAAGATACTGCGGAAACAATAATTGAGGTAAAGATCACCGATGCTGCTAAAAAATTGGCAGAGGAAGCAAGTATTGACCTGTCCACTGTAAAAGGTACTGGAAAAGACGGGGCAATCTTAAAATCGGATATCTCCAAACTGATCAAGGATTAACCTGAAAAATCAGGTTAAATTCTTTCTTCTAGAATCTGCGGAGGAATAAGTTGATAGATTTAATAACCTATATTGCCCGGTCGCTTGTGGAGGATCCCACGCAGGTAAAAGTGACCCACCAGCGCCGCCGGGAAAGTATTAGTTTCCAGCTTGAAGTAGCACAGGAAGATATGGGCCGGGTGATTGGGAAAAATGGTCGAGTTGCCAATGCGATCCGAACACTGCTGACTGTGCCGGCATCCGGAATTGGAAAAAGAGTGAATCTCGATATCATAGAACCGCAATGAATTCCGATAAAAACTCGAATAACAACACAGGTTCGTCGCCCAAAGATGAACCTGTGTTTGTAATTATAGGCAAGTTTCGACGCCCGCACGGGATCCGGGGGGAGATTGTTATGACTGTCCTGACGAATTTTCCAGAATTAGTAAAACCCGG
The DNA here is from genome assembly GCA_030608465.1 of Chloroflexota bacterium. Classification (GTDB taxonomy): domain Bacteria; phylum Chloroflexota; class Anaerolineae; order Anaerolineales; family UBA11858; genus B10-G9. The sequence continues at coordinate 1,019 of JAUWEC010000123.1, forward strand.
ACAGAGGGTATTTGCCGGGGAAAAGCATCAACCATATGTCATTAATAGTATTCGCTGGCATGGAGCTGATATGCTGATTTCCCTGGAAGAACTCCCCGACCGCACCGCTGTGGAAATATTTCGGAATATTATGGTATATATGAAGGCAGACGATGTTCCCGAATTGCCCGAGGGGGATTTTTATATTCACCAGCTGGTGGGTATGGAAGTAATTACGGACCAGGGTCTGACATTAGGCAGGATTAAGGAGATCATTGTCACGGGAGCCAATGATGTTTACCTGGTTGAACCAGCTGAGGGAAAGGATATTCTGATTCCCGCTATTGACCAGGTTGTCCTGGATATCAATGAGGAAGAGGGAAAAGTTCTGGTTCATATTATCCCTGGGCTATTGGACCTGTAATAAAGAAAATAGGGAAGATTAAACCATAAGGGGGATTTATTCGGGGGAAAATCCAGTGAAATTTACAGGTTATCGGACTTCAATATATTAGCTCCGGATGATTAATGAAAATATTTCTCCCGGAAATCTCACTTGACATAAGCGAAAAATTTATGGTATTCTTTGCTCGGCTTGGGTAAAAGATACCCAGACAGGCTGAATATGGGGGTTAGATATGAAAAATAGTACCAAGTATTGGGTTGGATTTAACCTTGTAAAAGGAATAGGCCCGGTTCGCCTGGAAAAGCTATTACAATATTTCGGAGATATCCAGACAGCCTGGGAGGCAAGATCATACCATTTGACCGCTGCAGGTTTAAATGACAATCTGGTTAAGCGGATTTGCGAAATTCGAAATCGGGTTTCGCTGGATGAGGTGGAGCAGAAGCTCCGCATTCAGGGAATACAGGTTCTTACCTGGGATGATCCGGAATATCCTGATAGACTACGGCAGATTACTCAGTCTCCTTTTGTCCTATATATCAAAGGAGATTTATTAGCAGAGGATGCCTGGGCTGTCGCAATTGTGGGCACAAGACGATACAGCCCTTATGGACGGCAGGTCGCTGAAAAAATATCCCACACATTGGCACGAAATGGGATTACAATCATCAGCGGTTTAGCCCGGGGTATAGACCGAATTGCCCATAAATATGCATTAGATGCCGGAGGAAGAACTATTGCGGTCCTAGGAAGTGGATTGGACAATCTTTATCCGCCGGAACACCGCGCTCTGGCAGAAGAGATATCAAACAGGGGTGCGCTGATTAGTGATTACCCGCTTGGAACGCCTCCGGATGGTTCGAACTTCCCGCCCAGAAACAGAATTATTTCTGGTTTGTCAAAAATCATTATTGTGATCGAAGCAGGTGAAAGAAGCGGGGCGTTGATCACCGCCAACTATGCAGCTGAACAGGGAAAAGAAGTATTTGCTGTTCCGGGTAAAATAACTGCGCCAACGAGCAAAGGCACTAATCTGCTGATCAAACAGGGCGCGCACCCACTGTTAGCCCCGCAGGATGTACTGGATTTATTGAATATGACCCTGGTCGCAGAACAGAGAGTGATCAGGAAAGCCCTGCCGAGTGATCCAAAAGAAGCTGTCCTGTACCAGGCAGTGGGCGATGAACCTCTTCATGTTGATGAGCTTTGCTCTCAAGTTAATATGCCGATTGAAGAGGTAACCTCAACTTTGGCCCTGATGGAATTAAAAGGCATGGTGCGTAAAACGTTCGGGATGAAATACGTAGCAATTCGGGAATTGAAAGCCGGGTATCATAATAAACTAAAACAGGATAGGGAAGGAAGATAACATGTACGAAAATTATTATGCTGTTATCATGGCTGGCGGGGGAGGAACCAGACTCTGGCCTCTTTCGCGCAAGAGCCGTCCCAAACAAATGCTCGCGATTGGTCAGGAACGATCATTGTTTCAGGTTGCTGTAGATCGCCTGCAGGGAGTCTTTTCTTCAGACCGTATTTATGTTGTTACCGTGGAGGAACAGGCCGAGGGATTACAAAAACAGTGTCCGGAAATCCCTGTAGAAAACTTTTTACGGGAAACGATGCCAAGAGGAACGGCATCGGTGGTAGGTTACGCAGCAGCTATTCTGGGGAAAAGGGACCCTGATGCTGTCATGGCGGTCTTGACAGCCGACCATATTATTGGTAATTTAAAGCTTTTCCAGCAGATATTAACCTCTGCATATCAGGTTGCAGGTGAGGATTATTTGGTCACCCTGGGGGTGACGCCTACATATCCCGCAACCGGTTACGGGTATACCCGGCGGGGCGAATTAGTTGGTAGATATCAAGATTTGGATGTCTTTCAAGTCCAGGAATTCACCGAAAAACCAACTCTCCCGGAAGCGGAACGAATGTTTTCCAGCGGGGAGTATGCCTGGAATTCAGGGATGTTTTTCTGGCGGACAGAGGTCATTCTTAATGAAATCTCGCGCCAGATGAGTGAGCTTTCCTCCCAGCTTGAAATCATTGCAGGAGCTTGGGGAACCCCTGACCAGGATAACGTGATCCAGAAAGTATGGCCTGATATCAAGCCGGAAACAATAGATTTCGGCATTATGGAAAATGCGGGTAAAGTGGCAGTCATTCCTGCTGCCGGTTTGGAATGGAACGATGTGGGCAGTTGGGAAGCTATATTTGATGTATTGCCTGCGGATGAGGAAGGAAATATTTCCCGGGGAGGGGAGCACATTTCCCTGGATACTTCCGGCACATTAATATTTACAGCGGATAATCCCAGAACGGTGGTAACCATCGGTGCCCGAGATTTAATTGTAGTTGATACTGGTGATATTCTTCTGATCTGTGACCGGGGCCGGACCCAGGAAGTCCGCCAGATTGTTAAGCAGCTTGAAAACGAGGGACGTTCTGAGCTAACGTAAAGGCGATCTAAGGATCTCCTGTTGTTTGAGAAAGGAAGTTTACTTATTATTATTTTTTACTAAGCCTGGAGGTTGGATTTGAAGGCGTATTGTGTGAAATGTAAAGAAAAACGTGAAATGGTATCACCAACTGCGGTGTTTACCGCGACCGGTACACCTGGGACAAGGGGAACTTGTTCGGTTTGTGGAACAAATATGTTCCGGATGGGAAAAACTGAAGCCCATGAAGGGTTGATTCCGCCAGAGACCACCAAACGGAATACAAAAAAAGAAAAACCCCGAAGTGGAAAACTGGTGATTGTTGAGTCTCCTGCAAAAGCCCGCACCATCAGCCGCTACCTTGGAAAGGAATACAAGGTAACAGCTTCAGTTGGACATATCAGGGATTTATTGAAATCTAAGTTATCCGTTGACCTGGAAAATAATTTTGAACCCCGGTATCGGGTTCCGAATGAAAAACGGGATGTGGTGAAAGAACTCATAAAGTTAGGAAAGGAAGCAGAGGAGATTTACCTGGCGACTGATCTTGACCGGGAAGGGGAGGCAATCGCCTGGCATTTAATGGAAGCAGCTGAACTAGATCCGGAACGGACTAAAAGAGTTGTTTTCCATGAAATTACCCGATCGGCGATCGAGTCAGCATTTGCCGCCCCAGTTGGGATTAATTTGAATCTGGTCAATGCGCAGCAAGGTCGGCGCGTTGTTGACCGACTGGTTGGATTTCAAATCACACCGATTTTATGGTCCAAGGTTCGGGGCGGTTTATCCGCAGGTAGAGTGCAGTCTGTAGCGTTAAAATTAATTGTGGACCGAGAAAGGGAAATTGAAGCTTTTGTACCGGAAGAATACTGGTCGGTTGATGCAGAACTCCGGCCTGTGAGTAATGATGAAAGCATGACCTATTTTGCCAAACTTACTCACCTGGATGGGAAAAAATTACAAGTCAGTTCAAATGAATCCCTTGAGCCTATTCTGCAGGATATGGGCACGGCCCATTATGAAGTGCGGAAAATACACCGGGGAACCCGGGAAAGAAAGCCTTTTCCGCCGTTTATCACCAGCACGCTGCAGCAGGATGCTTCCCGGCAGTTGAATTTTTCTGCCAAGAAAACCATGGCTGTCGCCCAGCAGCTTTACGAAGGAATTGATGTTGGCAATGGCGGTGAAACCGGCCTGATTACTTACATGCGAACTGATTCGACGAATATTTCCGCTGGGGCTCAGAAAAGTACCCGGGGTTTTGTTCAAAACATATATGGTGAGGAGTATGTTCCCACGGAGATTCCGCATTATGCAACAAAAACCAAACGGGCCCAGGAGGCTCATGAAGCAATCCGACCGACATCGGTAAGCCGAACGCCGAAAGCGATTAAACCATTCCTTAACACCTCTCAATACAAATTATACAAATTGATCTGGCAGCGATTTGTCGCCTCCCAGATGGCCGTTGCTGTATTCGATACGATAAGTGTGATTGTGGGTGCAGATGGTTCAGCTCACGCCTACGTCCTCCGGGCATCCGGGTCGAAAGTGAAATTCCCTGGATTCTTGAAAGTTTATGACCGGAACAACGGTAAAGCCTCTCAAGCAGAGAAAAACCTGGAAAGAATTCCAGATATCCTGAGAGAAAATCAGCAGCAGGAATTAATTAATTTGCTTTCAGAACAGCATTTTACAAAACCCCCTGCCCGGTATTCTGAGGCTTCTCTGGTCAGCGCTCTAGAGCAAAATGGGATCGGACGCCCTTCCACTTACGCGCCGACAATGGGAACCCTTCAGCAGCGCGGCTATGTACTGAGAGATGGACGGAGGATGTTTCCAACCGAAATCGGCTTTATTGTCAATGATCTGGTCTCGGAGTATTTTCCCTCTATTGTGGATGTTGGGTTTACAGCCCAGATGGAAGAGAATTTGGATCAGGTTGCTTCCGGTGGTGAACAGTGGCAGAAAATTGTGGGCGAATTTTATGGACCATTTTCAGAATTGCTTGAAATTGCAGAACGGGAAATGCCAAAAGTGGAGCCCAGCCTAGAACCCCTTGGCAGAGCATGCCCAAAATGTGGTCATGATCTGGTTCAAAAATGGGGTCGGTATGGGTTATTTATTGCCTGTAGTGATTATCCTAATTGTAAACATACAGAACCCTGGTTGGAAAAAATCGGTGTGACCTGCCCTGAAGATGGAGGGGAATTGATTGAACGCCGGACTAGAAAAGGCAGAACGTTTTACGGCTGCGAAAATTTTCCTAAATGTGAGTTTTCCTCCTGGAAAAAACCGCTGCCGGAGCCTTGTCCTAGCTGCGGGGGATTGTTAGTAGCTGCGAACAAAAACCATGCCCAGTGCACAGTATGTAACCTTGAGTTTAAGTTAGATGAGATCCAGAAAGAAACCGGATAATCATCAAGGTAAATTCTAAGAAACAACGGGCTGTGCCAAAAGCAATCGGCACAGCCCGTTGGTCTCATTACGATCCCTCATTTTGTCATCCTGAACGTAGTGAAGGATCCATACTGAGATTAGAATCATCTAATACCTTAGTTTGTTATAATTGGTTTTGGGTATTTTTGCTTAAAATGGATTCCTCGTTGCACTCGGAATGACAATTATGTAGAGGGCTGATTTTTCAGACAGCCTTTTTTTTAATCTAAACGCCTGCGGGTTCATCCCGGTTGGTGAACCATGGAAAATCGATTAAATCTGGATTTCTTTAATCGGGAAAAATATATTCGACTATGGCATAGACCTTGCATCTATAGGTTTGAGGTATCAGAACAGTTGAGAGCATTGCAGGAAAACCGTCTCTCGTCTACAATATCAATATCTGGCCTCCAGTTGTTTCAACTTTCATTATCACATGGAGATTGATTATGGATAAAATCCAGGACAATTTTAGGAAAGGTTTTAACAGCCCTCCCATCATGGCTGTAGTCGGAATCGTAGTGGGAATTATTATCGGGTTGCTGTATGGATGGGTAATTTCCCCTGTAGAATTTGTGGACGGCTCAATCGTGCAGCTGAGAGCCGATCTGAAAACAGATTACCTGCGAATGGCTATAGATTCCTATGCGTTAAATCAGGATGCAGGCCTGGCAGAAGAGCGCTATGACCGCCTTGGAGAGGACGCTTCGACCTATTTGTCCGAGGTGGAGTTTAGCCCCTCGGGGCAATTGATCAGCGATATTGATTCTTTCCGAGATGTGGTAGAGCTGACGTACCTGACAGATCAACTGGAGGATATAGCGCCCGAGGAAGAGTCTAGTAACAACATGTTCAAGTGGGCGCTGCTGATCACTATTGTATTGGCAGGTGCACTGGTGATCAGGTATTTCCTTGGAAGGCGCACTGCGGGGAATGCTGCTCCCAAAACCGCTGTCAGCATGGCACAGGAAATCACCTCCAAAATCGATACAACTAATTTTGATGATCGGGGAGAATCTCCTCCCATGCATCAATTTGTGACAACCTATGTCTTGGGAGATAATCTTTTTGATGACTCCTTCAGCATAGAATCCGCAGCCGGCGAATTCCTAGGAGAGTGTGGTGTGGGAATTTCCGAAGCTATAGGTGTGGGGGAGCCGAAGCGCGTGACTGCCTTTGAAGTTTGGCTGTTTGACCAGAATGATATCAAGACGGTTACAAAAGTCCTGATGAGCGGGCATGCGTTTTATGATGATGTTATTCGGTCAGAACTGGAAAAGAAAGGTGAACCAGTACTGGCAGATCCGGGAGTGGAGTTTGTTCTGGCAACCAATAATCTGCGCATTATCGGACGGGTGATGGATATGGGATACGGAGAGGGTCCTCTGCCAGAGGAAAGCTTCTTTGACCGGATGTCTATCGAACTGTCTGTCTGGCCCAATGAAGGGGCAGCCGAACCGGAACCATTTGATTTTGACGAGTTTTAGAGGTTAGTGAGAAACTTAAGGCTCCCTGAGCTTTCAAAGCTCCGGGAGCCTTTTTTCTTTAATTCCTCTGGGAACCTTCTTGATTAATCAATCGAGATGATCTTAAGCTCAAATTCCCCGCCGGGGGTTTTGATATTCACCGTATCTCCCACTTGCTTTTTCAGTAAAGCGTTGCCGATAGGAGAGACGTGAGAAATTATATTCTGAGTCGGGTCTGCTTCTTTGCTTCCAACCAGGTAGTAGGTCTCAGAGGGAAAATCCTCTTCCTGCACAGTGACTTTGCAGCCTACGCTGACAGTATCCTGCCCGTTTGATTTCTCTTCCACAGTTATTGCATGGTTGAGTATATGTTTAATTTCCAGAATTTTACCTTCTAGAAATCCCTGATCTTCCTTGGCTTTGTGGTAGTCAGCGTTTTCAGATAAATCGCCCATCTCAATCGCTGATTTTAGTCTGGCAGAAATCTCTATCCGCCGCGGTCCTACCAGTTCTTCAAGCTCTATTTGAAGCTTGTTTTTTCCTTCTATTGTTATGTAAATTTTTCCTTCGTCCTGCATGCTGTTCTAATCCTTTAATAATATTGCCTTATGGTCTTTGTATTGGATCAAATAATTTCTGATGTTCATCAATCGCAAACCGGTCCGTCATGCCTGCAATATAATCACAGATGGACCTCTCTAAACCTTTTTTCTCAATCCAATTTTGAATGTGTTTTGGCAGCATTAGCGGATGCTTCTGGTAGGCAGCAAAGAGATCGCTGATGATCCGTTCCGCTT
>JAUWEC010000246.1 GCA_030608465.1 Chloroflexota bacterium
ATGAGAGACCCGGTCCTGACGGATTGCATTTTTTAAGGTTGTGATGATATGATCCTGACCAATTACCTCAGACCAATCTCCCGGCCGCCATTTTAAATATAGAACTTGAGTCATAGAATTAAACCTGTAGAATCAATGAAATTAGAGGGTTGTTTTGATGCTTTCTTTAGTGTATCAGATGCCAGTCACATGGTCAATCAAAGGGATAAATGGTCGCTTGAATCTAACAAACAAATCAAGGAGATTTGGCATTAAACTTGCACAATAACAGAGTGCAGATAGAGATGTTGTTCTTTCTTGACGCTCATTCTGTAGTATGCTAGTATCAAATCAGCTATTATTGATTTGATTCCTTGCACAGAAGATAAAACAAAATGGGGAATAAACCCCACAAGGAGAGGGATCTCAATGAAAAAATCACGCATGCTAATCTTTATCGTCATTATCTCATCGCTCTTGTTCTCAGCATGTACTTTGTCTGCGTCCACACCGCCGCCCGCTACACCGACAACGAACTTGAGTGAGATTGCCCGTCAAGCAACAGAGACGGCAATTGCCAAAACACCTAAAACCGGAGAGACCCTGGTTCCCGAGGAAACTCAGGAGGGGGATATTACGCCTGCGGGCACTGATGTAGGACCGCCGACAAGTACACCGGAACCAACCGCTGCCCAGGAAACAAGCGACCCGGGTCCAGCCTCATATGCTGTTCCTGACACATACACTTTGCACAAAGGCGAGTTTGTTTTTTGTCTGGCACGCCGTTTTAATATCCTCCCAGCTGACATTATGACTTACAACGGATATGAAAGCGGTGATATCCTTTACCCGGGAGAAATCGTTCAAATACCTCCCAACAGCCGGGCTTATATAGGTGAGCGCGCACTTCGATATCACCCCACATCCTACACCGTTATCTATGGAGATACCCTCTATTCAATTTCTTGTCTGTTCGGCGATGTGGATCCGCGGGCGATAGCGGCGGCAAACGACCTGGACATTGACCAGGCCTTGACCTCTGGTACTGTCCTTCAGATACCCTGATATATCAGGCAAATAAATTAATAAAACAAGCAGCCAGAATGATCGGCTGCTTGTTTTTATTTAATCAACAATTTTAATTTTGGCATCATAAAGCAGGAACTACCTCAGGGTGGTTGCGTTATAATACATGCACTTAACTTCATTATAAGGGATACTTCCGATGAAAAGAGCTGTCAGCATCAGTATTGGGTCCAAATCACGAGATAAACGCGTAGTCACCAACTTGTTGGGGGAAGATGTAATCATTGAACGAATTGGGACCGATGGGGATGAGGAGAAAGCCTACCAACTATTTTGTGAACTGGATGGAGAAGTTGATGCCTTTGGAGTGGGAGGAATAGATTTACAAATCCACGCCATCAAACGGGATTATCCGCTCTATGCTGGTCTCAAACTGGTCCGGGATGTTAATAAAACACCAGTCGTGGATGGTGGGGGATTAAAAGCCACCCTGGAAGCCAGGGTAATTCAGGACGTAGAAAAACAACTTGGAGAATTCCTTAACCCAAAAACTGCTTTCCTGGTTGCCGGTTTAACCCGCGGCGGCATGACAAAATCCTTTATCGAGGCGGGGTACAAGATCACCTTCGGTGATCTTATGTTTGGGCTTGGTATTCCCATACCCATCAACACTGTACCGGTTGCCAATCTGGCAGCGGCCATCTTGCTTCCAATTGTGGGCAGACTGCCGATTGAAATGCTCTACCCCACCGGAGAAAAACAGCTGGAAGTTGTGCCCAAATACATCAAACATTACCAAAATAATAAAGTCATCGCTGGGGATTGGATTTACATCATGCAGCATGCGCCGGATGATCTCTCCGGCAAAGTGATTGTAACAAACACAACAACAGAGGATGATGTGAAATTCCTGAAAGCCCGGGGGGTGGCCTATCTGGTTACCACAACGCCAGTCCTGGATGGCAGATCATTTGGGACCAACATGTTCGAAGCCGCCCTGGTTGCCGCAGCCGGGAAGAACCGACCCCTAAGCACAGCCGAGTTGAACCAGATTATTGAAGAATTAAATCTAACAGCCCAGATACGGGATCTGAGATAATGGATGCCATCCTGCTTGCGGGCGGCGTTCCCGCTCCCGATTCTCCTCTCTACCCTTATACCGAGGGCAAAAACAAAGCAACCCTGGAAATTGGAGGTAAACCAATGCTCCAGTGGGTGTTAGCTGCCCTGGAAAAGGCAGACACGATAGACAGCATTGTCATCGTGGGCTGTGAAGATATGCAGGAGGAACTCAACTACAGCAAGATCATTTCCTTCCAGCCGGCCACAGATGACATAATTCTCAACTTTCAACGCGGTGCAGATGCGATACTGGAACACAATCCCAGATCGGATTCCGTTGCAGTTGTATCCTCAGATATTCCCTTTATCACACCAGAGGGTATCAACTGGATCATCAACACATCGTTGAAATCGAAAGAAGATATCTATTATTGTGTCATTGATCAGCGCCAGATGGAAAAACGATTTCCAGACTCAGGCAGGTCCTATATTAAACTGCGGGACATGAATGTCTGCGGGGGCGACCTGTCAATTATCAATCTTGGTCTCTATAAATCCAGAGAAGACTTTTGGAGGAAAATATTCCAGGCACGAAAGAGTTACCTGCACCAGGCTGCGCTAATCGGATTTGATATCCTGATTTTACTTCTCCTCCGCCGGCTGACGTTCAACGACTTGGTCAAGAAAGTGACCCGCCGTCTGGATATCACCGGCCAAGGGTTGATCTGCCCTTACGCTGAACTCGGAATGGATATAGACAAACCTCACCAACTGGAAATAGCCCGCAAAGAACTGTCCTGAAAAAACACCATGACCTTCAGCGATTTTCTACTCAAAGATGCAGAACTTTCACAACGGATCCGGATCCCGGACAATCGGCGCGTACTTAAAAAAACAGCTTCTTTATTGGCACATTCTGGTGATTCCTGGTTCCTGGGTGCCGGCCTGGCGCTCTTTTGGATATTTGGTCCCAGATCTTGGAGACCAGAT
>JAUWEC010000228.1 GCA_030608465.1 Chloroflexota bacterium
CAAAAATATGGACGTGCATAAGGCTTAGCTTCTAACTGAATTTATTATTAATTGAAGATTTTTCTTATAATAATATCAACAAAACAGCAGAAACTGCAAGAGAGCCGTCATTGTTATATGAAATGTTGTTTAAATATCAGACTTCTTTTGTCCTGCGTAAGTTACGTCCCATCAAGATCAATAGACCTAACAAAACTCCTGCCCCAACGATGCCGGCCAGTATGGTTGAGATTGCAGTCTCACCCAGGAAGGGGATCGTATAATCCGGAAGTATTTGGTAAGGCGCATCCAGACCAGTCCCCAAGAAACCCAGGTCTTCAGCGACTCGCTCCAGGCCGTCCGGGTTTCCAGACGCCAGTGGGGAGATCAATACAGCCAACAGGGAAACGAAGACTCCTGCAACAATCCAGCCGCGCCCACCGCTGACAGTGGATGTTTCTGGTGTCAACAGATCAGGGCGGGTTTGCTCGATAAAAGCTAGCGCTGCTACAGTGATAAGAGCTTCACCAAAGCCGATAAAGACGTGGACACCCAACATCGCCGGGATGACGATTTCCAGCCGGGATGTGCCGCTCACCCAGAGCTGAAGCGCTGTGATTAATGCCGCTGCCATGGTTGCAATCCAAGCACCAATCCCGGCAACTGCCAAACGAGTACCTTTGTTACGAGCAATCACCATCCGGTACAGTCCAAAACCGATCGCCGCGGTCAGAATTCCCATATTGAAGATATTAGCCCCCATAACCAGCAGACCGCCATCCTGGAAAAGCAATGCCTGAACACCAACTACTGCAGTCATAACCAGGATTCCAGCCCAGGGTCCGAGCACAATTGCCGCCAGGGCTCCACCCAGGAAGTGTCCTGAAGTTCCCCCGGCAACCGGGAAGTTTAGCATCTGGGCAGCGAAAATAAATGCTGCCATAACCCCCATTAGCGGGATCTGTTTTTCGCCAAGCGTTTTATTGGTTTTCGAAATCGCCAGACCGACCATAATGATCGTGACCAGCCAAAAAATAAGTGAAACAACTATATTTAAAAATCCATCAGGAATATGTAGTTGAACAGGTGAGAATAACATGGTGATCTCCTTATAATATTGATGCAGTAATTATCGAAATCTTACGGTATACGCTTCACAAAATTCCTTTTACGCCTGACAATCAGCGCAAATACCAAAGATAGAGATATGGTCCAGATTGGGACGAAATTGATAATTCGAGATTAAATTATCTCTGAGCGAATTCAGCACCTTGACATCTGCGTCAATTATCCGGTTGCATTTCCGACATACCAGGTGAATATGCGGACCGTGCTGGAAAGTGGCATAAATGATCTTGCCCTCACTTAAATCATTACGGCAGGCAAATCCCTCCTGCCAAAGCAGATCCAAAGTACGATAGACCGTGGCAATATTGATCGCCTGGGTGTGCTCCTGCAATCTCTCGGAGACCTCTTCAGCGGTAATATGCTGGGGATTGTGGGCAACTGCATTAATGATCATCTCCCGCTGGGGAGTAATGCGGAAGCCCCGCTTCCTTAACTCATCAATAATTGTATGGCAGTGTGTCATAATAGTGTTTATTGCGACTAATTGCAATAAACACTATTATATTCTATCTCCTGATAATGTCAATAGAGGATCCACCCAAATCAGTTGATGGATTTGAATGGTTTCTTTGCGAACAGCTTAAATATCCGACCCCGAACTGCAAGATTTCCTGCCGGGTTTTTTGCGAACCTTTCTGCGAGTTGGTAAGTAAACAATAATTTAGGCTTGGATGAATAACAATTCACTCGTCCGCCCCGAGCGGTGTCGAGGAAGAAACGACTGGGGATGTGGCGCGAAAGGGATTTTAAATTGTATAATATGGGTAAGGTGAAATCGCAGCGGTCTGGAATTCCCCCGTCAACTCAGCAAAACCGTTGGACTGCTTGGTTTGTAGGAGATCAAATATGAAAACAACAGAAAATACACAAATAGAAATAACTCTTCCACCAATTTCTGTCATTATTGCTGCATACAATGAGCAGGCATGGATTGAAGTCACAGTATCATCTATTCTAAATAGTGGATTTCCTTGTGAGCTAATCATAGTCGATGATGGGTCTACAGATAATACACCTCAAATTTTAAGCAAGTTTACTGATAAAGCAAAAGTAATTACCCACCATCCCAACAAAGGAAAGGGAGCTGCAATTGCAACGGGTTTAGCTGAAGCTACGGGAGAGATAGTCATTTTTTGTGATGCCCATTTATTGGGACTTGGCAAACACCATTTACTAGGGTTGGTTATGCCTTTAGTATTTGGGAATGCACAAGTCGTATTAGGTGTTGATGTTCCTGAAAAATTTTCTATCTCATTAGCCCGTTCGGCGGTTCCAGGACCAATTTTGACAGGACAACGGGCATATTTCAAAAAAGATCTACTGCCTCTTGCTAGCGAATTTGAAGATCTTGGATATGGTATTGAAAGTTATCTGTTTACAAAATTTTCCCGCGAAAAAACAGCGGTAGTTCTATTACCAGGGCTTGTACATTTGATTAAAAAAGACACCTCCAGTATTATGCCAATGGCAATAAGTTACTTAAGAGAAGCCATAGAGATTTTTGATACCATTGCAAGGATACAAGGTGTAATGCCAAAAGAATTATCACAGTTAAGAGTAAAAATATCTTCAGTACTTGCAAAATATACAGGAACCAAAGAGAGATAAAACAAATAGGAGTCACGACACTATTCTTCCCCGGTTAAAATGATGCCATTTATCTTCTATAAGAACTTCCTGATCAAGTCTGCCAATCAATTCAGAGGGAATTGCCTCCATACCCGGTAAATCATAATGGATAGGTAGAATGTATTCTGGAGCAAGTTGTTTTACCATTTTTATTATTGTGTTTTTATATCGATTTGGCCCAAAAGGCGTTGTTCGCCAGGGCAAACACAAAACATCGGGGGTCAAATTTAAATCAACCTCATGTGCATCTCCTATATGAAGCAGGGTTGTCCCGTCATCCTCTATCAGATACGACAATGGAGTTCCTCCAGGTACAGGTAGTTTCCGTCTGAATAGCATGAAAAAGAAGTTGTAGACAGGGTCATTAACCATGCTGAAGCCCGGCAAAACCTGAATATTACGAACTTTATCCCCCGCTACAACAGGATAAACACGATCCTTATCTACTCCTAATTTAACGGCAATTTCACAAACATCCGCCGAAGCCAAGACATTGCCCGAAGGCAATTCAGCAATTCGGGCAATGTGATCCATATGTGCATGACTGACTAATATAAACCTAACGTCTGGTTCAGGGTCACGCGTATAATCTGGATCAATCAAGATGTGATTGTTCCCCAGAATCTCAACGCAAGAATGTCCCAGATGTCGAACTCTCATATAAAATCCTTATTTTGCAGCTACTCACGGTATCCCTCGTTACCAGAAACCATCATTGGTATTCGGCAAAGGTTCCCCTTACTATTTTTGCGATTCTTTTAAATTGATAATAAATACTATAGTCTTCGTAATAACCTATT
>JAUWEC010000183.1 GCA_030608465.1 Chloroflexota bacterium
GGAACTTTGATTCATCATAAGGAGTGATAAATGGAAGAAAATAACCTGCCCAATACAAAATCTGTACCCAGGAGACGGACACGATCTTTCTTCTGGCCTATCATTCTCATATCCACCGGTGTGCTGCTGCTCTTAAGCAACCTGGGTATTGTGCCCTGGTCTACTTGGAATCTTCTCTGGCGTTTTTGGCCTTTGATTTTAGTTGCTGTAGGAATTGACCTCTTAATCGGTCAGCGATCAGCCGTCGGTTCAGTGATCAGCGCTTTTCTTATCCTGGCTTTGATTGGAGCAGCTGCTGGTGCTGTTTTTTTCGCTGAGCAACTGCCATTTATAGCCAACTACCTTAAAGAAACACCCTGGCAAACCGACCACGTTGAACAAGCGCTGGAGGATTATGAATCTGCTGCAATCTTAATTGATTGGACCAGCCAGCCGGGAACGCTGGGGGCTCTGGAAAAATCGGACAATCTGATTGAAGGTGACCTTATTTATCAGGGAGAATTGATCTTTGATGTTCAATCACAGGGATCCAAAGTAGATATCCGACTTGATACTCGCTTAATTGAAAATTGGGTAATAATCCCCTTCCAAACCAATCCTGAGGCAAAATGGGACATTTCCCTTACCCCAGAAATTCCCCTCGATCTCACCCTGGATACGGGATCAGGAAGTTGTGATTTTGACCTCAGTGATCTTACCCTGGAAGAATTCTTTTTGGACAGCGGTTCCGGTTCTATCACCCTGATCCTGCCGGAAGGACAATCTTATCCAGTGAAAATCGACAGCGGATCTGGTAGCCTTCGGATTATCATTCCTGAAAATACAGGAATCCAGATTAATATAGACTACGGCAGCGGCTCCTTTAATCCCGGCAGCCGTTTCGAACTGGTCAGCGGCGAACGGAATGGCGATAACCTTTGGGAAACCAAAAATTACAATTCAGCCCCTTACACCATCGAAATGGAAATTGATCAAGGATCCGGTTCAATCACATTTCGCTAAATAATCCATCCATTAAAAACCAGCAGGCAAAACTTTCCTGCTGGTTTTTACGACAATTCAACCTGAAAATCACATATTTCAATATCACAGGGAAATCTGATTTATCCCCCTGAGAGTGATATGATAGGCATGTCCTTCTGAAAAGCCGCATTTAATCAAACAAATTCTCCAGATAAATGGTTACAGGAGCACAAACCTATGGCAAATCCAGCAACCACAGAAATCGTTTGGGATGTTATAGAAAAAGAACTCTTTGCTGTCCTGGGCATGGTAACAAAAGACCGGGAAGCCAGGACGGTAGGCATCGTCTATATTGTCAAAGATCAAAAGCTCTATATCGGCACTGGACTTGATACCTGGAAAGCCCGCCACATCAAGTTAAATCCAAATGTCTCGATTACTATCCCTATCGCCAAGCGGATACCTTTCCTGCCCTGGATCAATATCCCCCAGGCGACTATTACCTTCTCGGGAACAGCCCGGGTTTCACCTGCAGTTGAGGTCGAGTATGATTTGCTCAAATCAGTCTTTCATCATCTGGCTGATGATCAGGAGTATATGCAAGAGTCCTGTCTAATTGAAGTCATTCCCGTAGGTGAATTTATCACCTACGGTGTAGGTGTTCCCCTGATGAAAATGCGCCAGCCTGAATTAGCCCGTGGTAGAGCATCAGTAAATAAAGGATAACTTCACAAACTAAAAAAATGCTGTTTGCACAAACTCTCATTTCCAGGAGAAATATGCCCAGGTCTATTACCATTTTATTACTTTCCTTTTTGATCCTCCTCATTACAGCCTGTGGGCTTGTACCCGGTTCAGCTCCGCCTCCTCTCCAGCCTTCCCCCACTTCCTCGACCATAAAAGCTACCGCGATGTCGGCCCTTCCCCCTACCTGGACAACGGTACCGACCCTGGTGCCAACATTTACCTACACACCGAGTCCAACATCTCCACCTCCTACCGCAACCCTTGATCCAGATACTTTTAATATCGGGACTGTTATGACTCCCGCAGCGGTTGTATTCCCAGCAGACACAGTGGATATATCCAGTTGGAACAGAATTGAAGGACAGACAGCAGCCATGTCTATTCCATCATCTTATGAAGTGTTGGATTTTGCTGGTGCATTCGTCGAAATGATGTTTGGTTTTGTTGAAGCTTTCGCTGAGGGTTTTACCGAATTTGCAGAGGACCTGGGAGAAGAATTAGGCGCCACTCCACAGGTTATTGAAGAAATGCCTGAGCTGGAAGTTCCCCTTTTTGATTTCATCATCGCAGTTGAAGAAACCAGCCAATCAGCGATTATTCTTGTTAGTGTTGATCGGGGACCAGAAACTACTACAGAAGATCTGATTAACCAGGCACTCACAGACAGCGAAGCGGAATTCCAGCTGGTCACAAGAGAGATCCTGACCGATGCTCCCTATCCTATGGAACGGGTATTCTTGGATATCGAGGACGAAGAATTGGGGCCTGGGAGGCAAGTCATTTATGTCATCCTGGGGGATCAAATAGCCTGGAACCTGATTTTTGCTACTCCGTTAGAATTATTTGATCAGAACCTGCCTTTATTTGAGACTGCAATAAACAGCTTCACTCCCCAGCCCTAACTCGAATTGAACTTCATCCCTTGAAATATCAAAACCCTCGGGAACTTTACTCTCCGAAGGTTTGTTAATAAATATCCCTTGAAGTTATCAACAAGTGCTTCCAGATGGTATTAGAGGATAAGAAACAGGATTATTACCCCATCCTGCCGGTAATATAGGCTTCAGTTAACTCATGATCAGGGTTGGTAAACAACTTTTCTGTGGGATTAAACTCAATCAATTCACCCAACCAAAACAATCCCGTTTGATCTGACACACGAGCTGCCTGCTGCATATTATGAGTGACGATCACAATTGTATATTGTTCTCGCAATTCCCGGATTAATTCTTCTACTTTCTGGGTATCGATAGGATCCAGAGCTGAACAGGGTTCATCCATCAATATCACTTCTGCTTCTACTGCCAGAACTCTTGCTATACAAAGTCGCTGCTGCTGTCCCAAAGATAAACTTAAGGCATCCTCATTTAACCGATCTTTTACGGTCTCCCACAGGGCAGCTCTCCTTAAACTTTTTTCCACAATCTCCACCAGGTAACTTTTTTTTCTCGAATGGCCTAACACTCGAGGTCCATAGGCAACATTGTCAAATACAGATTTTGGGAAAGGATTTGGTTTTTGAAATACCATCCCTACTTTCTGCCGGAGTTGAGCCAGGTCCATGTCCTCGGTATAGATGTTTTGTCCTTCCAATATAACCTGCCCCTCAAGTCGCGTGCCAGAAATCGTATCATTCATCCGGTTTAAACAGCGCAAGAATGTAGATTTTCCGCAGCCCGATGGACCAATTAGCGCTGTTACCTGATGAGAATTTATATCCATGTTTATTTGATTCAAGGCACGGGAAGACCCATAAAAAAAACTTAGCTCCCTGATAGTAAAAATATTGTTCTGGGCAACCATAACGGAAATTATATACTATTTGCCAATTGGAAACCATTTTTTATCTAACATGAGATAGGCACTACCTGCCATCTATTACTAGAAATTAATTTCGTCTAATACATTTGCTATATCAAATTTAATTTAAAATCTCTCCAAGGGACATAGTCACTTGTTGGCCCTCCCCTTTCCTAATATAATCGAACCCATGAAGGCTTCTAAAGTTATCTTCCTGGTTTTATCAATTCTCACCTTATTATTACCAGGCTGTAGTTCTCTTGCAGCATCCTCAGCGAATTCGTCCGATCAATTCTCGACCATAGAAAACAAGGGATCGGACACCATCGTGAATCTAGCCCTTGCCTGGGCGGAAGAATACCAAAAAATAAACCCCAACGTGAGAATCTCGGTCACAGGAGGGGGTTCTGGTACAGGGATTGCCGCTTTAATTAACGGCACAGTAGATATTGCCAACGCCTCACGCCGGATGAAAACCGAGGAGAAAGAAAACGCCATAACCAACGGATCATATCCGGTGGAATTTGTCATAGCCAGAGATGCCATCGCCATTATTGTTAACTTGGAAAATCCGGTAAACGACTTAACTTTCCAACAGATCTCAGACATTTACAGCGGACAAATTAATAACTGGCAGGAGCTTGGTGGAGATAACCGGCCGATCGTCCGACTTTCGCGAGAAACAAATTCCGGAACACATGTGTATTTTTTAGAGCAAGTAATCAGGTTGGGTGAGAAAGATAACAAAACGCTGTTTTCCCCAGATACATTACTCCTGCCTTCCTCTGAAGGCATAGGAGCTGAAATTAGGCAAAATCCTAACGCAATCGGTTATGATGGACTGGGATATGTAACGGAAGATATGAAAGTTATCGGGGTGGCCGCGCTAGATAGTAAGGAATATGTCCTACCCTCTCCAGCAACAGTCAACAGTGGAAAATATCCAATCGCCAGAAATTTATACATGTATACCAATGGCACACCAACAGGCACTATCGCAGACTATCTGGATTGGATTCTCTCAGAACAAGCTCAAAGAATTGTCACCGAACTCGGTTTTGTGCCAATCTTAGATTAGTTGGCTAAGAATGACCAAAAAACAAGTAGCAATTTGTAGTGTTTTCAATAGATATGGATAAAAGTAAATCAAGGCGTGAAGCATTTATCACTGTTTTTATCAAGGGTACAGGGTACTCAGCGATTGTATTTGTAGGAATGATATTCATCTTCTTGCTCCTGGAAGGTCTGCCTGCAATCCAAAAAGTAAGTCTGAAAACTTTGTTTTCTTCCCGCTGGTACCCGATAGAGGATTATTTTGGTCTCCTTCCGTTAATTGGAGGTTCCATCATTATCACTCTGGGAGCAATTTTAATAGCCGTTCCATTCGGAATTGGCACAGCAGTTTATTTATCTGAAATTGCACCGCGCTGGATCCGGGAATTGTTGAAACCCTTCATTGAAATTCTCGGCGGTCTTCCCTCAGTTGTTTTGGGGTTTTTGGGCATGCTGATCTTATCTCCATTTCTGCGGAAATTATTGGAACTTCCCACAGGATTGACAGCACTTACCGGATCAATACTTCTGGGAGGTATCGCCATCCCCACTGTAGTTTCTGTTGCTGAAGATGCCCTCGATGCTGTCCCCAAATCATTCCGGGATGCTTCGCTTGCTATCGGCGCTACAGAATGGCAGACAATTTGGAGAGTTACCCTACCTGCTGCCCGTTCCGGTGTTCTTACCGCCATTATGCTGGGGGTTGGCCGGGCTATTGGGGAAACCATGACGGTTATGATGGTTACCGGTAATGCTCCTATCTTACCGAAGGGAATCAGTGATCTATTCTCACCAGTCAGAACAATGACAGCAACAATAGCTGCTGAAATGGGTGAAGTTGCCAGCGGCAGCGTACATTATCATGTGTTGTTCCTCATCGGTATTGTTCTGTTCCTGATCTCGCTGGTCGTAAATATCACAGCTTCGGCAGTAGTGTTTCGTCAAAAAAAACGGCAAGAAAGGATTCTCTCCTAACCATATGAAATCTTCTTCCCACCTCAGATACAAACAGCAGCAGTTTGGGTTCAGCCTGCTGACAATCATGAC
>JAUWEC010000233.1 GCA_030608465.1 Chloroflexota bacterium
TATAGCATTTTTTACAGTTTGGGTTTGAATAGAGGTCAGTGAATCTTTATTCAGCTCATTTTTAATGATCTGATATCCGTGGATGAGTTCTCTGAGACCCTGGGCGGTAGTGGGATTGCGCGAGAGATCATATGCCAGAGATGCGGCCAGAGCATTATCAGTATCACCCAAGTCCCTCAGCATTTGTCCCAGCTCTAATAACCAGGGCTGGGATTTTTCTTCGGTCATGACTACTAGGTGTTCCTGAACAGAGATATGTTCCATGTTATCTCCTCGAAGGAAAAACGACCTGCAAGTAATCTCTTATAATTTTATCTTCTTTTGTGATTGCCTTCATCTCAATGGCGGCTTTTTTCGTCAGCCTGACCTCATGATTTAGCAGGCTTTTCCTGGATCGTTTTTCCATTACAGCGGACGTCAGTTCAACTGCTTTATTGATATTTCCGCCCCTGTCTACATATAACGCGGAAGCCCAGAGGATCTCGGGATCTCTTATTCCATTCACAACCGCGTAATCATACAGGACCCTGGCATGTTTCTCCTTAATACCTGGAAAGACTTCAGTAATGGCTGCCAGGAGCTCGTCTTTAGAAATGCCGGCATATTTATCTGAAGAAGATTTTATTGAAGTGGATTTTCCAGATACGGGTTCATTGTTCTGGCCTGATCTATGTATCAAAACTAATGCAGTCTTCAGCGACTTGCCGGTACTGAGCTGGAGGCTGAGATCGCTTGCTTGCTGTTGGGAGAGGCCGCGCATTTTCTCGTGCAAGGGGGCGGCCTCTTCTTGCTCGAACAGGGCCCAATGGTCTTTCAAGACCACAATGGCTCTTGGGGTAATCTCGTCTTCTTCCCAGATAGTTTTCAAGGCTTTGGGTCCTTGCAGCGCCTGTAAAAGTTCACTCACATAGGACTTGGAATATCCAGTATCCCCAGCAATTTTCCTGACAGAAAATCCCCTTTGCTCTTTTAGGGACACCAGAGACATTCCTCTTTCAAAAGAGCTGAGTTCGCGGCGTCCCAGGTTTTCCGCCAGGGTAATAAACTGATGATCTTCTCCTTCTTTACAAACAACACCTTCGGTACCGGTAAGGCCGGTCGCTTTTCCAGCGGCCACTCTTCGGTGCCCGGCCACCAGGGCAAATTCACGTTTTCCCTGTTTGGCCTTTCCATCCCCAAGTGACCTAACAGTAATTGGAGTAATAATGCCGCTTGCCAGGATAGATCCTAGCAGTTCTTGGTCTTCCTTGTTATTTGAGGGATCAAAGACCTCCCTCCGTGATTGGGTGGGACTGTCTTCTACAATCTCATCAAATAGCACAAAGGTTAATCTGCGAGCGATTCCCTTAATTATTTTGGTTTTATACACCTTGGGTTCTTCCTGTTTTTCTTCGTCGTCCAGGAAAAAATCCTCATCTATACTTTCAAACGCTTTTATAGTCATAAGCTAACTCCAAACTACACGATCTCAACTGCGTGGACTGCGGCAGCCATGGCCCGGGCGGATACGAGGAAATTCTCCCGGAGGGACCAATCTAAAAATACACCCTTCCGGATCAGCCTGGATTGGCCCAGTTTGATAAAAAGGGAATCGGTTGCGCTCATCAGTTTAGATTTGTGCTGGAACCGGTCTAAGAGCTGGATGTATTTATCTATATAATCCTGCTCCCACTGTGTCTCTCCTATCTGGTTGACAATCATTCCTCCCAGCACTGCATTGCCGCCCACCTTCTGCTTACTGAATATGGTCTTTAATGTTTCAATTGTTGGATGTACGTCTTGGCGGCTGAGATGCAGCGGTAAGAAAACAACGTCTGCTGCCCCGGTCCCCATAACTACGCATTTGTCATCTGCCCCTGTGTCTATCAGGATCACATACTCATCAGTAAGGTCCAGATCGTACAGAAGTGTTTTAAGAAGGGAAGGATCCATGTCCGGCAAGACACTGTCCAGTGCCGGCTTTGCAGGAAGCAAGTACAATCTACCCCCGGTGTCTTCCCAGTTATTACTTTTTTCCAGTCCTGTTTCAATAACGGCCTGGTCATATGCGTCCTGTACGTTTCCCTGCTGTTTGGCTACCAGTAATACTTCAGCGATACTCATATGTTCAGAATTGATGGGTTTGTCATGAAGAAGAGAAGAAATTCCACCGCGGGCATCGAAATCAACCACCAAAACCTTCTTCCCCTCTACTTCTGTAAAATAGCGTGCCAACAGGGAAGTAATCGCGGTTTTACCAACGCCCCCTTTCCTGGAAGTTATAGTTACAATTTTTGCTCGCTTTGTCACCAGTCCAAAGTCCCTTTTTGAATCCAGGTATTAAATTCATAAGATTCAATAATTGCATCATATACCAAAAATGTTCCTGATCACTTATAAAATGGTTATAAACCACTTATAAAACACTTAGAAAACGCCCCAAATTACAGGAAAAGACATAAAAATGACCCTATACTATGCACAAGCATGACTAATAAGAAAAAAAAGTGTCCGTTAACCGGACACTTTGTACCCATTTCGTTTTTATTCGAACTTATTACAGAAAAAGGGTAAACCACCGTGGTTTACCCCGTTCTCCGAATACATGAATATATTCATTTTCTTCACACAGATATATTATTGAATCAGTTCCCATTCGCATTGTGGATATATAATACATATAAGCAGATAACGGGAAATATTGCGCGTTATCAATAGGTTAGCTGGCCTCAGTTGGTTCTGGCTGTGCTACAATGAAAGATACGGCGCATGCTTGGGAACATCCCTCCGAATCCCCCTCTTTAAGACAACTATCATTGCATAAGGTTATTCCCCATCTTCGATTTGCACCTCATCCGAGGTGAGCCGATTGTACTGATTAGACGATTACTAATAGGAGGTGAGAGTCATGTCTTCCAAGAAAACTATCCTTCTTGAGGAAGCGATCCGCACTATGGCTATCATTGGGCTGGTTATCTTTGGCGTTTTGCCAATAGCTTATGTGCTTGGTGCAGATGTTAGCCGTGTTGCCTTGATCGCGTTCCCCTCAGCTATTCTTATTTTTCCCATCACCTTCTGGATACGCACTCGAACAGGAGTTAAGTTGCAACTCCGCTCCAGGCGGGGATGGTACATTTCGGCAGCCATCGCCTTCGCGCTCGCACTCTTCATGGCGATACTCATGTTGCTGACCGGGTACACGTCTTGGAATCAGGCAGTGGCGCAAATTGCCATCAGCGCATTCGTGATCGTCGTCCTAGCTTGGCTGGGCGCTCGCCTGATGCGATTGAAATAGCGTAACACCCGATTTATTATGTGTTCTCCGTAAGTCCTTTGAAAACATGGATGTTTTCCTCGCAGGGCAGCTAACCCCCGCTGTACACCGACCGCCTGCGGCGTGGGAGAGTCAGCGGCAAAATTGATTGCCTGGTTTTAGTTTTATTATCATTAAAAGGAAAATCGGCGGCGGGTAAGCTCATCC
>JAUWEC010000047.1 GCA_030608465.1 Chloroflexota bacterium
ACAGCCGCCCAGAGACCCGGATGAACCCATCCTGAACCGCTTTATGCTGATCGGAATCAGCATTCAGACGGTAGCCATTACATCAGTGACTTTAGTCGCCTACTGGATCGGCCGTACCCAGTATCCCGAGATGGCAGCCACCATGGCATTTGTAACCCTCTCTTTCTCTGAACTGGCCCGCGCTTTTACTGCCAGATCAGAAAGGGTGCCCATCCTCCGGATTGGGCTATTTACTAATAAAGTTATGAACTGGGCTATTCTTTCCTCACTGGTATTGCTGCTGGGTGTTGTTTATGTACCCGTCTTGCAGGGAATATTTGACACAGCGCCATTGGGATGGGCACAATGGCAGGTGATTCTGCCGCTGCTGCTGGTACCTTCTATCGCAGCTGAGCTGACCAAGGTCATCTTTTCTCAGAATAAAAAAAACGAGTAACGTCTATTTCAGCGGCGTTGAAATCTAAAATCCACCATCAGGGACGGTGGATTTTTTTCAGTACTGCCAAGACGAGAATTCATACCTGAACAACTGAATATATCTCGAATGTTAGGACAGTTAAGAATGATAAGAATTTTATTAGAAATTCAATTAATTATTGTGTACTGGGTACAATAGGGTAATTACAGATTGATATAATGGTGAGAAGGATGGAATAAATGAGCAAACGGCAATTTATCGAAGATCGGCGGAAGAAAAATCAGCGTCAAAAAACGCTCATGTTGACCCTGATGATTGGGGGAGTGGTGGTTGTCATTGGGGCAATTTCGCTGGCATTTATCAGCAGCAGCCGGGTTAATTTCTCTCTGAATGATATTATTCAGCCAGAAATAGATCTGAGGGTTCGGGTAGATAGAAATACACTCGGGGATCCCAATGCGCCAGTGGTGATTGAGGAATATTCCGATTTTGGCTGCTCTCACTGCGCGGATTTTGCTTTGGGAACCAAAATGATTATTGAACAAGAATATATTGAGAGTGGTCAGGTATACCTGGTCTTCCACAGTGTAGGCGGGCTGCTGGGATCACCTGCAACTCTGCAGGCAGCAGAAGGGGCTTATTGCGCTGCTGATCAAAATGCCTTTTGGCCTTTCCATGACCTGATTTTTGCCAACCAGGTGACCCTGTTACAAAACCGGAATGCAGATATTTCCGGGACACTGGTCCAGTTTGCTGAGTTATTAGAACTGAATCCGGATCAATTCGATACCTGCCTTGCTGAAAGAAAGTACCAAAATCTGGCAGCACAGGACGAGGTCGATGCTACCCAAAAGGGTATTACCGGAACACCCACCTTTATTGTTAATGGTGTATTGCTGAGAGGGAACCAGTCATTTGAATATTTCCAGCAGGTTATCGAAGAGGAGCTGGCTAAAGTAGGGGAGTAAGGTTTAACTTTTTAGTCTGAGAAAAAACGAAAAAAAGAAAACCTGCCCGAATATTCGGACAGATTTTCTGCTATCTACTCATTGTAGTTTATAACGATAATATACCCACACTCCCAGAAAGACTGCAAAAACGGCCAGGAACCCCCATGCCAGCGGCGGTCCTCCGGTTGTAATGCCGATGGATTGCTTTTATCATGGATGGATAATAATAGATATATTCAATTAATGGTCCTCGGATTGAAGAGCTGCGACATGTTTACCACTATGCAGCAGCTGAATTATATATTTCGTGTTCTTAGTAGAATTTCATGAATCAGGATAGAATTTGGATTGGAGGTCAATGAGAAATCCGAAAAAGATTGTATGAAATGCCAGATATAATATTCCAGGATAACCCAGAATTAAACCAGCCGAATTTTAGTGGTGGAGAATAAAATGAGTAAACTAATCGATTTTAGAGCAATTGTGGATAAAGTTCTCAAAAGAAAGTGGAAAGAAGAAACCATTAAAAAATATATCGGGGAACATGAATCCAGCTGGTTAATGTACAGCAGCATTTAAAAGATTCGCGCGAATGCAACTTCGGGCGGGGTGATAACTTCCTTGCTTGCATATTTACTTGAAAATGATGTGATTGATGGTGCCTTTGTTCTAACTTCCAGTGTTATTGGAAATGAAGTTGTCACCAATTATGAAATTGCACGGACCCGAGAAGAATTGGCGCGGTCCCAGGGTGGCAAATATATTAACACAAGTTATTCTCGGGATGCTGTGCCTCTTATCCGGTCATTTGAAGGTAGATGTGCCGTGGCAATGATTCCGTGCAATTACTGGTTTAAAATAAACTATATGGATCTGATCCTGAAATTGCCAGAAAAATAGTAATTCGGATCACTGCTTTTTGTGGGCATGTTTCAAGAGAACTGCTTTGCCACGTTCAAATTGAACAGTTGTTACTGATGGTTCCCATTGTCCTCGTATCTCCCCTATTTTAATTACGAAACGTTCAGAAACCACCCATGATAGATAGTGAAAAAGTCTTTGTAAGCTGTTTCCTGCTGTTTTTCGATTACCAGAGTTATTCTATTGGGATATTTAAAATTGATTAATAATTGATCTTAATGCCATATAAAGTACATCCTTAAAAAAACCTATTATTATGTTTGAATATCTTTATAAACTATTATTTGATATCATATCTTTTTTTTTCCATTAAGTATAAATAACGTTCAGATTCTCGGATCTTTTCTTTTTTGTAGATGGTATAGTGTTCTTCAAAAATGCGTTCAAAATCTTCACGGGTATATTGGTTAAAAATATCGAACCGGCTTTGAAGTAATTTTTGTACCTGAGAATCAGATTTAGGTATAAATTCAATGATGAGCCATTTTCCTATTACACTTAAAAATTTTGCTAGCTGTGAAAAAGGGACATTGTTTGAAATAGTCATGTGGTGAATTAATGCTAAAGCAAAAACCATATCTACAGGGGCTCGATCAATAATAGACTCACGTTCTCTATTATGCCAACCAATAGCTGAGCTTGGATTCGTTAGATCTAGAATCAGAGGCAATAGGCTTTTTTCTTTATCCCTTTTCACCTGCCTATAATTTTGTTCAACCGCAGCAGGGTCTATATCAAAAGAAACAGTGAAAGCTCCCTGCTCAGAAGCCAATCGACTAAAGACTCCATTATTGGCACCTAAATCCCATACTTGTTTTGGCTTTATCTCTTTTATCCATTCAGTGATGAGTTGTTTTTTATATAAGAAGCCAGCATCGGTATAATTTGTGATTTCGTAATAATTTCCCCATTCAGTTCCTGAAGGTTTCCAAGTAAGTTTCTTAATAGTATTTTTGAGGCTTTCAATCAATCCAAAATGAGCCTGTTTACTCATTTCCTTTTTCTGTTCAGAAATTCCTAAGGCTTTATCAGCGAATTTCATTTGTGCCTTTGCATGCAGGTGGATATGCATCATTAACCCTAGATTTAACTTGGTGGGAGAAGGTAATAATTTGCTTGCTAAATCAAGGGGAATCCCGTCAATATATATTCTCATTAATTGGTTGAGACGAATATCTTTTTTTGCCATCAGTGCTAGAGGAGCTAAGAAATGCTGACAAAATTGTTTATATGCAACCCAAGGCTGTCCATTTTTATAAAATTCAAAAGAAAGAGTGTCAATAAAGATAGCTTTACCCTGGTCAAATTGGATATTATATGCGCTCGCGTCTTTGAGCGACATCCCAACTTTGAGAGCTCGTTTTTGTATTGAAAGAGTAACCAGAGCTGCCTCTTTCAGCTGTGAGAAAGACCACTCATAAGGATATGAGATAAAAGGAATTATTTCTGGCCGAATAACTTTATACGATATATCTGGTTTGATGGGGGAAATATCTGACTCTTCATGAACTACTATTCGCCCAATATTTTCTAAATCCTTATAAAGCCCTGATTCTATGAATTGATTATATTCTTGACTGTAGATTTGATTGACTTGCCGATACAGTGCACCATACCGCCAGAAAAGAAACCCACTTGGATCTCTGAATGAAGCAAAGTGTTGACTATTATTCATCGAAAATGTCATCGTCGATATCGTCTTCTTCAATCGCAGTAGAATTATTTTGAATATTATTTTTAATTTTCCTTAATTTTGTCCAAAAATAAAACCCCACTCCTGCTAAAGAAGAAAATAGCAATTGGAGAAATAAACTGCCTGACCCAGGATCAAGATAAGCCATTCCTGTGTTTAGCGTTGAAATTAATATTATGTAATTCATTCACATGCTCCTTATGAATATGAGAAATCATTCAATTTCAGTTAGTTATCAGGTACTGATATTTATCTGCAGCTTATAAATACGATTGCTGATAAAGTCTCTTAGTAAAGGCTGAAATTAATGTTTTGTTATCAAAAAATTTATTGCCCGAAAACGAATTTGAAGGTAGTAGGTACCTCTTTCATTATGTAATGCCTTCTACTGCCCTTCGACCTCACAGAAATTATCATAAGCCGTAAAATCTGCAAATCCTGGAACTTCTAATGTATTCCAATAATAACTGACGTCTTTTAATAACTCAAGATCCGCATTGAAATAATAGTTCAAAATCACCCTGAAAGTGTTTACCGGAGAAATGCTGGGATAAAGCTCCCCATCCCCACCATTGGGTAGATAATACAAATTTAAAATCGGCAGCGCAATTTTGGGAGGACTGCCGTTGCGGCCATGATCACCCATCACAATAATAATCGGAGGTGTCCTAGATCGGTCAATGATCTTTCCCAAAAGATCAGGCAACTGCGAATCAATGAATTCTGCATTATTGGCATACCCGATCTGATATTCTTCATCGCTGATATGCAATTCGTACCTACCGCTGGGGTGAAAGATATAAGGTTCATGAGGCACGAGGAAATGAGCATAAACAAACTTCGGGCCTTCCACATCCATATATGGCACTCTGCCAAGCTCCTCAAGCATATAAAAGACTTGATTATAGTTTTCGTAATATGTGGCAGTTTTAACATCTAACACCCAGTCAGCAGGCAAGAGTTCATTAAAATTTAAAATGAGAGTCAGCACCGGCTGTAGCCAGGTGGTTTGAATAAGTTCGGCTTCATAGGCATTCATCTTGGTAAAAGGAAAAACATTGAACATGTTTCCGATTTCACGTTCTCGTGCCAAATAAATATCTTCCCCAAATGATAAATTATGGTCAGCTTTGGTCTCGAACTTGATCTTCTGATAGCCATAGTTATCAAGAAATTGAAGGACGTAGCTGTACTCATAATCGGGGAGCTGATGAGGATTTTCAAGAAACTCATCTAGATAATTGATATTCAAGGTTGAGCTTAAAGACAATTCTGTTCGCCAATAATTGGTCTGGCTGCAATAAGCCAGATAGAAACCCATCTCTTGCAGCTCCGCGATCACAGCAGCATTGTCATAACCTGAATCCTCCTTAAGCACAGCCGAGCTGGTATGCCCATCCAAAATAACAAAATAAATATCCGGTAATTCATCAATCGGTAGATCTTCCGGCAAGTTGATAACCTGGCCGGTGTTGCCGCTGTTCAAGAACATTCGGTTGATCTCAAATCGGGCGGCCAAAAAACCTTGGTAAACGAACAAGACAATTGATACGACAGTGAAAAATTTGGACAATTCATCCGTATTCTTTAGTTTCCTGATCAGCCATATACTCAGGATCAAGATCAAGAACCAACTAAGTAAGACAAGCCGGTGACGAATTTCGGGCCATACTTGGTCAAGATAAGCAAAGATATGTCCATAGGAAAAGAAGAGAAATATAAATGTGCTGATGTATAAAGACGATTTTTGTGAATCCTTGACAATTAAACCAAGGATCACAAGAAATAGCAAAATGATTGCGAGGGTGATGGACAAAATCCTCAGTATGTCTGAAATGTGTACATGTTGAATATTATGATTGTATAAAGCAAAAATTGGATAAGAAACTAATAACAATGGATAATATTTTATTTTTTGTAAGAACATTTTTGTTTTTAAGATCATCAAATCCCTTTTTGAATAAATTTTCACTAAGAAATTGGGGGCAATGTTACCATACTCTTCTCAAAATTAATTAATCCCTTCGCAATGGCCTGAATTATACGCTAGATCCAACTCGTAAGTGCAACTTTGAAGGTTGAAAGAGGTAAGCTGGTGTAGAATAAGCCTCTTTCCATTTGTAGAAACTACTCCGGCTAAATCCGTATTGGCGGCATAGGTCAGTGACTGGCACTCCGGCTTCAGCTTCTTTGAGGATCTTGATGATTTGATGCTCGGTGAATCTTGATCGTTTCATGTGGAATTCTCCTATACTGTTTTTACCAGAAAATTCCACTTTCATTTGGTATTATTTTAGGGGATGGTTAACCCTAGGCCAATACCCACAACAGCGCCGATGGCCCAGATGATTTTTAAGTTGAGCATGGCTGTAAATACATCTCTGCTGGCTTTCCTGCTTAGGAGGGATTCCCCGCCAATTCCGAGCAGGGCTGCGCCCACTAGGCGGGAAGTGATCGGATCAACAACTTTCCATCCCAGAAGAGGCATGAGAATTTCCGGGAAAAAGAGCAGGGGAATAGCAAATAACATGTCGACTGCAAAATGAATTACAAACCAGACCCGCAGACTGCTGGGAACTTGTTTTTCAGCTGATTTCATGTGTTTGTCCTGTTAGGCTCAATGAAATAATGAACTTTCTGGTAGCCCTATCAGGGCGTAATGTGGTCTTCCGGTCTTTTTCCGGGATCATCGAGACCGCTTTCGCTGAAGGGCATCAGTACCTTAACGTGCATGTCATGGTCCACAGTGCACTGACAAGAGAGCCTGAATTTACCCAAGTTTTTCTGGCTTTCCAGCTTGGTTTTTTCAGCCTCAGTCATTTCTTCCGGTTCTCCGTGGAGGAATTCCACCTGGCAGGTTGTGCAGCGGGCGTACCCACCGCAGCGATGCAGTGGCTCTCCGCCTAGATCTTCTAACGCATTCACCAGTCTGGTCCCTTCAGAGACTTCAAATTCACCAATACCTTCAATTGTAAGTTTAGGCATTTTTGTCCTCCTGTTAATCTAAAAGATGGATATTATTCAATTAATCTGCGCCCAGAGGGCACTTGGGCACAGTCTCCTGCAGGTGGATCTGGCGTTTCCCATATTCTTCCAGCAGATCTTCAAAACAGCCTTCCGTCTGCCCGATAAACTCGGGTGGGCAGATCCCTTTATGAGGGATCATCCCCCGCAGCAGCACGCGGGTGATAATTGTGCAGGTATAGCCAGAGGTTCGAGCCATGGAGGTGACGCCGCAGTCCACTACAGCGGTACCATTGTTTTCTTTGGCCAGGTCGTCCAGATGGAAAGGATCCTCATTGAAGAAAGAAATATCGACCACATTCTTCCCCGCCTAAATGATCGCCTGCAGCATGCTAGATCCCGGGAAACCGGGAACAGCACTGATAACCAGATCAAATTCCTCCACCAGGGAGGCAACACGGCTCTTCTCTGAGAGATCAACCTTTTTTGTGCTTACCGTAGGCTCTTTGTTAAGTTTATCGAACGCTGCCTGATTTAAATCTACCGCCAGGACATTATACTCATCTTCCCGGGTCAAATCTTTGACAATAGCGCTGCCAACCAACCCTGTTCCCAGAGCGATTATTTTCGTCTCTATCTCCATTTTTTCCTATTTTTTAATAACATATTTTCTAAGGAAAGCATCCACCTTCAGGAAAAAATCCTGAAGGTTTTCAGCTTGTTTAAAGCCGTGACCTTCCTCTGGGTATAGATAGTATTCATGCGGCACACCATTTTTTCTTAATGCGCCGACAATTTGTTCTGCCTGATTGGGCGGAACTATTAGATCTTTCCCTCCCTGGAAGACTGCTACTGGATCGCGAATTTTGTCAGCAGAAAACAGCGGTGAGCGCTCCCGGTACACACCCGCATATTCAGGATAGGGTCCCAGCAGCCAGTCGGAATAAAACCGTTCAAATTTAGGCGGATTTTCCAGCAGGGTTAAATGATTGGTTATGCCGTAAAGGGTGATCCCCGCCCGGAAAACACCCGGGTAGGTTACCAGGGTTTGCAGTACCGTTAAGCCCCCGGAGCTGCTTCCCAGCAGGGCCATCTTTTCCGGGTCTGCCCACCCTTGATTAACGGCAAAACGAGCACCGCTAAGGCAATCCTCCACATCAACTACTCCCCACTGTCTATTCAGTGCTTGGCGGTACTCGCGTCCGTACCCTGTGCTGCCACGGTAATTGACCACCAGCACCCCGTATCCCCGACTGGAAAAAAACTGCGCCCTGGGTTCAAACTCAGCCCATTTCTGCCTGGTGGGACCGCTGTGGATAATGATCATTAGCGGTGGCAAACTATTATCTGCATAGGAGGGATTGTGTGGTGAATAAAACAATCCGTGAATCGTGTCCTCATCAGAACCAGACCAGGAGACTGGCTTTGGTAGAGAAAAAATATTTCTAGATTGTATATCTGGTGTGGAGTTTCGGATGATCGTAGTCTGACCATCGGGAGTGACTGTGATTAAGCGGTGGGGGATATCTCCCCGGGAGGCAATCACAGCGATTTGATTGTCCCGCGGTGAAATGGAAAAACCTTCCAGCCAGGTATAGTCTTCATCAAGGTCAATTTGGGATTCCTGTCCAGATTCCAGATTAACCTGCCAGAGGGAGGAGAAGCCAGCCTGGTTACGGGTGAAAAAAATCCACCGGCTGTCATTGCTGAATCCGTAAGTGCATTGATCCTGCAGCCAGGGGGGCAGGGCATGTTCCGCTTGAGCATGGGTGAGCTGCGTGTGATTACCTGACGCCAAATCAAGAAGGTAGATCTGCCACCAGCCGCCTAGGTCAGAGACATATGCAAGGTAACGTCCATCCGGAGAGAATTCTGGCTGAACGACAGATATCCCCTCTCCTCCGGCAACCAGGGTTTCATCTTTCAGAGTAGGCAGGTCTCCTGGATTTTCATTCAGCTCCACCAGAGAAAGCCGGCTGCTGTCCCAGGGCATGTTTGGATGATTCCAGCTGATCCAAGCCAATCGTGATCCATCCGGATGCCAGCGGGGATAGTTGTAGAAGTCAGATCCGGTGACCAGGGGAAGGGGAGAAAAAGAGCCATCAATACCAATTATCGTAATAGTATCTGCGGTCCCGTCGGAGTGGACAAAACACAGGTATTTTCCCGACGGTGAAATCCTGGGTGCCGCAGTCTTGTACAATGAGGTGGTCAATTTTATTGGCTGGATATCATCAGTTGAGAGCATGTACAGCTGATTGGATCCTTTCTCAACATAAACGATTGAATCACCTTTTACTGTAAAGGATCCACCTCCATACCCGATTCCACCGCCGACATTAATGCCAGGGGATAAATCCCTGATCTCTTTTTCATCAAAGAAATACTGACAGATTCCAGCTTGATTGGAATTTCTTTCTCTCCAGAACAGATCACCGTTCTTGTTCCAAACCGGTTCACTGAACTCGAGAAGTTTACCGGTCATTTCCGGGGATATTAATGATGGCCATGTTCCGGAGGGTTTAAGTTTCTTTTCACTCGACATGATCGTACTACTTTTTGGTTTCCAATAGTTTTGCTTAATCTTACTATGAGTTATATTGAACACATTATCGATATTCTGATTGTATGATATCCCGAAATAACCGTGTCATGATAGACGCCACCATTATTAATAGCTCAAACCACCCGGCGATAGGATCAGTTTTGTTTAATTTAGAGCACCTGGTCATGAATGGATGGATTGATAAATGCGCTGGATGAAATGGGCTTGGGATATTATTCCATCTCCCTCATTGGCTTAAAAGTCATCCGATGCAGGGTGCTGTAACCGTAGGTTTTGATGGCTTTCAAGTGATCGGCAGTGCCGTAGCCTTTATTGGCTTTGAGGTTATATTCAGGATACTTATTGGCAACGGAGATCATCCATTCATCCCGATGAGTTTTCGCCAGGATAGAAGCGGCTGCGATGCTTAGTGATCGGGCATCGCCTTTCACCAAACGGGTTTGCGGACTGGGATTATTTGGGAGTACCAGGTAGTCTATCAGCAAGTGCTGCGGTTTTACTATCAATTGATCCAGTGCCCGCTGGATAGCCAATTGAGTAGCACCAACAATTCCCACCTGGTCAATCTCTGCGCTAACGGCGAAACCAACTGCCCAGGCTCTGCTCTTGGACTCAATTAAGATTCTTTGTTCCTCCCTTTCAGCAGCGGACAATTGTTTGGAATCCTGAACGCCGGACAAGGTCTTCTGGATTTCATCCAGGGGAGGAAGGATGACAGCAGCAGCTGATACTGGTCCGGCAAGAGAACCTCGGCCTGCTTCATCAATCCCTGCAACCAGGAGGATTCCCTCGTTCCAGAAGCAACGTTCAAATAACAAATTTGGTTGAGGAGGAATTAAAGCGGGATCAATTCTCCGGGTCATACAGGCCTTGAGCTGAATTTCGTCGGATTGTTTTGATATCCAATAGGATTTTTAGTGCATCCCGAAATGGGTTGACTTTGCTCTCTTGGTGGTAGATCCAGGGTATAGGTATTTCTTTGATAGTGAAACCTCTTTGCCGGGCAATATAAAGCAGTTCAATATCAAAGGACCAACCGGATAATGTTTGATGTTGAAAAAGGTCTTTCGCGGTGGTTGCAGAAAAACATTTAAATCCGCACTGTGTATCATTTATTCCCGGCAGCGCAAACAGCTGAATTAAACCGTTCATCAAACGCCCTCCCAGGTGCCGGAACTGAGGTTCATCATAACGGACAGCTCCGGGGGCCTCCCTGGAGGCGATCGCAATGTCAAATCCTTCCAGTTGAGGTGGGAGGAAATTGTTCAATTCCTTAATGGGCATGGAAAGATCAGCATCGCACATGAATAAAAAATCCCCCTGCGCCTTGAGCATGCCGCATCTGACAGCAGCCCCTTTCCCCGGCTCTTTTTCAAAAAGTCCCTGGAAATTGGTATTCCGCGATGAATATTCCTGGATAATCTCGGAGGTACGGTCCGTGCTGTTGTTGTCAACAATCCAGACCTCGGAAGAATAGATTTGTTCTTCAAGGAATGATTCCACCTGGGACAAGGTGTCCGGAAGGCGAAACTCTTCATTGTAGGCAGGTATGATGATGGAAAGAAAAGGCCTTTGCACGCGATTTCCGTTGACTACTTTACAGCGTTAAAATTACAAATATGATCAGGAGGATGAGAACGATAATTACCAGTGCAACCAGGCTGCCGACAATCGTCCATTCTTTGCGGGTGAAATTTATCCGGTTGGTGACTTTTCCCAGACTTTCATCAACTTTGGAAACCGCATCGGAGACCTGGTTGGTTTTTTCCCGAAGAGCAATTTTGGATTTTCTTTTTTCGGGAAGCCGGGGTTCGGACAGCAGTTTTATTGCGTTTCTGAAATCTATATCGCTGAAAACAGGCTTGGATATTGCCAATTCACGGGCGAAGTTTTTAATACCATCAGCCTGGATTACCCGAACCCGGGGTCGGATGGTTTCCACATGAGTTTCCGGTGAGACAAATATCATCACTCCCCGTTCGGTTGGTGAAGAGAAATTATGTTGTTTGAGGTAGCCTTCAATTGTTTTTTGGTACAGCCAGGTTTCCCGGATCATGTTATTAGGTGCCAGCTTATACTCATCATCTCGCCCTAGTTCTTCCCAGCGTTTTCCTTCCGCACGGTAGAAACCTTGCTGGGATTTTGGATTTATGACCATCAAACTGGAGGGTGTAAGCAGAACCATAGGTATAGGTCTGTCAACGCGGGGGATGTTCACATCTCTTAATAAAACACAATCATTCCCCAGGACCGTATCCAGGATCTCAACCAGTTCTTCCTGGCTTTTTCGGCTCTGCTGCCAGTACCATCCATAGGAAAAGATTCCCCGCAGAGTATTGAATAACCCAGCAATACCTGACTCAGCCTGAAATTTTGATAGATCTATAGTCCTCATAGGTGTACCGGCAGATGAATGATTTTCCTGAATTATACCAGTCTCCCTTTAGTTAAATCAAACCAGGTCAAGTTATAAGATCTAAATATACAAACATGAAAATGTATTATTTGGCTTAACCCTGGAAAAGGAAGAAATATTTAATATAAAAAAAAGTCGGGGTGGACGGACTTGAACCGTCGACCTCCGCGTCCCAAACGCGGCGCGCTACCAACTGCGCTACACCCCGGTGAAAACATTTGATTTGCTCAAAGCAGTATAATCTTTATACAAGTGATCGTCAAGGACAGCGAAAATAAGAGAGGTAAAGCAGGTATGACAGGCAGTCTGGTTCAACATCATCACGCGAAATATACTGATGATTTACATTTCTGGAGATCATGGACCAAAGGAAAAGATCCAATCCTGGAATTAGGATGCGGTCACGGCCGGGTAACCATTCCTCTGGCCAGATCTGGGCGGCAGATTGTGGGTCTGGATGTGGATTGGAACAGCATCCAATTTCTGAAATCTGAATTGAGGAGTGATAACGAGGATCTTTGGAAACGGATTGACATCATTCAAGCTGATATGCTTCACTTTCAAGCAGATTGCGTTTTTGGGTCGGTGATAGTTCCCTGTAATACCTACAGCATTCTAACTGCGCAGGATCGCCAGCTTTTGCTTGGTAATGTGACCCTGGTCCTCCAAAAGAAGGGCTTGTTTATCGTCAGTGTTCCCAACCCATATCGGATTAAAGCCCTGCATGGAAATCTCTGGGGGATTGATATTGACTCTGAGCCGGACCTGGAAACCGTTTTCACCCACCCGGAAACCGGTCATCCTGTCCAGGTAAACAGCCGGCTAGCTGCTACTTCAGATGGAATCCGCTGGGATTGGTTGTATGAACAGCTGTTTCCGGATGGTCGAATTGAAAGATCAATTCAATCCACTGAACACAAACTTTGCTCCCTGGAAATCTACTTGAGGGAATTCAGAGAGGCTGGTTTCAAGAAAATTGCCCTCTTGGGGGATTTTGACGGGGCAGATTATGATGAGGGTGCTCCTTACCTGATTTTGGTTGGCGAAAAAGATCTGTAATCTTCTCTTGGTCTCCTGATTACCTGCCGATGCAGGAGTATCGGGATTTCCCTGTTAATACTCTATAGACAAAGCTTTTGTTTTTTTCTAATATTTTGTTTGTGTTCTTCAAACAATCAGTCTTTATCATGATAAACAGACAAAACAACAATCAACTTACTGATAAATTAAGGAGCACAATATGTCCATGTATATAAAACCTTATCATCGTCATTACAGTCGCCCGGTACATAACTTGGGAGCAGTTGAAAGTGATATTCATGTCCCACTGGATGT
This sequence comes from Chloroflexota bacterium, assembly GCA_030608465.1. Lineage (GTDB taxonomy): Bacteria > Chloroflexota > Anaerolineae > Anaerolineales > UBA11858 > B10-G9. The sequence continues at coordinate 13,264 of JAUWEC010000047.1, forward strand.
CATCGTTGAGAATGGCTCTTATGTGATTGAAATGATTGTTCCTGGATTGGAACCCGAGGATCTTGAAATTGAGATTGTAGAAAAAACCATTGACATTCAGGGTGAATTCAAAGCTGCGGACGAAGATGTAAAATACCTGCGCAAGGAACAGCCAACAGGAAAATTCAGACGAGTTATCCGATTGCCAAAATTGCTTGATATGGAGAAATCTGAAGCCGATTTGAAGAATGGAATCCTTGCCCTGCGGGTACCGGTTGCTGAGGAAGCACTTCCTCACACCATTAAGATCAAAGTAAAATAACCATCCATATCTCTCCAAAGATTAGTGATGGAAGAGCTGGTAATTTACCAGCTCTTCTGCTTTTACAGGTGCGAGTTAAATCTCTTTCAGATCCTGGCATATCCAGCAGCAATGAAAGCGAATTGGAATCAGGTATAATTGTTTTATTAGTTTGAACATCACCAAGGAGATTCGAATGACTAGTAATGAAGATAATTTGAAGGATGATCTGGAAAAGAAAATTGACGAGGCTGAAATGGAAGCCCATATTGAGGAGTCCAATACTGAGTCAGAACCTACATCTTCCTTTGAAGGTGAGGTTGCGGAAAGCCCTGAGGTAACACCGGATGAAAAGATAAAACCCGGGAAAGCCCGGCTGATCTTTCGCCGTATCCTGATCTGGTTAGTTGTGATCGCGATTGCATTCGCTGGAGGATTTTTTGTTGATGCAGTTCTTCGTTATCAACCAGAAAAGGCTAAGGTCGCAGATTTAACAGAAGAGATTATTTCTGCCCAGACAGAAATTGCCACGCTTGAAGAAGAAATTGACAGGTTGAGCGTTTTTGAGGAACATAATGTGAGCTTAACAGAAGAAATAGCGGATATCACAACCCACATTACCATCTTAAGCGCCCGGGCAGCTGTTGCTGATGCGACCCTGGCTTTGGAACAGAGCCGGTTTGCTGATGCCAAACTGGCCCTGGATAAGGTGGGCTCTACCCTGGAGACATTAAAAACGATGTTAAACGACGACCAGGTTGAAGTTGTAGTTAATATGCTCCAGCGTCACCAATTAATTTTGATTGAATTGGAAGACGACAGCTTTTCCGCCCAGACCGATCTGGGAGTATTGGCATCTAAACTTAACGCCTTGGAAAATACTTTGTTTGCGTCTCCCTGATCCCTTGATTGAACTTTCGTAGAAATAACAAAAACGCCTCCATTTTTGGAGGCGTTTTTTTGTAATCTAAGCGATCCGTAATTCTAGGAGGATTATGGATCATATTCTTTTGGTTTTATTCCTCCTGTGCGGCAGCTGTAAGGGCATCTGCTTCAGCGGCAGTTTCAGGCATGCCGTTTAATACCCATACCTCGAAGATATGAATATATTCATATCTCATCAACTTGGTGGGCGGCATTTGCTGGATGATCTCTTCCCCGCTATCGGGATCGAAGATGCTATTCCCTTTATTGGTTAGGAGCAGATAGCTGTTTAGATCTCCGGCAATCAGGTTATTACCCTGATTATCCCCGGTAGTGAGCATTTCCTGGTAGGTTTGCATCAGGAAATTGTTATTCTCCTTTCCAGGTCGATGGCAGGAGATGCAGTAGCGCTGAGCGATTCTGGAGATATGTACCTCATAGGACGGGACTTCAAACTCCTTGATTTCGGGAATTACACCTGCAGCTGCGGCATCTTCCGGAATATCTACTCTGTCATCCCAGGTATAGCGCATATACGTAACCAGCGATTCTATCTCCCCTTTTTTCAATTCACCACCATACGCCAAGCCATAGGGCGGCATACCCAGATCCTGCTGGCCGTAAGCTGCAATATTTTCCAGCGTTTCATCAGAACGGGTATATATTTCATCCCTGCTGCTGATCGACTTTAACTCCACACCCTCCAATCCTTCCACGCCGGCAATTATGCCGCCTTCTCCATCCGGGCCGTGACACTCTACACAGTAAATAGAATAGAGCTCCTGCCCAAGGACCATTTGCTCCTGAATCGTATTAGCTGCCGATCCCTCTACCTGATCTGGAGTGGTGATCACCGAGCGAATTGTCAGGCCCACCATGCCCAGCACTACAACACCCATAATGGATATACCTGTCAGACGGTTTTTCCAGTGCCTTAGATGGTTTTTATCCAGGAATGGAAGTGCAAATAATGCCAGCACGGCTATAGCAGGGATCAAAGTTGTGCCTACCCACTCGATTTTTCCCGGAACAAATTTTAAGAACTCAAAGAGGAACAGGAAATACCATTCTGGTCTGGGGATATACGAGGTGTCGCTGGGATCTGCTTTGGCTTCGGAGGGAACCCCAATGAATGTAACCAGACCTACCAAAAGAATGAATAGGCCAAATGATACCAACAGGTCTTTATAAATGATATCGGGCCAGAATTTGACACCGTCTTGTTTGGCTTGTTCGTATTTTTGTTTATATTCTTGTTTGTGTTCTTCTTTCACGGGATGTCTCCTCATACTCTATCCACAAATCAGCTGGAATTTAGGATCAGCTATCTCTCTCGGGAATATTGGAGATCCCTAGCCGGATCACCAGATATAGGTGGGTGCAGACTGCGGCTATGATTACCGCCGGGAGGATCCAGATATGCATGGAGAAGAAACGTGAGAGGGTTAATGCGCTCAAGTCAGTTCCTCCCCGCAGCACCCGCAAAATGAAATCCCCCACTACCGGCACAGTTCCGGCGATCTCGGTACCAACTGTTGTCGCCCAATAGGAACGCTGGTTCCAGGGCAGCAGATATCCGGTAAAGCCCATTCCCAAAGAGCCGATAAACAGGATGACACCGGTAAACCAGGTGATTTCCCGGGGATATTTATAGGCGCCGTAAAAGAATACCCGCAGCAGGTGGATGAAAGCAGTCAGAATTAGCAGGGATGAGCCCCAATGGTGAAGTCCGCGGATAAGCCAGCCAAACTGAACACCGGTCATGATAAAGGTAATGCTGTCGTAGGCATGATCCGGCGTGGGAACATAATAAACCGAGAGCAGCATGCCAGTGATTCCCTGCAGAAG
>JAUWEC010000016.1 GCA_030608465.1 Chloroflexota bacterium
CGGCGGAGTGATAGGGATGTTTTCCTGGATTACTGAAATGAGAGAGTTGAAATCCGTTATCAGTCCAGGGCAAACCAGTTAATTCGACAGACAGGGTTGTCTGGATTAAATCAGGATTTATTTTAAGTGTGTTTACGCGCAGACCTGAGATCGGCGGCGCTGTTTCTTGTATCTCCCAAAAAATTGAGGATTGTTCCCCAAGAAGTCGGTTAATTTCAGTGATAAAGTCGTTCGGGAAAGGAATAGTCACTGGATAGAAAATGAGGTGGAAGCGCTATCGACCAGGGATTGTTTAAAAGATAACCGCTGCTCCCCATCCTGCTCGATTTCTTCTTCCTCAACATAAAACACTTCGACATTAACTTTATAACTACCGGGTTGCTTTTTATTTCCGGGGACATGGAGGGTGATCTCATTCTCTGAGCTAAAGATATTGACGATATTTACTGTTGCAAGTTCCTGGTTCTCCTGGTTGGATAAATTTATGAGTGCGTTAGGTCCCTGTAGAAAGGAAGATAATAACAGCCTGACTTTCACCCTTCGACCATCAGGATATGGTTCAGCATCAAACGATAATATTTTAATATCGTCTTGAGCTGGAGGTGTTTTTGATGAACCGGAAAACATATCTTTTTCCATCGTGTATTATGCCTTTTGAACAGATTGCGATTGAAAACCCATGAATAAGTTTACCATTGAAGAAAATAAAACGTCCAGCCGGCTGGCTGGACGTTTTACCAAACATTTCTTGCAATCGTTTCCGGAATTTACATATCCACCTGATATGCCAACCCTACCGCTCCTGGACCGGCATGGGTCCCAAGAACAGGGCTGAGTTCAGCGAATATCTTCTCCGCCAGGGGTAATCTTTTGGCTACTTCATCCAGGATAAATTGGGCTGTTTCTGGATTGTTAGCATGCAGGGTTGCCAATTGGATGTTTTTATGATCTTTGGTTCTTTCTTCAATTAAATCAACTATTGCTTCCAGAGCTTTATTCTGAGTTCGGACTTGATCGAGGGTGATAATTGTGCCATCCTCAACAGTCAGGATAGGTTTGACATTCAATAAGGTTCCAACAAATCGTTTTGCTCCTCCTATTCTGCCTCCTCGGTGTAAAAACTCCAGGGTGTCGAGAACAAAGATCACGCCGGAGCGGTCCCGGGCATCCTCTGCAATCCGTTTACATTCAGCAAGCGAGGCGCCGTTCTTGGCTGCTCTGGCGGCGGCCAGAACCTGAAACCCGTGGGCCATTGCCAGGGATCTTGAATTCACGATTTCAATTGTTGCTTTGGGGAGCATTTTTTTAGCCTGGGTGGCGGAGGATATTGTACCGGACAGATCCTCCGATAAGAAGTCGCCAAGTATTTCATAACCATCCTCGTAGAGGGAACGAAAAACCACTTCAAATTCAGCGACAGATGGTTGGGATGTACTGGGCATAACTTTGTCTGTTTCGAGACGTGTGTAAAACTCGGCATTTGTGATTTCCACGCCGTCATAATAGGATTCCTCTCCCCAGATTACGTTGAGTGGAACAACATGGATTTGATTTTCTTTGATAAGGTGCTCAGGTATATTGGGTGAACTGTCAGTTACAATGGCTACTTTAGACATAAATCCTCTCTTTCGAAATAAGTATGAGTATCTTTCAATTATGAAAGATACAACACATTTCTAAAAGAGAGGTTACGGTAATGTTTTGATCTGAAGTTTCCCGGAGAATTTTTTCTATACACCATGCTGTGCAATGTCGTTTCCAAACTAGCTGTTTTTGAATCCACAACAGAAATTCTATCTGAGGCAATTTCCCTCTGAGCTTGCAAAGCTGAATTGACAGTGCTTGAAATTACCGAGGAGATCAAAATGGAAATTACGTCTTTCCCCTGGTTCAGGAGTTCATTAAGACAATCTTTGAATAATGCAGCGGAAGGTTGGGAAGTGCTGGGTAAGGTGCCACTTTTCGCAAGATGAGTGGAAAACTCTGATTAGGGGAGATTCGCGCCGTCCGCGAAGGATTCTTCATCTCAGATAACTGATAAAAGGATTGCCCGGATAAGAAATAATTCAGGATATTTACGGTAGCTTGTTGGTACTATCGGTGATAATAGCGACGTGATTCATAAAAATACTCTCCGCAATAATGGATTCTGGTTTTGATAATTATTGCTTGAATATATATTAATTTTAAAACGGAGCGGGATTTCCCGTTCCGTTTTGAGCACCCTCGGCGTGATTCGAACACGCGACCCCTTACTCCGCAAGCAAGTGCTCTAATCCACTGAGCTACGAGGGCAAATAGATTCGAATACGATTTTACAACAGGCACTGGTAAAAGGCAATAGTTAGAGAATTATAGGTCTAGTACATGAAGGTGGGCAAATTATTCCGTCTGTTTGGCAGTAAAAATCATATTCTGAAGGCGCACTTTATTCTCCGATAAGTGTTTATAAAGAGTTATTTAAATATTGATAAATACGTATAGGATGAAGGTCATATATATTCTGTGAGCTTGTACTTTGGCATCATGGAGGTGGTCTGTTATGATTTATTCTGAGACGGGAGATAATAAAAATTTATCACTGTTTCCTCCTTTGGCGAAAGCCTCCTCAAACAGGTTGACCTGTTTGAGGAGGCTTTTATCATTTTCAACCAGGAGATCATCATGGCCCTCCGTCTGTCAGCAGATACAATCCCGCTCCGTTAATGATTTCCTAATAGAAGTATAATATTTTTATTAAATCTCCAGGGTACTATTACGTCAAACGCGATAATCTCTCGTAAGATTTTATGCTCAATAAGTATCTTTTAGATGATCTGATTTGAATCATCCATTATCATTAGGATGCCATTTTGGATGTTACATTCCTGTATAATACAGTTAATATAGACTCATTAAAGAAGGGACAACCCATGAAAAATCGTTCTGCAATTTTACTCGTTGTGACGCTTCTGCTCCTCACCGCTCTAGCCTGTTCTGTAAACCCACAATCCTGGCTTACACAATATATTGAACCTATCAATGATGAAAAAATCACAACCATTAGTAAGGTTGTAATTCAAGATGGAAATCTTTCTTCACTCTATGAGGAAGTAAACCCGGGCGTAGTAGCTATTCGTGCTCTGACAGAAGAAGGGGGTGGTTTAGGAACTGGATTTGTCTGGGATGAAGAAGGGCATATTGTCACAAATTTCCATGTTGTTCATTCCGCGACTGATTTAGAAGTTGACTTTCCTTCTGGTTTTAAAACCAGGGCCCAGATTCTCGGTTCAGATCCTGATTCCGACCTCGCTGTCCTTGAACTGGATCAGCTGCCACCCGTGTTAAAGGTCCTCACTCTGGGTCGGAATCAGGATCTTTTGGTAGGGCAGACTGTGATCGCCATTGGTAATCCGCAGGGATTTTATGGAACGATGACTCAAGGGATCATCTCCGCCCTGGGTAGAACCATGAATTCGATGCATTTTGCGCCAGGTGGAGGAGTATTTGCTACCGGGAATATCATTCAAACTGACGCGGCTATTAATCCAGGTAATTCCGGCGGTCCTTTGCTAAACTTGAATGGTGAAGTTGTAGGCATCAATTCAGCAATCAGTACCATAAATATTGATCTTTCCGGGCAACCCGTTAACTCTGGCCTCGGTTTTGCGATTTCCATCGATACAGCAAGAAATGTAGTGCCTGATTTGATTACCTATGGGAAACATGACTCACCTTATGTCGGAATCCAGGTAATAGGCGAGATCAGCCTGTTTGTTCAGGAAGAATTAGATCTACCCCAATCTAACGGTGTTTATATCCGTGAGGTTACTCCTGGCAGTCCGGCGGATAAAGCCGGACTGGTAGGTGCGGAAACTGGCGAGGTTGTTCCGAAAGGCGGTGACTTGATCATTGCTATCGATGATCAGTTGGTGAATAATTTTGCGGACTTTATGGGTTATTTATTAACTTATAAAAAACCCGGCGATCAGGTTAATATACTGGTAATCCGTGAAGATGAAACCCTCGAGTTTGAGCTGATTCTGGAAAAAAGACCGTAGATTCGTCGAACAGAAAGTGTTATTCCCTCATCTGATTGAAGAACCACAAGGGAGGAAGACATGTTCACGGCCAAGGATCTCAATGAATTATTGGAATACCAGGCGCCAGCTCCTGTTTTGAGTTTAATCTTCCGTAATGATTTTATTGGGAATACACCAGAGACAAATAAATTGATCCTGCGTTCATTAATTAAGGGCATCCAGGCGGAAGAAGATCTCAAGGCAGTGAGAGTTTTTTTTGAAAAGGAATTTGATTGGGCAGCAAGTCGAAGCGCAGTAGTGTATTCCTGTCAGCAGGATGGTTTCTTTCGAGCATACTCCTTTTCAGTTGATATGAAGAACCAGGTGCAGATATCCAGAGGGCTTATGCTGAAATCCCTAGTTTCAACTCTGGATAGATTCTCTGGTTTTGGAGTGACTCTTGTGGATCAACAAAAAACCCGGATGATGGCGTTCCATTTGGGTGAGCTTGTAGCTGAAAGCATTTTTGAAGGAGAGGAGGTCCAGCGTGTGAAGCAGAGCGGTGGTACCCGCCCCATGGGTGGTTTATCTGGAGTTGAAGGGGATCCAGATCGCATTAAAACCATTATAGACCGGAATTTTCGGAAAGCTTCCCAGCTTGCTGATCAATTCTTAAAGAAACACGATATCCGAAGAGTATTTTTAGGGGGCACTGAGCCGACCACAGCAACATTCAAAGAGTACTTGCCTAAAGTATGGCAGAGTTTAATCAGCGGAGTATTTCCTGTTGAACTGACCGCGAAAAAGCAATATATCCTGGAGCTAATTCAGGAAATAGCTCAAATGAAAGATGACCGGCATCAGCAGCGGCTGGTAGAAACAGTGATTACTGAGACAGCCAAGGGAAGGCGGGGAGTACTCCGCGCTGAGGATGTTCTGGGTGCAGTACGGGAAGGACGGATTCAGACTTTGTTGGTGGAAGAGGATTTCCACCAACCAGGGTTCTGCTGCACCGGATGTGATTACCTGACAGTGCAGAAGATGGAAGGCTGCCCTTTTTGTTCAGGATTATTTGAAAAAATTGGTGATATCGGTGAATTAGCGGTAAGAAATGTATTATTGACTGGGGGAAGGATAAAAGTGATCAAAAATGATCCGGTATTTCATAAGCATGGGGGAATAGGAGCTCTTCTGCGGTATTAATTTCAAAAAAAGTGGCTTGGATTTTCAACCAGAGATATCAATACCAGCCTGTCCTGTTACTGGGTTCGAGTATACAAACGCCGGTATATGGCGAAGTTCTCAGAGATATTTTTCAGATATAGCCGGGTTTCAGAAAATCGAATAATTTCGAAAAAGAGATCCGGATCACCCCGAGCCAGAGCCAACCAGGCAGCAGAATTTCCCGGACCTGCATTATATGCTGCCAATGCGGCATAGATATCCCCATCAAAATAGGACCGCAGGAAACCTAAATACGCAGTCCCTAATTTAATGCTCACCTGTGGGCGGTAGAGATCCTCATCACTGTAGTCAGGCGGCCAACTCTCTTGGTCTGCCCGCTCTGCACCAGTGCTGGGAATTATCTGCATTAACCCCCTCGCACCGGCAGTCGAGCGAACAAAACCTTCAAAAAGAGATTCCTGCCGGATCACACTGAATAGTAACAGAGGATGAAATCCATATTCTTGACCGGCGGGGATGACCAGGTCGCTGTAATAAGTTCCAAACCGGATGTGATTAAAATAGGCAGGCGCGTTCATAGTTTCAGCATCATCCATACCTGCTGCATTTAATACTTGACGAGCAGCAAAGATAGCCGGACGGTAAAGACCCAGATCAAGGTAATAGTTAGCCAGCCTGTAACTGCTAATTGGATCAAAACTGACCTCATTTCTGAGTTCCTCAAATTCTGCCCGGGCTTCGTTATATAAACCCAATTCCCATAGCTCGGTGCCGCTGACTATTCGAGGATCATCTGCTAATAGGCCGAGACCGTCCAGATTCGTTTCGGGAGGAATTGAAAAGTTTTCTTTAATCCAGTCCTCAGCTTCCTGCTGTTCAACCAGGACATCAAAACCGATATCGTAATCTTGTGGTGGTGTAAATGGGTGCCGGTTCAGCAGTAGATCGCGAGCCCGTTCGCTGTAGTACCCGGTGGGATCCGCATTGGCGGCTTCACTCCAGGCAGCCAGCGCCGCGTCAGAATTGCCCTGAAGATCATATACTTTCCCGATCCAAAACAGTGCCTGGGAGAGTTCTCCAAATGATTGGGTAGCATCGCGGTAAATAGAGAATAAATTCAGCGCCTGCGAATAATCACCCATTCTTACCCGGGAGATACCACTCTTAAATAAAGATATGTTGGCGTAAGAAGATGTTGGATATTCATTAAACACCCGTTTCCAGAGTGTTGCCGCGGTTTCTAGATCACCTGTCAGCTCTTCAACCCTGGCAGCATCAAACAAAAATTCAGCTGCCCGCGGATGGTAGGGGCTCTTGCTGACAAAGTCCAGCAGAAACTGACTGGCTTCATTGTAGCGGTAAAGATAGAACCAGAGCGAGTATGCTTTAAATTCCCAGGCTTGATCCCAGTAGGAATGATCCGGATATTGGTCTATCAATTCATCCCAGGCATCCAGCGCCTCTTCATGCCTACCCATTGCCCGCAGAGAAAATCCCTTGTAATACAGGGCGGTTCCCAGATCTTCGGCTTCTGGTTCGATTAAGTAGCGGTCAAAAGCTTCCACAGCATGACTATATTGTCCAGCAAAATAATCGACCAGACCTCGATCGAGGTCATTAATTTCGAAACCACCATTGACCAGTTCCAATAGCGCTAAATAGGAATCATAACTGAGGGGGTACTGAATCACTGCGTCCTGGAATGCGGCTTCAGCCAGGTCGACCTGCCCGAGATCCAAATAGGAAAGACCCAGTAAATAATTTGACCGGGCTTTGGCGTAATCATTGGATGTTTGAATATATATATCCTTGTAGATTACAATCGCAGTAGCATGATCTTCCAGAGCGGCATACTGCTGACCAATTTTCAATTGGAGAGTAAAAAGAGAGTCTCCGCTTCCCGCGGCGATGGCTGCCTGATAGGCATCAATCGCCTGGGTGGACTCTCCGGCTAATGAGAGAGCATCACCTCTCCGGTGCTGCACAAACGCATCCAGGATTCCCGGGCGGCGGGAAAGGTATAAATTGTAGGCGTCTGCAGCTTCAGGGTGCCGATCCAATACTGTGTAGGTCTCTGCCAGGGCGAAAAATCCTTTGTGGATCAGGGCGGAATCCGGATAGGTTGAGACCAACAACCGCAGATAATCCAAGGCTTGCTGATAATCCTGCTTCTGGGAATAGACTTTTCCCAACCCTAACAAAGCTTTGCTGATTTGATCCGGAGAGGAAGCATTGTCCAGGGTAGCCTGATAGCTGGTGATTGCTGATTCCCAGTCCCCGTAAAAATAATATACATCTCCGGGAATAGTACTTAGGAGGGGTGGCAGGATCGGTGTGGACGTTGGAACAGGTGTCAGTAAAGGCAGGTTATCTGGGAGGTTTGAGAGCTGTGATATTTCCTCGGTGCTTTGTTCCGGCGTCCTAGCGGATAACAAATATCTGCCGCCGATAAATAGGGTTCCGATGAGGATGATGAGGATTATTGTCTGGTAGAAGTTCTTTTTCATTGATTGAATTCGTTTTTTTCTAGGTTCGATCCATAATCTTCTCAGGATTACGGATCGTGTTTATTAAATTGTCCATTCTCCATGGATAATTGCCGCCAGGTACCAGGTATGATTGTCTTGGATAAGAACCAGTCTTATACTTCTCCAATCCATACCGCCATATTGCGGATCAAAACCAGAGAAGTAATACTCAATCATCACTCCCCCGGGGTATATATCAGCTATGTTGTTAATGGCATTTCCTGAGCTCACCTCAACATTAAAACCAACCGTATCTGGATTAATATAATTCGAATCATACACAAATTCCTGATGATATTCCGGGAAAGTCATTATTATCGGATTACCGATCCCGTCATATTCTCCCCAGGTATATTTTTCATCTGAAGCTATTAGATTGCCCACTTCTTCAGGGCAGAATATTAAATTGTTTTCAGCGAGATACGAATAGGGGGAAAATCTCAGACAATGATCCGGATTAACCAGATCTGCCAGTAGATTGTAATCATAAGATTGAAGGGCAGCCAGAACGAGTTGTCCAAGTGCTATCAAGTCTTCCGGGAGTTCTCCCTTTTGAACAGCCAGATGGTTTAAATCAACCCAGCCCTGAATTTGATTATAGTCTGCCAAGATCCAGGCTGTATTTCCATGTATTTGCGGTTCTCCAGAAATCTTGATATTAATACTTGTTGCGGGAATACTGTCTATGGTTGGGGCATCTGCAGAGGGACTGCTGTAAACAAGTAAGGATTCTCCCTGGAGTAAGCCAACAGGAGTGTATAATTCTCCGGGTTGGATAATTGGTACTTCTAAGGTTATGGATTCAGATAGTAACAAGGTGGGGGATATTTCTTCCTTCAGGGATGGGGGTAGAGTTGGTTTCTCGGGAGAAGGGTAAAGCATACAGCTTGACAGGAACCCCAGTGAGATAAGCAGTGCGGTGATCAGGTACCTCAGATACAATGTCTTATTGATTTTTCTCATTTTCGTAATAATTGCAAATCTTATTTAGTGGACAGTTCTGGCAGAGAGGTTGGCGCGCTTTGCATATTTCCCGTCCCAGCCGGATCAGGTTTAGATGAATTGCATAATAGGTATCCGGTGAAAACTGCCCGGCAAGAAAGGTATGCGCCTTGGCTGCGTTCATCTTATCCGGCCGTATCCCAATCCTCCCTGTAACCCGGTACACGTGTGTATCAACTGGAAATGCTGGCATATCCAGGGAGAATAAAAGAACAATAGCTGCGGTTTTAGGACCGACTCCTTTTAAATTAGTTAGCCATAAAGAAGCTTCCTGGCTGGGTTTTGATCTTAAAAAATCCAGCTCGATTTTCCCCCTTTCTTCAGCAATGAATCTCAGTGCATTTTGGATTGCAGGTCCTTTTTGATTAGCCAAACCTGCGGTTTTGATCGATTCGGCGAGTAGATTTTCCGGAGCATCTCTGACCTCTTCCCAGGTTGGAAAGTTCTCCCTGAGGGTGTCATAGGCTCGATCTCGATTTAGATCATTGGTGTTTTGGGATAGGATGGTGGAGACAAGTTCGCTCACAGGAGACAGATGAGGGCGCCAGGTTGGAAGGCCGTACTCGTTTACCAATAACTGATGTGTCTTGGCCGCAAGCTGTTTTCCATTCATAGTTTAGCTGTATTGTAATTGAAAACAGGGTTTTGCGACTCCGGTTACGAGATCACATCGATTACGGTTGGTAAGGATTGGTCCAATATCTGCCAGATCTTTAATCTGGTCGGCGGATAATGCTTTCAGTTGGATTAAGATTTCTATCAAAACGGCCCTTCTGGCGCGTTTACCTTGATCTCCATCGGATATTTTAAGGGCGATACCCAGAGCCGGCGATCCAGGATAGATCGTGTTCTCCAGGATACCCGCAGACTGGAATGCTTCTGCTCCAGCTTTGGAGATAATCTTGCCTGCAGCGATTTTCATCAAACGGGTATCCAGCCGACCGGAACCTCCTACCTGAAAGGGATGGGCTGTCATGGCTGAAGTTATCTTTTTGCAGGCATTTTTCCGTTTTTCAGAGTGTACATCAGGATTTATAAGCCGGGCAAAGCCCCAAGCAGCGTGATACAGGGGCATAGCAAAAGAAGGAACTGAACAGCCATCCCTCCCTATCTGGATTCTGGAGGGTTCAATGCCGCACATTTCGGCAATAACCGACCTGATTTGCACCTGGACAGGATGCTCAATTTCTGTATAGTTTCCCAGATCAGCCTGCAGTAATTTCGCCTGTGCCAACATGCCGCTGTGTTTTCCAGAACAATTATGGCGATTTGGAGAGGGTTGTTCTCCCCGATCTCTCAACAATGCGCGAGTACTAGAATCGAATGGCTGATGGGTGCAGCATAATAAATCTTTTTCGGTGATGCCGATCTTTTGCTGAAGCCCGTGGACCGTTATTAAATGTTGATCAGTCCCTGAGTGGGATGCGCAAGTTATGGCTAACTCTTTTTCAGTAATTTGAAAAGTGTCCAACCCGCCCATTTCCACCAGAGGCAGTGACTGGAACGGTTTTGCTGAAGACCGCAGGAAACTAACCGCTTCTGGATTACAGTACCAGGCGAATAGTTTGCCGGAAGGATCAACAATTGCGATCGCCCCGTAATGGATAGATTCAACTACTTCTCCCCGAGTAGTATGGAAAAGTGGAAGATAACCTTGATCCGGGTTTTGAAAGGAATCACTCATGTGAAATATCTGGTGTGCAGGTTTTGGCTAAGAGATACACTCAGGGTATTTTTTTCCCGTTATCATCCGTTTGGGGAAAATAATTCCTGATGTAATACTGAGATAATCCGTGGCGCAACCGCTGGAGGAAGAAATCCCGATCTCTTTTTAGAAAAGAAAATTCATCCATGAATTTTCCCGCCAGATTACTTACATCATCTACAGATGCCCGACGGTTGGCCAGCTTGTCTATTCGGCGGTGAATTTTCCGGAAGGATTTTTTCAGTTCCCGAATATTATCCAGGTTAACCGGTCCTCCCCGGCCGCTGATGATTTGATAATCTTTGTATTTTGCTCTTAACAAAATATCCAGGGTGTCAATCCAGGTAGGCAAATGGGCTTTTCCTAAGAAGGGAGGTCCAATAACTGCTGCGGCGTCTCCAATAAAGACAACTTTCTCGGAAGGGATAATCACCCAGCTTGATCCAGGTCTCGGACCGGGATGGTGTTCAATCAGAACAGGTTCATCTGCCCAATGAAACTGCATTCGTTCTGAAAATGTAATGTCCGGAATGACCCATTGAAGTCCGGTGGTTTCAGGATATTTTTCCCAGATTGCTCCGCTTTCTGGAAGCTGACTACGGAAAGACGCAGACTGATCCTGCAATGTCTTGGCAGCATCCCGGTGGGTCACAATGGGACAATCCAAACTGTTCGCGCCAATAGTTCTGTCTGGATGATCATCAAGGCAGACTACAATTTTATGTATTGTGCCCTGGCTGCGATTAAGTAAATTAGATTTCCAGCGGTGACCATCCTCCGGACGCAAAGGTGCATCAATGAATATCATGCCCCGGGGAAGCAGGATAGCTCCTATGGTTGGTCCTGGATAAGTATCCTCGTAATAAATCCCGGGTTTGATTTCGTGCATTCCTATCTCCTTCAACTTTTAACTATGCAGAAGAAAATTTGATTAATAATAGTGATTATTCCGCAGCTGGAATTGTAAATGAAAAAATGGCTCCACCTTCAAGAAGATTTTCGACCCAGATTTTTCCCCCATGACCTTCTACTGCTAACCTACAGAATGCCAAACCCAATCCCAACCCCTTGATTCTCTCGTCTGGGTGAATCCGGGTATATTTATCAAAAATGCGATCAATGTATTTAGGATCGACACCTGATCCGGTATCTTGGACCCAAAAATGAGGAACATTATCCTCCATTTTCACTCCAAATTCGATCCGCCCTTTTGTAGGGGTGAACTTAATAGCATTCTGGAATAGATTTATTAACACCCGTTCTAACATATCTCTATCTGCATTGATCCGGGGAATATCTGGGGCAAGGTCAATTGTGACTGTTTGTTTCTTGGCATTTGCCTGGGTGATCAACGCCAGTTTGGCAAAATTTATCAGCTCTTCTGGGCTGACTAATTTTTTGTTGGTAATTGGCTGTCCGCTTTCTAACCGATTGATATCCAGTAATGATTTTGTGAGGCGCTGGATCCGGAGAGTCGACCGGTTAGCTATCTCAAACAGGGAGTAAATTTCCGGGTCGTAGTTTTCCGGCAGGGAGGCTTGGATGACATCAAGACTTGATATTACATTCGATAAGGGTGACCTCAGATCATGAAAAATCATTGATGTCAGATCTTCCCGCAGCTGATCAAGATTTTTCCGCTCTGAAATATCCCTTAAGATCCACTGCAGCCGGCATTGATCAGCTATTTGAATTTGGTGAACGTTTACCTGGATAGGGATTTCTATCTTATCCTTTGTTGTCAGGGTAGATTCGTAGCTGTTGGATGTTCCTTCAAGTAATTTTGAATAATCTCTCCCAACGATTTCCCAGTTGACATTATGAATTTCGCTGATGGCTATTGTTTTGAGCTCTTCAGGGGAATAATGGCTGGATTTCAGGGTTTGAATATTGGATTCAATAATATTTCCTACCAGATCGGTGATGATAATCGGATCTATGCTGTTTTCGAACAGGTCGTGATATCTGCTGTGGGTAATTTGCAGATCCTCATATAACTTTGCGTTTTGAATTGAGGAACCGGCAAGGCTCCCAATACCGGACAGGACCTGCAGCGCGTCACTTTCAAAATGCTTGCCGTAGGGGTTAATTGCTTCCAGGACACCAAACACCTTTCCCTGAAGGAAAATTGGGGCAGCCACAATAGCAAAAGGCGAGATTTCCGGGTATATTGCGTTGGTCTGTAAAAAGCGTTTATCTTCAGCAGGATTAGGAACAATCTCTCCTAAACCGGATTCAGCAACCCAGCCGGCAAATCCTTGACCGATTCTAATCCGTTTTCCAACCAGGTTAGATCGAAGATCGATCGTATCATGCCTCGCAGCCTTATATTCCAGGTACTGTTCATCGCGGGTAATTAAGGATAAGGTGACGGCTTCAACCTGGAGGGCGGTTCGGATTTCCTCAAGTATGTTTTGCAGTACATGTTCCAAATTTAATGTGGATGACATTGCTGTTGCACTGTTAGCAAGCGCTGTCATCACCCGGGTCTGTCGTTGGCTCTCACTGTACAATTTGGCGTTTAATACTGCGATTCCTGCCTGGTCTGCAATAGCATGAACAAGGGCGATATGATCTTCCTGGAGATGGTTTGGATCCGGGTGAACCAGGGTAATAACTCCAACCAGCTCATTCCGAACCATAATCGGGACTGCAACAACAGATTTTGCGCCAGTTGCGCTTTCCTCATCATCTGGTTTTCGGAGCCAGCGTTCATCCTTGCTGGTATCGGGGACATTGACTGCATCTCGATTTTTGACCACCCAGCCGGCAAGACCTTCGTCCAGGGTAGAGCGCAATTGTTCATTGGTATGGTTGATAACCTGATCCTGTACGATGATCGCGGATTCTATTGGATTTTCATGTTCATCCAAGATAATAATGCTCCCCCTGATTGCTCCAATTGTGTTTATTGAGAGAGAAAGAACGCGTTCCAGGACAACAGATAAATCAAGAGTCGTAGCGATCTCTCTACTAACCCGATACAGAAGCTCTAGGGAAGCTTTGGAGCTTTCTGTCGGCAGCTGTTTGTTAGATGACTTTTTTATAGCCATTAAATAGATCTCTTTAATATTGTTTTTAACCAAATTCAATAAGGTAATACAGTCGACTTAGCCCATCTAATCCCGGGTGTCCAGGAGAGCAATCTTTTTTTATTTCAACAATCCGCTCAACCCTATCCGATATGATCCCGGGAAGATTTCTAATGTTAATTAAACGCGATTTTCTATCAGAGGGCTGATGAACTAATTCTCAGATTTGTATGCTGTACCAGAACTGATCAAGTCTGAATTGTCTAGGTTAATCTGCCAAACAACCAAATCCTTATCAGAGTATAGCATATTCATCATCCTGCTGCATTGTTGGAAGCTCAGGGACTATTTTATACTCTGATTCAGACGGAATGTTCGGCTGACTTATAAGTTCTCGAATCGGGGCAGCTGTAGCAGAAGGTCCTCGAAAGTTAGTTTTAGATTTGCGTTATCGAGCAGAAGGGAGTGGGCTCTGCGGAAAATGTTGAGGGTTTTCTGAGCTGTTCCTAGATTAACTCTGTTGACGATTTGATCGATTTCGGTAGAACGGTCAATATTCTGAATGGGCGCCCGGGATTTTCCAGACTGATGCATAATATCGTGCCAGAGGGAACTCCAGGTATCGATGACTTTATTAACCATTAGGGAATCTTTTTCATATTTGGAAGCGTAAGAAAACCGTTCTACAGAGTTGCCTTGCAGGATTTGTCGGTGATCGTTGAGTAATATTTCCCTTAGTTCCAGTGCAGCCGGATCCCGGTGATAGTGGAGGGCAATTTCTGGTTTACCCCCCGATATATGAGCCAGGAAATCTGCTTGATCCGCCGGGATGCCGTGGATATGCTCCAGACCGTTTCTGGAAATTGAGATTGGTACGGTATTGAGTTTAATTTCCTCACACCGCGATGTGATTGTATCCAGGAGGGAATTTGCCGATGTCGCAGTCAGGATCATAATTGAATCCCCAGGAGGCTCTTCCAGGGTTTTTAATAAGGAGTTCTGTGCTTGAGAATTGGCTTGTTCAAAGTTTATTAACAATCCTATCTTGCGAGAGGCTACGTATGGAGTAAGAGAGAAACGATGAATTAATTCCCGAATTTGATCAATTTTTATCTGAGTACTGCCTTCCTCCACTTTGACCGGGAATAGGTCAGGATGTTCCATCCGGGAAATTCTCAGGCAGGTTTGGCAAGCTTGGCAGGGAATGCCTTGTTCAACCGGATCTTCGCAGTTAATTGCTTGAACAAATTTCACTGCCAGGGTTTTTTTCCCAACACCGGAAGGACCGGTGATTAGATACGCATGGCGCAAATTATTTTGAACGATGTGTCCGCGTAAAAGTTGGACTGCCCATTCATGTCCAATCAGGTCCCAGTTCATAAATCAATTCTACGACAGGGTGTTCATTTCCGCAATGTTGTTGACACTTATCTGGCAACCCATTAGAATCAGCCCAGAATGGATATCTTGAAATCCTTGAACCCCCAACAAATAAAAGCTGTCAAAACCCCTCCTGGACCTGTCTTGGTACTCGCAGGCCCAGGTTCAGGAAAGACGCGTGTTCTAACTCACCGGGTAGCGTATTTGATTGGAGAACAGGGAATTGAGCCGTATCATGTCATGGCAGTTACGTTCACCAACAAGGCTGCTTCGGAAATGGGGGATCGGATTGCCGAGCTGTTGGGACAACATACCCATGGTTTAACCCTGGGTACTTTTCATGCAACATGTGCCCGGATTCTCCGTATTGAGTCCGATAACTTGCCGGTAAATTCCAACTATGTCATTTTTGATGCGGATGACCAGGTGAAAGTTGTTCGTCAAGTAATTCAAGATCAAAACCTGGACGAAAAACGCTATCGGCCCCAAAGCGTTCATGCATCTATCTCTGCAGCAAAGAACGAACTTTACCTGCCAGAAGATTTTCCGATTAAAACCTATCGTGATGAAATTGTCGCCAGAGTGTATCAGGAGTACCAGAAATTCCTGCTGGCCAGCAATGCTCTTGATTTTGATGATCTGTTGTTGTGGATGGCAATTTTGCTTTCAGATAATGATAGCATCCGGGACAAGTATGCCCACCGGTACCAGTTCATTCTGGTTGATGAATTCCAGGACACCAACATGGCACAATACACATTGTTGAAGCACCTGGCATCCCTCCATCGGAACTTGTTTGTTGTGGGAGATCCAGATCAATCCATTTACCGCTGGCGGGGTGCAGATTACAGAAACGTCCGCAGGTTTGAAGAAGATTTCTCGGATGCAGCCGTGATCCTTCTGGAGCAAAACTACCGATCCACACAGAACATTCTCGATACTGCTATGTCTATTATCGATCGTAATACTCAGCGAACTCCCAAGAAACTCTTCACTGAGCGGGGAGCTGGGGAGAAGATTTCCATCCGTGAAACTTACGATGAACGGGAACAAGCCCAACTTGTGGTGGAAACGATTATTCAGCAACTCTCCCAAAAAAAGGCAGTGGCTTCCGATTTTGCGGTGATGTACAGAACCAACGCCCAATCCCGCATGGTAGAAGAGGCATTCCTTTCAGCAAACCTACCGTATAAATTGGTCGGAGCCCAGCGGTTTTATGGCCGCAGGGAGGTAAAAGATATCGTCGCTTACCTGCGTTTGGTAGTAAATCCTGATGATTTATTCAGTCTATCCCGGGTGATTAATACACCCAGCCGTAAGATTGGAACCAAAACCTTTGCAGAATTAATTACAGTTGCGCAGAAAAACGAGGTTACACCCGGAAACTTGCTTCTCAGCCTTGCTGAAGAAAATCCGCCAGAACTGGAATCCTTTACAAAAGCTGGAGGCAGCCGGCTGATGGGGTTTGGACGTTTATTGTATAAATGGAGAGGTGTATTTGAAACCCTTCCCCCAGTTGAGATTGTTGAGCTGATTCTTTCAGATACTGATTACCGGACTTATATTGAAGATGGAAGCGATGTAGGTTATGACCGATGGGAAAATGTTATTGAGCTGCGGAGATTGGCATCCGAATACCAAACTCTCGGTTTGTTAACATTCCTGGAAGATGTAGCTCTGGTGTCGGATCAGGACACAATGGATACTCAACTGGATGTTCCTACTTTATTGACGCTGCATGCCGCTAAAGGATTGGAATTCAGACAGGTAATAATCATCGGATTAAACGAGGGGATACTGCCGCACCAAAGATCATTTGACGAACCTGAAGGGATGGAAGAAGAACGAAGACTGTTTTATGTGGGTATTACAAGGGCGAAAGACCGATTATACTTGTTCCATTCATTAAACCGGTACAATTTCGGTTATTTTGAGCCCATGGAAGCTTCCCGCTATTATCGGGATGTCCCCCTGGAATTAAGAGCAGATGATGGTCTACCTTATTACTCGCCCCCTCCACAGAAAAGAACTCAGGTTGTTCAATCTTGGAAGAATATCCAGGGAGAGTCCCCTGACACAAAAAAACTAGAGAGTCAGTATCATCCCGGACAAAAAATAAAACACGGAAAATGGGGAGAAGGGCTGGTGTTAAACAGTGTTCTCCAGGATGATGACGAAATTGTGGATATTTTTTTTGAAGGAGTAGGGAAGAAAAAACTCATCGCTTCTCTGGCTGATCTGAAAATAATTGACCCGTAGAGAATGGTAAAATAATTTTAGAAACCCCACGGATAATTATTAATGGATTAATGATATGGCTGTAATTGAGAAAGGTTCATTTGAAGTCATCAGCCGTAGTCCCACTCAGACCCGCCGGATTGGCATGCGGTTAGGGGAGATGTTACAGCCTGGTGATGTTATTGGTCTGGAAGGCAATCTGGGCGCCGGAAAAACCACCTTGGTTCAGGGTATTGCTTCAGGTTGGGGATCCTATGATTCTGTATCCAGCCCGACTTATGTTCTGATTAATGTATACCGGCGTTTGGATCGCAAACAATTGTTTCACTTGGACGCCTTTCGATTGACGAGTCCTGAAGAAGCCATCGATCTGGATATTGATACCATGCTCAATCAAGGCCCGCTTCTGGTGGAATGGGCCGACAGGATCAAAGAAGCGTTACCGGAAGATTATTTATGGATTAATATGCGCTTTATTAATGATGAACAGAGAGATTTTATTGTAAATGCGCGGGGTGACCGGCATAAGAATCTACTCGATCAATTCAGGGAAGAGATTTACGGAGCGTAAGCATGTTATTGGCAGTGGATACTTCAACCCAGTCTGTAGGAATAGCACTGTTTGACGGAAACCAAATTTTATGTGAAGAAAGTTGGATTTCCCGCCGCTACCACACTGTAGAATTGGCAAATGCTGTTCAGTCAAACCTGTCCCGGGCAGGTTTATCTGCCGCGGATTTACATGTTTTGGCGGTTGCTATTGGACCGGGATCTTTTACTGGACTTCGAATCGGCCTGGCATTGATCAAAGGCATCGCGTATACCTACCAATTACCTGTGATCGGCATTCCCACGCTTGATATTACTGCCAGAGCTGTTCCTGTCAGAGACACCAGGCTGGCAGCCGTTCTTCAGGCTGGTAGGAATCGTTTGGCGGTAGGTTGGTATAAGGCTGAGGACGGGAGTTGGGAAGCGGACGATCCTGTAGAAAACCTCACCCTTGATGATCTGCTAAAAAAGATCGATCAGCCCTGCATCCTGACAGGAGAATTAAATGAAAAAATCCGCCGTATTGTTGAGGACCATGATTTGATTGAAGTAGCCAGTCCAATTTTGGCCCTTCGAAGCCCGAAATACCTGGCTGAACTGGCTTGGAACAAATGGCAGGACGGCACTGTTGATGACATCCTGACACTTTCCCCTACCTATCTGCACAAGGGAGATCCAATCCCGGGATAGAACCCCCCAATAAAAGGAGCAATGTTCCCGAATGAATCCAGATCAGGCGCTGAAAAAAATAGCTGAAGATGTTTCCAGTTGTAATAAGTGTGAACTATATCACTCCCGCGAGAAAGGTGTGCCGGGTGAAGGTCCTTCCAACGCAGAAATCATATTTATTGGAGAAGGTCCCGGTTTTCATGAAAATATGCAGGGGAGACCTTTTGTTGGGGCTGCCGGTGATTTATTGGTGGAACTATTAGATTCAATCGGGATGAAACGAGAGGATGTTTTTATTACCAATGTTGTCAAATGCAGACCACCAGGAAACAGGGATCCAGCGCCGGAAGAGTTGAAGGCATGCAATCTTTTTCTTGACCAGCAGCTTCAAATTATCAATCCCAGCGTAATTGTTACCTTGGGGCGATTTTCCATGGCGAAGTTTTTCCCCCATGCGAAGATCAGTGAAATTCATGGACAGCCAACCCGGGTCAAAGGAATGCTGGTAGTGCCTTTTTTTCATCCGGCGGCAGCTCTCCACCGTCCATCATTGCGGTCTGTTGTGGAAGAAGATTTTGCGAAACTTCCAGCTTTGATAGATGGAGCTGAAAAAACGCCTGTAATTCAGCCTGAAGAGCCCGAAGATAATAATGACCAGGTGGAACAGCTGAGTTTGTTCTAAGAGATAGGAATCCTTTGGGGAAGATCGGGATTGATGATTCGAAAGTAACCTTTTTGTAAATGTAATGTGGCAGGAATTAATTATGAAAAAATACCTTATTACTGGAGCAGCTGGTTTTATAGCCTCGGTTGTTGCAGAAATGCTTCTGGATCAAGGATCCATTGTTGTAGGCCTCGATAATCTCAATCATGCTTATGATGTCCGTATGAAAGAGTACCGTCTTGCCAAATTAAACAAAATCCCGGGATTTTCATTTCATAAACTTGATGTCAAAGATCGCAATTTGCTTGAAAATACTCAGATAGCCGGGCAGGGATTTGATGCGGTCATTAACCTGGCAGCCCGGGCTGGTGTCCGGGACAGCCTGGAAGACCCCTGGGTTTATCTGGATACCAATGCTACAGGTACATTAAACCTACTCGAATTATGCCGCCGGGATAATATACCGAAGTTTATCCTGGCCTCTACCTCCAGTATCTATGGTGAAGATGCACAATTACCAACTCCGGAAACAGCTAACAGTGATAAACCACTTCAAGCCTACGCAGCCAGCAAGAAGGCGGCAGAAGTGATGGCTCATGCCTACTATTATTTATATGGGATTGATGTATCTGTTGTGCGATATTTCACCGTATACGGGCCTGCTGGGAGACCGGATATGGTTATGTTCCGTTTTGTTAAATGGATCCAGGAGGAAATGCCTGTTCATCTCAATGGAGACGGTGACCAATCTCGTGGGTTTACCTTTGTTGATGATATCGCAAGGGGAACCATCTCTGCGTTAAAATTAGTTGGTTATGAAATCATCAACTTGGGTGGGCACGAAGTGATGACCATTAATGAGCTGATAGCTGCTTTGGAGAAGAAAATCGGTAAACGCGCTGAGGTCGTTTTTCATCCCAAGCATCCGGCAGATATGATTACCAGTCAGGCCGATGTCAGTAAAGCTAAATCACTGCTGGATTGGGATCCGCAGGTTTCCCTCGAGGAGGGGATCGGAAAGATTGTGGAATGGTATCAAAGTGAGCGCGAATGGGTGAAGAAAATTAAGACAGATTAATTGTTTCGAGTTCTAGACCCGGGAGTATTCCCGAACCGCAAATCAGGGATTGAAAAGCATAGAAGCCGTGTACAGTTGGGGAATAAATATTAATTTATACACTGAATAATAAGAAACAGTTCCGGAGGCTGATATTCAATCATGACAAAAGCGTTTCTTACCGGTATCACCGGACAGGATGGATCCTATTTAGCTGAATTCTTACTGGAGAAAGGCTATGATGTGATAGGAATGGTTCGCCGGTCTAGTACAGTGTCTTTCCAGCGCTTACGGCATATTCAAGATCAGCTTGAAATTGTTCAGGGCAACCTGCATGATCAAGGATCTTTGATCTCCATTTTGGAACAATACCAGCCAGATGAGGTTTACAATTTAGCAGCTTCTTCTTTCGTGCCGATTTCATCCCATCAGCCCGTTTTAACAGGGGATGCCACAGCGTTAGGAGTCGCCCGTATTTTGGAGGCTGTCCGGTTGGCATACCCTCAAGCCCGTTTTTATCAAGCTTCTTCCAGCGAGATTTTCGGCACCGTTCAGGAAGTCCCCCAGACAGAGACAACCCCTTTAAATCCGCGCGGTCCCTACGGAATTGCCAAAGCATACGGCCATTGGATGACGAAGCACTACCGGCAGGTATTTAATATTTATGCCTGTTCAGGCATTTTATATAATCATGAGAGCCCTCGCAGAGGATTAGAGTTTGTGACCCGCAAAGTTACCCATGGCGCAGCGAGAATTAAATTAGGCCTGGCAAAAGAACTGCGATTGGGAAATTTAGAAGCTCGCCGGGATTGGGGTTATGCTGGGGATTACGTCAAAGCGATGTGGCTAATGCTTCAGCAGGAACAACCGGAAGACTTCGTTGTTTGCACGGGTGAAACTCACAGCGTCCGGGATCTCTGTGAATCGGCTTTCTCATATCTCGGGTTAGATTATCTGGAATACGTGGTCCAGGATGACCGATATTTCCGTCCTGTGGAGGAAAAATTGCTGGTCGGGGATCCGGCAAAGGCGCATAAGAAGTTAGGTTGGAAACCAACTGTAGGATTTAAAGAATTGATCCAAATGATGGTGGATTACGATTTTGAGGATCTCAAGCGGCAAATATAACGGTGGCGTGTTTTCAGACAATTTGATTGCAGGCTCATCACACATCTTTATAACATATATACTCTTTTTGCATGAAACGATGGATATGTTCTTCCAGCGTTATCTCGCCTTTGCAGACAACTCACATAAATAAGACAACCTGCATGGACGTCCAGTGACAGCATAGAAATTCAGTGCCTGTGTACAAGTTATTGGATGTGTCACACACATAACAGCGATGTACTATCAATTTGCTTCTTTTGGTGCGCCTGAACTAACGAGATTGTTCCATAGGTTCTTGACAGATTGGACAATACAAACCCCTTAGGTGAAAATGCGCTAATATCCAGTCCGAATAATTATTATTCTCAAGTAGTTCTGTAATCGGAAAACCCATGACTAAAGTTAACTGCATTTCTTGCATATCTTTTACACATGAGCCATTAAGTTAATAATAACCATTATTCCCTTGACCCGCCTGTTTTGTGGATTATAATTCAATGACTGAAATATAGAGCGGTTTCCTTGATAGGATTATCCTTAATCCCCGACTTTGGATATTGGCTCGGATTGGAACAACCGCAAGATGGATCAGAGTTGTTCTGCAGCCATAAAGATGTTTTGGGGAAAGGTTTACCCATAAATCAAAGAAATATTTTTATGAAAGGAAGGCATGAAAAAAGTAAGAACTGCCGTTCAAATCATTGTAGAAGAAGGTTGGGCTGCTTTATTTCGCAAGTCCATGCAAAAGATCCACTCTTATGGATCTGGGGCAGCAATAGATGAACTTGGAATTTGTTATCAAGCCTTAGAGGCTGATAAAATGCAGGGCTTAATGATCGACGTGGGTGCCCATCAAGGAGGAGCGTTGGCTCCATTTACGAAATCTGGATGGCGGGTCTTTGCCTTTGAACCTGATCTTGAGAATCGGGAAGTGTTAACTAAGAAATTTGGATCTTACCACCTTGTTCATGTTGACCCCCGGGCGGTTTCAAACCAACCAGCTTCAAACGTAACCCTATATAAGAGTGACCAATCCAGTGGGATCAGTTCGCTGACGCCTTTTCATAAGAGCCATCACGAAGCTATGAAGGTGGATGTCATTACCCTTGCAGGTTTTCTCGCAGAACAGCAGCTGCTTGAAGAGCAAATAAATTTTTTGAAAATTGACACCGAAGGGTATGATTATTTCGTTTTGCAAGGTTTTCCCTGGGATCAGGTTTCCCCGGATTTGATCTTGTGCGAATTTGAAAACGCTAAGACCGAACCATTGGGGTATTCAATAACTGATCTAGCGGAGTATCTCCTGGCTAGATCTTATAAGTTGATTGTCTCGGAATGGTATCCCATTCAGGCTTATGGCAGCCCTCATCGCTGGAGGCGATTTGCTCTATATCCCTGTGAGCTGCTTGATCCTAAGGCTTGGGGAAATATCATCGCAGCACGAGATCCAGAGATCTTCAGCAATTTGTCCAAAGCATGTCATCTTTAATTCCAGCAGAGCGAATACTTTTATGGTAGCAATTATCCTGATCTCGTATTTATTATTCTTTTTCATATTCATCGTGAAAGATGGAAATGGATTGCGGGAAGCACTCGTAAAATCATTTCTGGTTGATTTCTTCCTGATATTATTGTCAACCGAGGTCTTATCGCTAATAAATCAGATCACTTTTAAAGGGATATTAATTTTCTGGATCTTGGTTGTGATCTTTGAGAGTATAGCTCTTTTTGGTTTGGTTCGATCAAGGAAATTTGACATTGCTTTGATAAATTTCCTAAAAGGTCAAGTCAATCTGCATTGGTACGAATGGCTGGTTTTATGTTTAATCGGAATAATTTGTGCTACAACTTTATTAATTGCCTTGTTATCACCGCCTAATAATTACGATTCCATGACTTATCACATGGCGCGGGTTGCGGAATGGATTCAACATCAAAATGTGAAATTTTATCCCACAGCTATCGCAAGACAAAATTATTCAATGCCTCTTGCAGAATTTGCGATACTCCAGCTGCAGATTCTGAGCAAATCCGATCTTTACTCGAATTTGGTTCAATGGTCAAGTTTTTTAATCTCTCTGGTGACTATCTCGCTAATAACAAAAGAATTCAAGTTATCTAAGTTTACTCAAATAATAGCAGGGTTTGTTGCATCTGCGACACCCATGGCGATTCTCCAAAGCACCAGTACTCAGAATGACATCGTCGTTGGGGTATTGTGTTTGAGTTTTGCCTACTTTCTCTTGAGGTTTGTCAAATCATTTACATTAGAGGATGGTATATTTACAGCAGTTTCTTTTGGCTTGGCTTTACTGACCAAAGGTACAGCGTATATATTTTGTGCTGCCATCGGCATCTTTTTAGGTGGATTGAAAGTATTTTCCATACCAGGGAAAAAGAAAAAAACCAGATTAGTGTGGTCTTTGGGACTGATTGTGGTTGCCGGTTTAGCCATGAATACCGGGCATTTTTTACGTAACTTCAATTTGTATGGTCATCCGCTTTCCACGGCAAATAGTAGAATCACTACAGACAGTCTTTCTTTAAAGACAACCTATGCAAACCTGACTAGAAACGCCGCTGTTCAATTAGCAACACCCTTACCGAAGCTTAATAGTTGGATTGCCAAGGTGACCGAATGGTCTCTTGGGCAAAACATCAATAACCCTGATGCAACATTTGAAGCAACTAAATTTTCAGTTGACTTTCGGATCAACGCAGAATATTCAGGCAATTTGATTCAGATGATTTTATTGACTTTAGCACTTATTCTATTGCCCTGGATGATTAAAAAGAGAAAATCTGCCCTTTATTTATACCTTATGGCAGTCCCCTTCGTGATTGTGTTGTTCAACCTTTCCATCAAATGGCAGCCTTGGGGAAGCCGGCTTATCACTCCTATATTTATGTTGGGATCTCCGTTGATAGCTATCCTAATAGATAAAACGATCTCCTCGAAGAAGTGGATCTCGTTATTGACAGTGGTTATGTTTTTGTTCAGTGTGCCTTTTCTGCTGTTGAATTCAACCCGACCATTGGTTCCATTATTTAAAGAAGATTCCTTCCTGGCTACCAATACGGTGAAAAAATTCTTTTCAGATCACCCAAAATATTACGAAGATTTTTCAACAATAGTCGCACCTTTTTTTAAGGATAAATCTGTTTTGCATACAGAACGACAAGTGCTGTATTTTCTAAGTAATTTTAGTACGTATTATGATTATCGTCAGGCAATGAGCGTAATTGAAGAAGAA
>JAUWEC010000109.1 GCA_030608465.1 Chloroflexota bacterium
ATAGAAACAGCTTCTCAAAGACGGATGAAGAGGCCACCTTCATGAGGATGAAAGAAGACCATATGAGAAATGGGCAGCTGAAACCAGGCTACAACATCCAGATGGGGACAGAAAACCAATTTATCACCGGTTTCAGCATTCACCAGAATCCTGGGGACACCAGCTGTTTGAAAGATCATTTAGAACAAAGAAAACGCTGGCTGGGAGAACATCCGCAGGTTTTGATCGCGGACGCTGGCTACGGCAGTGAAGAAAATTATGATTACCTGAAAGACAGGAACATCACCGCTTATGTGAAATACAACTTGTTTCATTATGAACAGAAGAAGCGTTATCAAAAGAAGAAAACCTACCGGCAGGAAAACTTTACCTACCTGAAGGAGAAAGATCAATATCTCTGTCCCCGGGGAAAAGCGCTTACCTATCAGTTTACAAAAGACGTTACCAGCTACAACGGATATCACTCAACCAGGCGGGTTTATGAATGCTTGGACTGTTCCCGTTGTCCGGTAAAATCAGACTGCACAAAGTCAAAATACAATCGCAGACTGTATATTGGCGTTGAGTTATTAGAAATGAGGGAACAGGCCAAGAAACGCCTCAATTCGCCTGAAGGAGTGAAGATGCGGTCTCAGAGACCGATTGAGGTGGAAGCTGTTTATGGCAGGTTGAAACATAATTGGGGGTTTCGGAGGTTTTATTTGAGGGGAGTTGAAAAAGTGAAAATTGAGTGGGGTTTGCTCAATATTGCTCACAATATTGCCAAAGTGGCCGTTCAATAGCGGTCACTTTTTTCTTTTTTTTGAAAACACATCCTTTTTCCTCAAATTTCATCTGTTAAACTGAAAAGGGGCTGACTTTTTAGACAGCCCCTTATTTGATATATCTATCGTTCACCTGCGGTAACTGGCACCGATCTCTTCTATCAATTCCCCGTACATCTCAAAATACACGGGGTCATCCCCCCACATGATAAAGTATATATTGTCTTCTTCTACGAAGATATTAATGTCATAAGCCCATCTGTAAATACCGTCCAAATCTATCCATTCGAAGGCATTAAAATAAGCATCCTCCCCCGAAGAAACAGAATATGGGGCGTTTTCAATAACCATGAAGGTGCCTTCCTGAGCTTGAAATTCCAGAGTTTCCATAAGCTTCACCGAGGTATCGGCAGCTGTCGAACAACCCTGACAAGCCCAATCCCTGCCCACGGAGAGAAAGGTGTTGCTGTCCGGGTCATAAAAACTCACAGCGATATGGAGTTCTTCCGCTTCAATTTCCCAACCTGCGGGGTAAGAAAAGGCGATCGGGAAATCAATTGCCGTATAGGGTACCAGCTGAAACGACCCGCTATCCAGTGTGGTGTAATCCGAGGAAGGATCCACTTCTTCAAAGAAAGAATCGAAGTCCTCATTCAATATATCTGGTAAGCCGGGGATAAGGGAAGGATCCTGGATAAAATCTTCCCAGGGGATAACCTCCAATATTCGGTTCTGCCAATCCAAACCAAGGGGGTTAAAATCAGTCACAAATGGCACTGCCACAAGTGATCCCAGGCAGCAGCAGATCATAATAAAAAGCATCAGTACGATCAGGCAGCCCCATAGAAAGCAGTTTTTCTTTTTAGGTTCAGCAGGGGTGGTTTGGGGGGAGGTCATTTTTTTCTCCTCGGTGTGAAGGCAGTACTGAATAAGAAGAAATAATAATATCTTGTATGTAACTTGATCTGTTTGAATTTTAACACTGAAATGAGGATTATCGTTAATAACCGCCCAATGATTAATCCCTAATAAATAAAAAAAGCACTCCATGTGGGAGTGCTATTCTACCGAGTGGAAGGTAAAAGGCTAGATCATTTTCCGGTTATTTATCCTCGTCCTTTTTGTCTTTTACCTTATCATCTTTATCCTGGACTTTATCGTCTTTATCCTGGACTTTATCGTCTTTATCCTGGACTTTATCGTCTTTATCCTGGACTTTATCGTCTTTATCCTGGACCTTATCGTCTTTATCCTGGACCTTATCGTCTTTATCCTGGACTTTATCGTCTTTATCCTTTACTTTATCGTCTTTATCCTTGACCTTATCATCATCCAAATCGTCAACCCCCACGGAAATTTCCGAAGCCTGGAGGGTACCGTCCTCTTGAGTGGTTGCAGCTACATCAACCTCAGATCCGATTTCCGGATCGCCTTTCATTTCGGTGACTGGGGCGATTTGAACTGAGAATCCTTTGATAATCCAGATGGATTCTCCTTTTTGTTCAATGACACCGCCAAACTCAACTTCTTCTTCACGTCCTGTCTCCAGCAATAATTCCACCTCTGACACGCGTTCTTTCTCAAACGCCAGCGCCAGTTCCTGCCTGGCATCCTGATCAAATGTGAAAAAGATCCGGGCCTGTTCCAATCCCAGTTTGAGATCATAAAGAACATCTCCCGGGAGACTGGATGCAGAGGCGTTGACAGTAAGAAAACCTCCCAGCAAGATCAACACCAAACTAACCACCGCAAATCGATAAATTGGCGTCAGGCGCGTAGTTCTCTTAACCTGAATTAGTCTCGTTATCCTACCCAACCAGCGCTCTGTCAGACGGGAGGAATCTGGATTGTATCCATTTTGTCTGAATGTATTCGCCTGCTGTATTTTATTCATCTCTGCCAGCAGCATGTTTTTCCCAATCCGGAATCCATCACTGCTCGGCACAGGTTTTGGCAGCCTCCTGCCCATCAAGGCGACCCGAAGAAGAGGTTCTAAATGACTTTCCAATGCAGGATAGGAATCCACAACCTCCGGAAGCGATTCACCCCGGTCTATACGGCTTAAACAATCCTCCAAGATGAGGTCAAACCTATATCTGTTCATAGGCACTCTTCCTGCTGAACATCTTTTCCAGGGATCGGAGAGCTCGACCCTGCAGAGATCGTACCGCTTTTTCGCTTTTATTGATCAGTTCAGATATATCCTGGATGGAACGACCCTCAACGAGGCGAAGGATGATTACGTTCTTCTGCTGCTCGTCCAGGTGGCGCATAGCTCTCTGGAAGCAGTCCACGGAATCCCGGGATTGAACAGTTCCCACTGGATCACGCTGCTTACCCCCGAGAAGCCATTCCTTAATAGATTTTTGATCACTTCTATCCTGGGTTCGATAATAATCAATCACCACTTGCTTTGAAATGGTGTACAGAAATGATAAAAAGGATTTACCCTGATCTAAATAGGTTGGAAGGCGGCGGAGCATGCGGATAAATACTATTGAAGTTAGAATCTCAGCAGTGACTGTGTCACTTAGCCGATAATAAATATAGGTATAAATCTCTTGATAATAGCACTCAAATAAAGTTCCGGCGGCTCCCCGATCTCCCGCCTGGGCGCGATACAAGAGCGCTTTTTCATTGATATCCATCTGGAATAATATTCCTTGTATATCGGAAAATTAGCTGATTTGTACCGTAAATTCTACTAACAATGTTTTTTCATTCTAACATAAGTGAAATGTGAGCAGAGCAATCCGTTGCCACTAAATTGCAAGGGGTTTGCAATGCTGGTGTGTTTTCTGAGGACAGGCATCTTGAATCGCTTCCTGGTGTTCTAGCACCTAACAAAGTTGTAATCTGTGGCTGTGCCAAACACTTCGACGTAGTTTATCCTGAGTAAAAAAGAAGGGCTCGGGGAAGGCCCTTTGGTACTTTTTCACTCTGCTCAAACGACTCAGGATGAACGCGTCAATCTCCCGAATATATCAGGAGATCGCTTCGTCGGCTGCAAGCCTCTTCACTAAATTATACCTAGGAGTTGTCCAACTATTATAGACACAGAGGGAGATTTAGGACAAACTCCGGAAGGAAAAAGTTTTCCTTCCGGAGTTATTTTACGAATCACACAACACACTAACTGTTCCA
Organism: Chloroflexota bacterium; assembly: GCA_030608465.1. Taxonomy (GTDB): domain Bacteria; phylum Chloroflexota; class Anaerolineae; order Anaerolineales; family UBA11858; genus B10-G9. The sequence continues at coordinate 3,909 of JAUWEC010000109.1, forward strand.
GTTTCACCTACTCCTCGATGACGATTTTCTCCTGGGGTACCGGGATAGGTGGATAAGTGGCATCTATCCCACTGACGTCACCATTGCAGAATCCGCTGCCCCAACCGCCGTCCACACAACCAAAGGCGCTGAATCGGTAACTGGGATATTCCGCTGAAATCTCGTTCATGGGGATGAAGTACACCAGGATATTTTTGATGATCGCTGCCCGCGCATTGCTTGGAATTGGACCAACACCCACTGAAGTGGCTTCCAGCTGCCATCCATTATGATAATAAACCACATACCACCGGTCTGTTCCCTGGAAAAAATCCAGGGTATAGGGAGGGACAAACTGGAAATTATTCGCAGGATCGTTATCACTATCCAGCACAAAACCATACTGGTAAATATCGTCACCCGGATCCAGGGGAATGTCGGAGTCCAGCACCATAATCCCAACTAATTCATCTCCTTCCGGCATTGGACCTGCGTCGGGAGCACAGATAGTGAGAACATCTCCAACCTGGGTACCGCACTCGAAATAAGTATGACCATGATAATTTTCTACACCTTGATATTGGAACGCGCCAAGAAAAGCTACCCACCAATTTATGTAAACGCTCACCACATTCGGATTAGTTTCCCAGTCCGGATCTGACACTTTATCATTTCCCGTACCATCAGGTTGTAAAATGTCCATGATGTTCATCGTCAGGGTTGGGCCGGCATTAACATAATAGCTGAAAGGAGAAATTGGGATCCACCGGGTGGTGAAAGGATTGCCCCTCACCGCATCCGGGCTGGTTTCGCCTTTTATGGCATGATAGTCTTTCGCTTTAGCAGATTCGTGGGACATCATGGCCACTTCTTCCCAGTAGTTGGTGCCATTTTCTGCTGCCCTGGCGTGAGCTTTGGCCTTCTCTGTATCACTCCCGATGATCTCATCCCAATCCTCGTAATAACCGCTGGAATACTCACCTCCCCGATCAGCTGGATTAGGATCCCAGGATGGATCGAAATCACCCCATGCCGACTGATCCGCTCCTGTGGAGGTGATGTTAACATCAGCGACTTCCTTAAGCCCGTCCTTCCAGGCCCCGGCATGGCAGGTATCAAGGATAACAATAACATGCACGCCAGGATGGAAATCTCCCAGCCACTCCGTCAGGTTTCCCTCAGTGAGATATTCTCCACCTACCAAGATGGCACCGGTGCCGACAATATTAGTTCCATGACCGGTGAGGTATATCACGGCTGTCTGGCTGGGCTGCATTTCCGCCGCCCGGTCCCGGATCCAATCGCGGATTTTATTCTTTGCATTCGGATCCCCTGGTTTCACCGTTTCAACGCCAAAACCAGATTTATCCAGGACCTTTTCCATATCCTCCCGGCTGTTCTCCATGTCATCTTTCGCCATCTGACCTGTACTCCAGCCGTTCACTACCAGTCCAAAATTAGGCCCCCCCTCTTGCTGAATCAGGGGAACTGGTGCGGGCAAGGCCAATTTATAACTCCCGATTAATTGATTTTGACTAGAGGATTGAGTTTCCAGGTTGGAGAAGATCCAGTTGGCTTCATCCCAATACTCCGCTGTCTCCACCCACAAGCTTTTCCCGTTTAAGACCGGCCACCACTCCTGATCATGGGAGGAGACCTCACCAGTCTGGACATCCACCAGGACAAAACGGGTCGGGTGAACATAATACGCCACCGGGGCATCATCTACCCAGAAGAACCAGGAGTCCTGGTTAACCAGAATGGTCTCGCCCGGAAGAGTGAGATCATCCGCGGCGTAGGATTGCAGTTCGTCCTCCGGAGTGAGGGGTTCAGGCCAACCGAAAACGATCACCTCATGATCCAGGTCGTCGGGTTTCACCACCTCGTCAAGGACCACCTGAGCAGCTTCCTCAAAGGAAAGTGCTTTCCCAGAGGGTTTTTTACCACCATCTTCAGCATCTCCGGATCCTCCGCAGGCACTGAGGGATAACAACAGAAATGCAAACGTGATTAACGATAGGGTTTTCCAGGGTCGTTTTGTCATCCGAGCACTCTCCTTGGTATTGATTTGAATGATATAGAATCTACCTGCCCTAAATTGAAAGAACAAACTCGGTGGTTTCCAGATCGATGAAAGTGGGACAGTAGCAGGAAATGGGAGGGTTTCCCCGGCCGGGCAGGTGATACTATTTACTTATTATATACAGAATTAATGGGTATTATCAAGTATGGATTATTTCCTCGACCTGCCCGGCGAATGCCCTTCAATACCCCTTCGCCTCCGGAACGCGGAGTTTATCCTGAGTGAAAACGAAGGGCTCAGGGTACTCAGGATGCTTATCGATGGTCTCAGACCGGGCATCGACCCTTCGTCGACGCTTTCGTTTTATTCTCCCAAATATCAAGGGGTAATAAAATACGTCCCTGGAGATTGAGTTTATCGAAAAGCTCAGCCCAACCTTCCAACTTTCCAACCCTATCAATTACAATACCCTTATCACAACCGGAGTATTTATGGAAAAACTCAAATCCGCAATTAAGGAATTTATCAAAGAACGAGACTGGGAGCAGTATCACGCGCCCAAAAACCTGGCCATGGCGCTCAGTGTAGAGGCGGCCGAGATCGTGGAGATTTTCCAGTGGAAAAAGCCGGAGGACCCGCTCAACGAAGAAGAAGGGGAAGCGCTGCGCCAGGAGATCGGGGACGTGTTGATTTATCTTATCGAACTGGCGGATAAGTTCGAGATTGATATCATCGAAGCGGCCAAGTATAAGCTGACTCTCAATCAGAAAAAATATCCGGCAGATCTGGTACGGGGGAAAGCGAAAAAGTATACCGAGTATGAGTAAACGTGGAAAAGTTAGAAGGTTGAAAGTATATACGTTTACATTTTTTCTATCATTGCGAGCCTTTCGCCTTCTCTCTGTTTCGCTCAGGAGAGCCTCCGCGAAGGATCCATACTGAGAGCAGAAATCAATTTAAACCAATTTAGCAGAATCTGCCGGTTTGGTTCTCTGATCGTATGATGGATTCCTCGTTGCACTCGGAATGACAAGATAGAGTGCCTTCCCTGCTTGTCGCAAATTCGCGGGCTAGAAAAAGAAAGTCCCTCCGGAAAGGAACTTCTGTAGTTAATCTAATAGTTGAAATGGCCAAATTTTAAACCTTCTAACCTTAAACTTTCCAACTTTTTTAAAACCACCCATCCCCAGGTATTGGATAAAAAACGGTTCTCCAGGATTAGGAAGGGAGCGTTGGAAAAGGGACCTTCCGGGGTTATGATTTATATCAAGCTATTTTTTCGCCACAGCCGAGAAGATCCACACTTAAACCGGAGGATTTATGAAAAATAAACTGGTACTTATCGTGGTCTGGAGTCTGGGAATTATCGGATTTTTTATTGGTGTTTGGTGGGTCAATCGGTCCGACCAACCGGTTCTGCCAGTAGAGGAACCCGTGGTCTACGCTGGATTTACCTTTCCTGCCACAGCCGATGAGATCAACTGGGAGGACCGTGAGGTCTTTAAAAACGGACTGACAGTTGACGCTCAATCCATTTTAGAAAAACTCCCCCAGGCCAGCACCTACTATATCTCTCTGGAAATTGCCCAGGAAATCAACCAGGATATCTCTGGACATCAGATTGTGCGTTACTTCAATACCGAGAGTGAGCCCCTTGAAGAGATTTACTTCCGGCTTTTCCCCAACTTTGAAGGTGGAAGCATCACCATCTCCAACCTGACTGTGGGCGGCGCTGAAGCCAAATCAACCTTAGAATCCTCCGATTCCGCCCTGCGCGTGGAGCTCCCTGAATCCTTGGAACCCGGCGAATCGGTCGTGCTTGAGCTGAACTTCACACTGGGCATCCCCACCGAGATGGGCGGCAACTACGGCTTGTTCGGCTACTTTGACGACGTGCTGGTTTTGGATGTCTTTTATCCTGTGATCCCTGCCTTCGACGAGGAAGGCTGGTACAGCCAGGATCCCCAAAACAACGGGGACCTGACCTACCAGGATGCCAGTTTTTATATCGTTCAGGTCCAGGCGCCAGCCGACATGACCCTCGCCTCCTCCGGTGTGGCAGTGGACCACAAAGAGGATGGAACATGGCAGACAGTTGTCTTAGCCGCCGGTCCGGCGCGGGATTTTTACCTGGCTGGCAGCCAGCAATATGTTGAACTTAAGAAACAAGTGGGCGATTTAACGGTTAAGGTTCACACTAAAAAAGAATATGAATTACACCAGGGATACGCACTGGATTATTCCCTGAAAGCGATTGAAATCCTCAGTGAGCGGGTGGGTGATTATCCCTATACCGAATTCGAGGTTGTCAGCTCTCCCATGCGAGCCCTGGGCGTTGAATACCCCGGGATCACCAGCATCGTGGTCGATGAATTTGTGCCTGGGGGAGAGATGTACGGCATGCCAACCGAGAATATGCTCGAGTCCACCCTGGCCCACGAAGTGGGGCACATGTGGTTTTACAACGTGGTTGGCAACGACCAGCAAAATGAACCCTGGGTGGATGAAGCCCTGGTGCAGTACATGACTTACATTTATTTCCTCGACTCCCAGGGGAAAAGCGGGGGACAGGGCTACATTGACTCCTTTGACTACCGCTGGAGCCGGGTGGAGTTTGAAAAAATACCGATTGGAATGCCGGCGGGGGAATACGTAGGTGCCGAGTACAGCGCCATCGTTTACGGCCGGGGTCCGTTGTTTTTCCTGGAGATGGAGAAGGAGCTGGGTTTAAAAACCGTGATGGCTGCCATCGAGGATTATTATGATACCTACTTGTGGCAGAACGCCAGCGGCGAAGATCTGCGGGCAGTATTTGAGGAAGCATGCGAGTGTGACCTCAGCACCCAATTCGAAGAATGGGTTTACGAGAATGAGTAACCAGTAAGTAGTAATCAGTTTTAAGGTTTCACCAAACCAGGCATCCTGAGTAATTTTCACCGTTAGGTGTAAATTGTATCGAAGGGTGAAGAACGGGTGTATTCGGAGGGGTAATCAGTAATCAGATTCAGTGATCAGTATTCAGTGGGCAGTGTTTTGGAAAAAGTCATCAGCACCTCGCTCAAGGGAAAGAGCCTGTCCTAAGTGGAATCGAAGGGCTCAAGACAGGCCCCGCGAAGGATCCATAAGGAGTTCAAGCCACCAAAGTCTATGTCTGCAAGACCAGGTGTCTATCCTTCTGATCATTTAATGGATTCCTCGTTACACTCCCTTCGATTTCATTCAGGACA
>JAUWEC010000072.1 GCA_030608465.1 Chloroflexota bacterium
GGGCTAGCTGGCCTGGTCCTGGGCTTTTTGGGATTCTGGAAAAACGGGTTGGTCACAGGAGTAGAACGAACAATCCTGGATAATCTTTACCTGACGTTAGGCTTGATCTCGCTGAATTCTGGCGCAGTTCCTGGTCCGGTCAGCTGGGAATTGCAGGTCGCGCGATTCCTCGTGCCGGCTCTCACAGCGTATACCGCCATCCTGGCTTTTACGGCTATCTTCAACCAGCAAACCGACCGGATCCGGCTTTGGTTCATCCGGGATCACGTTCTGATCTGCGGATTAGGACGCAAAGGGTTCCGACTTGCTCAACAATTCCTTGCGCAGGGCAGCCCGGTGGTGGTCATTGAAATGGACGACGGCAATGACTGGATAGAGAACGTTCGTTCTTCAGGCGCAGTAGTCATTCTAGGGGATGCCACAGACACAGAACTGCTGGAAAAAGTTAATCTCAACCGGGCTAGATACCTCATCTCGGTTCTGGGTGACGACGGTAAAAACGCCGAAGTGGCTGTGCAAGCCGAAAAGCTCTCCCGTCGAAAAAATGACGGCACCTTGACCTGCGTCATTCATATTTTTGATTCCCAGCTTTGGGGGCTGCTGCGGGAAAAAGAGCTAAATACCAATCAAAATACACATTTCAGACTGGAATTATTTAACATCTTTGACCGCGGTGCCCGTTTGATGCTGGGAGACAATCCCCCCTGGAAAATAAGCCCTCAATACCGGCGCCCGAATATCCTGGTTGTCGGCTTGGGGAAAATGGGACAAAAGTTGGTCGTTGAAGCTGCCCGGGGTTGGCGGATAATAAATCCGGATCCGGATGTTAAAATTCACATATCCTTAATAGACCTGAACGCTGAACAAAAATTGGAATCCTTATTGATCCATTATCCCAGCCTGAAGAACCTGTGTGAATTCAAAGCCTTAAACATGGATATCCTGTCAGGAAACTTCGAACGGGTAGGATCCCTCTTTGTTGAAGGTGATACTTGCGATTTGGATCTCGTGTATGTCTGCCTTGATGACGAATCGTTTAGTTTACAAACTGGGCTGCGCCTTAATCACCAATTACGAGACCATCAAATTCCGATTGTGCTGCGGATGGCCGAAAGCGGGGGATTGTCATTATTGCTGAAGGAGGATCAAAGTGATAAGGAAACGTTTGGCAATCTGAGAATCTTTGATTTGTTCGATCAGACCTGCACAGCTGAACTATTACAAAAGGGCACCCATGAAATCTTAGCCCGCAATCTTCATGGGGTCTACCTGGAAGGTATTGATCTCTCTGGAGATGATAGGCAGTCAGATGGTGCTCTTGTTCCCTGGAATGAACTTTCAGAATACTTAAAAGAAAAGAATCGCCGGCAGGCGGACCGGATCCCGGTGATGTTAAAAGCCGCGGAATACCGCATCGCTCCCCTGCGGGATTGGGATTCGGAAAACTTTATATTCGAGGAAAGGCAAGCCGGCGAGCCAGATGAGGTAACCCTCATGGCCGCTCTGGAACATGAGTTCTGGTGCCAGGAAAAAACATCCGAAGGCTGGCGTTATGGAACCGAAAAAAACCCGGATCAAAAAACCAACCCCAATCTCATCCCCTGGGAACAACTGCCCTCCTCCGAAAAGGAAAAGAATAAAAAGTACGTTAGGGATCTTCCCAAGTTATTAACCAGGGCAGGATTTCAAATCGAAAAACAAAAGAACACCTTATAAACTTCCAAACCAGAGGATTTTAAATTCCTTAATTACGGGAACTGCAGGCAGGTCTTTTGATCATACCAATTACACCCAGGAGCACTTATGGATAAATTAAACACTTTACTTCAATCCGGCAAACCAATCCTACTGGATGGCGCCATGGGCACCATGCTCATGGATGCTGGTTTAGAGGCCGGCGACTCACCGGAAGAATGGAACGTCCTGCACCCGGATGCTGTCCGGGGCATTCACCGGGAGTACATTCAGGCTGGATCCCGGATTATCCTCACCAATACTTTTGGTGGAACCTCGGTCCGCATGGAAACCCACGGACTGCAGGACAGAGTGATTGAATTAAACAAAAAAGCTGCTGAAAACGCTCGAGCCGAAGCAGATTCAGCTCCCCATCCTGTTCTGGTTGCCGGATCGATGGGACCAACTGGTCAGCTCTTGGAACCTCTGGGAACCTTGAGAGTCAGCGAGGCTGAAAAATCCTTCGCTGATCAAGCTGCCGGATTGGCAGAAGGCGGTGTGGATCTCTTCTGGGTTGAAACCATGAGTGACCTCAGTGAAGTGAAAGCAGCCGTTGCAGGGATCCGCTCGGTGAGTGACTTGCCGATCGCAGCTACCATGTCATTTGATTCCCACGGCCGTACCATGATGGGGGTCAGTCCCGAACATGCTGTGAAAGAACTGGGTGAGTTGAATATCCAGCTGTTGGGAGCAAACTGCGGCAGAGGATCAGAGGAACTAATCGAAGCCATAAAAGAAATGAAAGCTGCGAATCCAGATCTACCTATAATCGCCAAAGCCAATGCCGGCATCCCTCAGATGGTAGGAACCGAGGTGGTTTATAACGGTTCCCCTGAAGTAATGGCTGCTTATGCGGCTGACGTCTGGAAAGAGGGAGCTACTTTGATTGGAGGCTGCTGCGGAAGCTCTCCGGACCATGTCCGGGCGATGGCTGAAGCCCTGGCTGAGATCCAACCCCGTTAAATCCTGGGTCTCTAATCATATCGTTTAATTCCCTGATAAAAATCAACAACTATCAGCTGGGTGAATGTAAATAACCCCAGCCGAGATATTTGTAATATACTAGAAAGGTGAAATCAATCAAACCTGGTTCAGAGGAGAAAAAATGACTAAAAACCTAACCACGCTGGTCACTTCAAAATCCAGGACTGTGGAAATTCAGCGGAACAATCCAACAGTCATTATCGGAGAACGCATCAATCCGACTGGCCGGAAAAGATTATTGAACGAACTAAAAGAAGGCAAATTTGATATCGTAAAAAACGATGCGGCCGCTCAGGTGGAAGCCGGGGCAAAAATCATCGATGTGAATGCCGGTGTGCCAGGAGCAGACGAGGAAACTTTGCTCAAAGATATGATTTATGCCGTCATGGATGCCACGGAAATGCCGCTTTGTATCGATACGGCAGATAACAAAGCCCTGGAAACTGCCCTCTCTATTTATGAGGGCAAAGCCCTGATCAATTCTGTTAACGGGGAAGAAGAACGATTGGCCAGTGTCCTCCCCCTGGTGAAGGAATATGATGCCGTGGTGATTGCCCTCTGTATGGATGATGACGGTATCCCCCCAACAGCAGAAGCCCGTTTTAAAGTGGCCGCGAAAATGATAGAACGGGCTGACAAACTGGGAATCTCCGCTGATCGGCTGGTGATCGATCCCTTAGCGCTGACCATGGGTTCAGACCACAATGCGGGCAGGATTGCCATCGATACCATTAAAATGGTCGTTGAAGAATTCGGCGTGAATACAACCATGGGAGCTAGCAATATCTCTTTTGGTATGCCGGACCGCCCTTCTATCAATGCCACATTCCTTGCCATGGCAATTTTAGCCGGCTTAACTTGTCCGATCACCAATCCTCTGGAAGAAGAAGTTATCCTCGCTGTCCAGGCAGCTGATCTGGTGATGGGCAGGGATGAGTTTGGAATGAATTGGATTAAATTTTACCGTTCGCGATCAAAAGAATCCTAAGGCTTTATATTTGAGATCGTTATTTGGAAATTCAGAAGTAAATAATCAATGAGTGAACTTTTATCAGAAATAACAACAATGATTATTTAAGTGAACTTCAAAGGGATGGATGTTTAAACAAATTCAGCCCTGGAAGAAGGATTTATCCGCCTAACTCTGATTTGGTTTAATAATCTCAAACCTCGATCATTCATTTGTGTTTGTGCTGATTTTATTCGTTTGCCGGGAAATGATTGGAGAAAACCATGCCTGAAGTTACGATCATCTACGGAGCAGAAACAAAAACCGTTCATGCTGAAGAAGGCGATCTGCTGGGAGATGTCATAGCCCAATCAAATCTTCCTCTTGAACAACCCTGCGCAGGAAGGGGAACATGCGGTAAATGTAAAGTTCTGGTGGAAGTTGGAACCGCAGCTCCTGATGAAATTGAACTAAAGAACCTCTCTCCGGGGGAAGTTGCCTTAAATAACCGGCTTGCCTGCCGGGCTCGGATTCAAGGCGAGACCCGTATTGTGCTCTCTCCTATCGTGGTTTACTCAAACAAGATATTTAAAGGAAGTTCACGATACAAAAAGGATCAGGACATCCCGTTGGGGCTGGCAATCGACCTCGGATCTACCACCGTCGCCGCCTTCTTAACCACACTGGACAATGGAGAAGTTGCCGCCGGGAGCGGAGGGTTAAATCAACAAACCGTCTACGGTTCTGATGTGATTTCGCGTTTGGCAGCCGCAATAGATAATCCTCAACATGCCAATCGACTGCACCGCCTGGCGCTGGCTTCCATCAACCAGGCAGTAGATTCGCTCAATTTACCATCAAAAATATGGGATCGGATACAACAAGTCACTATTGTCGGTAATGTGGCAATGCATCATTTATTAACAGAATTGCCGCTAAATAAACTGGCATTTATCCCATTCCAACCCTACGACTCTAAATCCATCCCGGATGCATCCCACTACATGGAAGGGATCTTTCCTGAAAACGTCCGGGTTTCTCTACCGGCTTTAATTGGCGGATTTGTCGGTTCTGATGCGCTGGCCTGCCTGGCTTATTTCGGATTTGATAATCCTAGCGGTCCAATGGCAGCAATCGATCTGGGCACAAATGGCGAAGTGATGATCACAGATGGAACTCAAATCCTAACCGCCTCCACAGCCGCTGGACCCGCCTTTGAAGGAGTGAATATCTCATGCGGGTCAAGAGCGGTAGACGGCGCAATCACCAAGGTGACCCAGAAGAACGGCGAAATAAACCTGATTACCATCGCCGATGCGCCTCCGGTCGGTCTGACCGGATCCGGACTTCTCTCCGCTATAGCAGTTTTCCGCCGGGCGGGAATTATTGATGAAAGCGGCCGGATAAATTCGGAAGGTTATCAGAATCTATCTGGTTCAGATTCTGAGTCGACAGATATTCTTCTCAGTGAAACCAGCAGCGGAATTAAGCAAATTCAGCTTAAACCAGAGATCGATCTGTACCTGACTCAAATAGATATACGGGAGCTGCAAAAAGCCAAGGGTGCAATTCGAGCCGCCGTTGATGTGCTGATGGATCAGCTTGATCTCTCCCCCGCAGATTTAACCCGGGTTGTGCTCACCGGATCCTTTGGCGGCGAAGTGGATATCGACTCCATCCTGGAACTCGGGATGATCCCTCCGGTTAAGAAGGAAATTGTAGAAACTATAGCCAACGGGGCTGGATTCGGCGCCGCCATGTTCCTGACTGATGAAGGCTTTGCCCTGGGGGAAAAATTAGCAGAAAGAGCCAAACAGGTGGACTTGGATCAAGATGCCAAGTTTTATGATTTCTACATCGAAGGCATGAAACTCGCCCCCTGAAAGGATAGGTTTATGTCAATTGTTGTCTCGGATATTGAAGGAACAATAACAACCGGTTCTAGCTGGAAAGCCCTCCAGCGGTATTACCTGACCTACCTAAATCCCTGGATGTACCGCTTTTTTATCTTACGCTGGCTGCCGCGGTATCCACTGATTCAGGCAGGCATTCTTAATAAGGAAAAGGCTATAACGGAGTGGATGCATCGGGAAATTAACCTTCTTAAGGGATCCTCCCCGGATGAATTTAAAAAAATCGCCGAATGGATCGTTGAAAACGAAATGTGGTCTCAAAGAAGAAAATATCTGATCAAGGAATTAGAAGAATACAATACTTCCGGAATAAGGATCGTCCTTGTATCCAGCGCTTACCAACCCCTTGTAGACCTATTTGCGGGCCATATTGGTGCAGACTCTATTGGTTCTTCTCTCATTTTTCAGGAGAAGAAATTAACTGGTGTAGAAACACCGATTAATGCCTATCAGCAGAAAGCAGACAACATTCTGACTCGGTACAAGAATGAGAAAATCGTGGCAGCATACGGAGATACTATGTCCGATTTACCTATGCTGGAAATCAGTGAGGAACCGATTGCGGTAACCCCCTCCCCAGAACTTCGGAAAATCGCCGAACACAGGGGCTGGCGGATTATTGAGGATCAGGGCTAGGGAAAATATTAAATCCTAGAAATTCCAGAGCTGGAATGGAGAGAAAAGAGCTATTATTGAATTTTCTCTTTATGTACCTCCACCTGCTGATGAAATGCAGATAACTATAGACCAATTTGAGAAGTTCATCCACGCACCTTCGGAGCCGCCTCTCCTGATCCGGTTAGAGTTAATCCATTACCAGTTTGAAGCCATTCATCTTTTCCTGAACGGCAACGGCCATATAGAGCGCCTTTTGATCATACAATTAATTTGCGAAACCATATCTTCAGGGCTGAGGAAATCTTTCAAACCATCAACTACCCTGATCAGATCGAGGACTGCATGACTGTCTTTGAATAAGAATCTGATCAATTTGTATTCAAACTTTCAAACAGCTCCGGCTTTACAATTTTCATGCTCCTTGCCTATGCAAATAACAGCTCCCCCAGCCGATCCATCGCTTTCTGGATGTTCTCTATTGAATTTGCATAAGAGAGTCTTAGATATCCCTCACCAAATTTCCCAAATGCAGACCCGGGCAGCAGGGCCACATCCGATTCTTCTAGAATCCAATCCGCGGTTTCCTGTGAATTTTTACCAAGTTCTTTTATATTGGGAAACACATAAAATGCGCCCTGAGGGTTCTGACAGGTGACTCCAGGCAGCTGATTGAGTCTTGAAACAATCAAATCCCTTCTTTTTCGGTATTCGGAAACTACCATTTCCACCTGGTCCTGGGGGCCTGTGAGTGCTTCGATACCAGCAATTTGAGTGAATTGCGCAGTTGATCCAACTGAGTGTGTTAACAATAAACCCACCTTTTCTGCCAACCCCCGGGGCATGATCCCATAACCCAATCGCCAGCCTGTCATTGCGTAGGTTTTTGAAAAACCATCCATAATAATTGTCCGTTCCGCCATCTCTGGCAGCGCGGCAATAGAATGGGCAACCTCATTATCATAAACAATCCGGGTATAGATTTCATCAGATAGAACCCAACAATTATGGGTCACAGCTGCTTTAGCGATCTGTTCCAAATCCTCTCCTGGGATAATCCCTCCTGTTGGGTTGCTCGGAGAGTTTAGGATAATTAATTTTGTCCGATTGGAAATTAGTTCATCAAAGGCATTTAAATCAAAGGAGAATTGATTGTTCTCCAGCAAAGGGACCGGGACTGGTATCCCGCCGGCAATTCTGATCATCGCTTCATAGGTCGGAAAACCGGGATTGGGGTAAATTACTTCATCTCCTTCCTCCACCAAGGCCATGGTAGGGAAAAAAAGATTGGGTTTGGCACCGGGACTGATCACGACTTGATCGGGAGTGAACTCCATCCCCCTCCGCTTCCCAGCATCCTTAGCAATCACCTCTCGTAAAGATTTCATCCCTGCTGGAGGTGTATAGCGGGTAAAACCATCCTGGATCGCAGTGATGCCTGCCTGGCTGACATTGGTAAATGTTTCAAAATCCGGTTGGCCGATTTCCAGATGAATAATATTTCTGCCCTGCGCTTCTAATTCCTGGGCTTTTGCTAAAACCTTGTAGGCTCCCTCTGATACCAAATGGTGGGTTCTTTTTGCATAGTCCATAATAGTTCCTAATATCCCGCTCCAACTCGGATGGAATAAAAACTGGTCCCTGAATGGGTAAGTAATATTTGATAGGTTTGAAACCTAATTGTAATGGATTCTCCAGGGAATAATCTACTGAAAACAGGAAATAATAATTTCAAATTCTATTGATCTCAAGCAGGTAAGAAGCGGGAGACTGAACTAATCAGAAGAGTGCGGTACTACCCAGTATTCCCTGACGATTAGTGTACTATGGTAATGAGAAACCTTTATATACATTCCGTCGGGAAGGGTTGACATCTGGCAGGAAGTTATTAAAATATATATCATCATATTCATAATAAATGGATTAGTTTATGAACACCTCTTGCGCCTGTATACAGCGGGGATCGTAAAACTGCTTCCTGAGATCAGCTGGTCAACAGATTTCTAGAGGCAGAGGCGATTTCCGCAGATTACTCACACCCTCAGCAATATAGAATTTGTTGGCCGCTACTATTTAAGCAGGAATCAGTTAATGAAGCAGGACTTAACACCATATGTAAAAAGAATTGCACTTGACGAGGGAATGCCGTCTTTGGTCGGCAATACACCCCTGCTTCCGCTGGTTACGCTGTCCAATAATGGAACCAGCAATGTCCAGGTATTCGCCAAAGCAGAATGGTTTAACCCCAGCGGATCAGTGAAAGACCGGCCTGCCTGGGGAATCATTCAAAACGCCCTCCATGAAGGACGGATACTGCCCGGGATGCATTTGCTGGATTCCACCTCCGGGAACATGGGTATCGCTTATGCTACCTTTGGATCAGCTTTAGGCATTCCCATCACCCTGGCGCTGCCTTCCAATGCCAGCCCGGAAAGGATAAAAATCCTTCAGGCGCTGGGCGCAGAGCTGGTACTCACCGATCCTCTGGAAGGTTCAGACGGCGCCATCCAGGTTGCCCAGCAAATGGCAGAAGATCATCCAGAGAAATATTATTACGCCAATCAGTATGATAACCCGGAGAACTGGAGGTCTCATTACAAGAGCACTGGACCGGAACTTCTGGAACAAACCGCTGGAAAAATCACCCATTTTGTGGCCGGCATGGGCACCACCGGAACCCTTACCGGCGTTTCCTGCTACTTTGCGGAACACAAAACCGATGTGGAAATTATCGGTGTTCAGCCGGATTCGCCGTTTAATGGCCTGGAAGGCCTAAAGCACATCGCCACCTCCCTCCAACCCGGGATTTATGATCCATCCGCGGCAGACCGGATCATACCTGTTAAAACGGAAGATGCTTACGATATGGTCCGCTGCCTGGCAAGAGAAGAAGGTTATTTTATCGGAATTTCTTCAGGCGCAGCAGCAGTAGCAGCCCGTCAGGTAGCGAATGAGCTGGAAGAGGGAGTAGTTGTGACAGTCTTTCCGGATGCCGGGTTTAAGTATCTAAGCGATGATGAATTATGGAAAACAACATGAGCATTAATATCCCTCCCCACCTACTCCAAGAAATTCATACCCAGGGAGAAAATGCCTATCCTGAAGAAGGCGCAGGGTTGCTTTTGGGTTATGAAAAGGACGGGATTCGGTTTGTCCAGAGCCTGTTGATGTTGGAAAACGCGCGGGAAGACACCGCCCGACACAACCGCTATCTGATCACTGCCGCAGATATGCTGGGTGGTGAAAAAGAAGCTGAACAGCTGGGGCAAAGTATCATCGGTATTTTTCACTCCCATCCTGATCATCCCAATCTTCCTTCGGAATTCGACCGGGAGTGGGCCATACCCTGGTATTCTTACCTGATTACCAGCGTTGATGTCGGCCAGGCAGCAGAATCCAAATCCTGGAGACTGCTTGATGACCGGTCCGGGTTTTTCTCGGAGGAAATCATAACTAGAGAAGAAAATTCACTGAAAACTTGATCATTGAAAACGGATATTAATTTGGAACACTATTCATAAAATTAATTTATTATTGAGTAGAATCACATTAAGGAAAAACAAACCTATGCCTATTTTGAAAATACCTACACCTTTGCGCCCCTATGCAGATGGTCAAGGTTCCATCACTGCTCCGGGGAAAAATGTTTCTGAAGTCCTGGAATTCACCTTGGAACAATATCCTCACCTCAAAAAACATCTACTCTCGGATGATCAACAGCTGCGTCCTTTTGTAAATGTCTTTCTAGGCGAAGAGAATATCAAGGAACTCCAGGGAATCGAAACTCCGCTCAAAGAGGATGACATCTTACTGATCATTCCCTCTATCGCAGGCGGATAGATTGAAACCATCATTTAGGAGGAACCATGCTTCCAGAATTATCGCATGAAGAAATCCACCGTTACTCCCGTCACCTGCTGATCCCTGATGTTGGATTAGAAGGACAGCGTAAACTTAAAGCTGCCTCAGTCCTCGTGATTGGCACCGGTGGGTTGGGATCTCCAGTTGCCCTGTACCTGGCTGCAGCCGGCGTTGGCCATATCGGGTTGGTCGATTATGATCAGGTTGACTTATCCAACCTGCAGCGGCAAATCATTCATGGAGAATCACGCCTGGGGGATTTAAAAATAGAGTCCGCCCGGGATCGACTGCTGGATCTTAATTCGGAAATCCAGGTTGATATTTACAATGAATATATTACTTCTGAAAATGCGTTTGAGATTGCAGAACCATACGATTTAATCATCGACGGCACCGACAATTTCCCCACCCGCTACCTGGTGAATGATCTCTGTGTTCTGACCGGAAAACCCAATGTTTACGGTTCAATTTTCCGGTTTGACGGTCAGGCAAGCGTGTTTTTTGCTGAGCAGGGTCCCTGCTACCGCTGTCTCTTCCCGGAGCCTCCTCCTCCCGGATTGGTGCCCTCCTGCGCAGAAGGCGGAGTTTTAGGAGTTTTGCCGGGAGTCATCGGCAGCATCCAGGCCACAGAAGCACTAAAGTTGATATTGGGTATCGGTGAACCCTTGATCGGCAAGTTGCTGCTGTATGATGCTCTGGATATGTCTTTCCAGACTGTAAAACTGAAAAAAAATCTGGAGTGCAAGGTCTGTGGAGAGAACCCGGAGATTACTGAACTGATTGACTACGAAGACTTCTGTGGAATGCCCGCACACGATCATGACGCAGGCTCTGCAGGAGAAGATTGGGATATCACCGCTGAGGATCTGGCAGCCCGATTAAATGAAGGGGTTGATCTGCGGTTAATTGATGTCCGTGAGCCGCACGAACAGGAAATATCCAACCTGGACGGATCCGAGTTAATCCCGCTGGGGCAATTTGCTTCCCGGCTTTCAGAATTGGACAGCGCACAGGAAATCGTGCTCTACTGCAAATCGGGAACCCGGTCAACCCGGGCTCTAGAAATCCTGGTTAGCGCCGGTTTTAAAAAGGTGAAGAACCTGAAACACGGCATCAACGCCTGGGCGATTGAGATAGATCCCAGTTTACCTCTTTATTAATCCGGATATCATCAACTGATCATAAACAACCTCCCAAGTTCGGAGGTTGTTTCATTTAAACCTATTTATAATCTGAATAATAAAAAACTTAGCATTATTGAACAAGTGCGCAATTAATGTTACAGTACAAGTGAAGGCAACCCTACATAGTCTGCAATGCAAGTTCATGCCAACTATCAATGTGACTCTTTACGGGGATATTGCTCACTACGGGTCGGGAAAACATATCGCTATCATGGATATAGACCTACCTGATAGAGCTGTGATTGACACCCTGCTCGAGGAACTTTCTCTGCCGTCGATTGAACGGGGATATCTCTTTGTAAATGCTGTTCTCCATGATGCCCCCGGGTTATATGCATCGAAGAATGACGTCCTTCAAAATGGAGACCATGTAGGAATATTTTCAATCCGCCATATGTGGCCCTATCAATACCGGGATGGAATCCGCATGTCCGACTCCCTTAAAAGGGCCATGGAGGAAAGCGGACCTATGCGGAATACGTATCAAAACGAGAATTAATTTAATTTCTGAAATTCTAAAATTTTACGGGAGGAAATATGGCAAAACAAATTTTGAGAGTTAATATGACTGACCTCTCTTTCCAATATGAGAAGGTCCCCAAGAAATGGGCAAAATGGGCTGGTAGAGGGTTGACCTCCGCTATCGTCGCCGATGAGGTGGAGCCAACCTGCCACCCATTAGGTCCCAACAACAAGTTAGTCATTGCCCCCGGTTGGGTCTCCGGAACCCCGGCAGCACCCAGCAGCGGGAGAACTTAATTTGGCGGGAAAAGCCCTCTTACCGGAGGAATCAAAGAGAGCAACTCCGGTGGATTAAGCGCACAAAAAATTGCCAAACTCGGTCTGGCTGCCATCATTATCGAGGGAACTCCCCAAAAAGGGAAGTGGTACACCCTGGCCATAACCAAGGATGGCGTATCCTTCGATAGTGCAGATGACATTCTCGGTAAGGGTATGTACCAAGTTGACGAAACACTCTGGAAGAAATTCCCCAACGAACCGGCAGTCATCGGTATCGGACCGGTTGGAGAGAAAAAGTTGTCTAATGCCGGCATTAGTATAAACGATCCAGAGAACAAACCTGGCCGTTATGCCGGACGTGGCGGGTTGGGCGCAGTCATGGGTGCCCGGGGTGTCAAAGCTATCGTGGTAGACGACACAGATGGGCCCGGAGTTGAGATCGCGGACATGGATCTTTTTAAGACTGGCCGCAAGAAACTCACCGATGCCATCATGAGTCACGACCTGACCAAACCAGGCGGCGGTCTCAATTTATATGGAACAAATGTATTGATGAACATCATCAATGAAGCCGGCGGACTTCCCACCCGGAACTTCACAGCAGGTCAATTTGAAGGCGCTTCTTTGATCTCTGGTGAAATGGTAGCAGAAATGGTTGAGAAACGCGGCGGAGGAATGACCGGACACGGCTGCCACGCCGGCTGCATCATCAAATGCTCCAATATTTACCCGGACGAGAAGGGTGATGCCCTGGTCTCCTGCGTGGAATATGAATCTGC
>JAUWEC010000106.1 GCA_030608465.1 Chloroflexota bacterium
TTCTGGTCAAAATACACAACTACAACCTGGGCATTATCCAGGGAGATCAAATCCATGGCAGCATCAAAGGGGTCCAAGTTGTCCTTTGATGCTATTTCTTCAATCGTCATGCCAATCACCTCTGGGCGAGATTGGCATTCCGCAATTTGGATCCCACTCCAATCTTTCACGCCGATGCGATTGTCCCAATCGATTCGATTTTCATCCCAATCTTTCCGTAATCGTTTTCGGCCTTCTTTAGCACTTACTAATTCGGCGACTGTCTTCCCTCCGCCAACTTGCGCCCAATATGGCAGGATAGGGGATAGGGTTGTGGAACTGGCATGATATGGATATTGGTCGCATCTCAGATTAACATCCTTGGCTTTATCACTATCAAGGATATCCACCAGATCATCAATCTTATCCCAATTTTGATATCCTACGATTTTAATGTGGGAATATTGCACCGGCAGCTCCGCACTTAAACCAATTTCAATCGCCTCCTCAGCCGCAGAAAGCACCTCATCACTTTCATTCCGAATATGTGAGGCATAGATACCGCCATACCGGGCAACCACTTTTGCCAGGCCTATGACCTCCTCAGTTTTTGCATAATAGCCAGGTGGGTATAACAAACCCGTCGACAAACCGCGACCACCCTGCTCCATGGCTTCGGCCAATAAAAATTCCATTTGTTTTTGCAGATCTGGGGTCGGCGTGTCATTTCCCAGCCCCATAACCGCAGCCCGCAGGTTACTATGTCCGACCAATGGGACAACATTCACTGCCATACCAGATGTTTTTAATTGTTCCAAATAATCCCCCATGCCCCTCCAGCGGTAGTCGATTTTCAGACCTCCAGTCAGAAATTCAATTTCCCCCAAGTTCTCCTCTGATAAAGGGGCAGCCGACATACCGCAATTCCCGATAATCTCAGTGGTAACCCCTTGATGTATGGAACTCTCTGCTCGTTGATTACCAAAAAGAGTCAAGTCAGAATGCATATGTGGATCAATAAATCCTGGCGCTAGATAGAGTCCATCCGCTTGGATTATCTGCGCCGATTCTACAGCAGTATCCTTGGATATCAGTGTAATTTTTTTGTCTTTGATTCCAATATCAGCTTCAAAACTGGGTTCACCAGTTCCGGAAATGACATTTGCATTTAATATCAATATATCTAACATAGAAATACTCTCATAGTCAGGATTAGAAAAATCTCGCGTGATTATCCTTTAGAAACAGTAATGATTACAGTACCATTTTCTTGTATTTCGATCCAGTCACCTTCTTGAACGGTTTCCAGGAATTCCTCGCCAAGTTGATCTATTACACAAATTGTTTTACTAACCCAAATATCAGCCACGAGCAACCCGCCCGCCGCCAACGAGTCAATTGTGTGAGAAAAGAGGACTGCTTTTGGCGCTATACCCAGCCCTACAATCCTCTGCCAAACTGCTCCGGCGGATGTAGAACCGGTACTACTTGGAATACACAGGATTTTTCCAGAGAGAGACTTGCCATAAGTATCCTGGTTGCCTCTGTCAGCACATATAGCGATCTGTACACCTTCTGCCAAGCTGTTATAAAAACTGGCATAAGCATTAAATCCTCCCCGCGAGACAACAGCTTTCCCCTCAGCCATTCCTGCGATAACAGGTCTACCTTTAAAGGTCTTTTTCATGAGCAGCCTCTGTTAGTTCACCTGTAACCAATACCTGGACAAGTTCATCGTCTGGCAGGAATCGGGCAGAAGAATAAGCTCGTAATTTGTTTGAATTTGTAATGACCGGGTGGCCTGCCTTCAAACCGGTCTCAAAAATTGTCTCACAGCAGCAGGGGCTTAATTTAACTCCAGCACTTTTCAATATAAGATTTACTTCCTTATCTTTCATAAATTTCTCCAATATTTGCGGGGCACTGCACAGGATTGTCTCCACAGCTACTTGTTCTTGACCAACTAATTTTAATTCCTGTTGGATCGCTTCAGCCCACCAATATAATTGTCTCAGGCTGATATGAGGACATCCAATGAAACACTTTTCTGGAACGTCTTTTTCATTTTCCCATAGCTGAGGAAACGAATCTAGTATATTGGACAATTCTGGTTCATCTATTCTTAATGTGCTATATTCTGACTTCAATAAATCTTGACCAAAATCGATTGCCTCAGGAGTGATATTTTCCACATGGTAAAGACCTACCGCCCCATAAGTTGCACACATCGCGCCCATATCCTGCAAATAATCAACCGTGAATGAATCGAGATCGGGAGATAAGAAGCGGTCAAGTCCCACAATATATGGCACATCGGCCATTACCTTTCTGCCGATAGCTGCACCTAGCAAATGAGGACTGGGTAAGTCGTCAGTCACAATATCCACCAACCATGAAGCACAACGACCCTCATCTGTCAGCAGACCAGCCAAGGGAGTTTTTCCGATAATATTTGACAGCAGATCCATGATCGCCCCATTCCTATTTGTGCGTGCTCCCAGAACCGAATTCGCAAATATGGCACATGCTGATTCCGACCAAGCCAGTATAGTACCCCTATCAGGAATGTTGCCTACCTCAGGCTGATATGGATTGCAGGTAAAGGCCTGGTTATCACGCAAGCCTAATTTTGTTAATAATTGCTCATAATAATCTTGATGTTCATACATATCCAAGAGTGCCCGCTCCACTTCCGGTTTCAGATTCAAATTCTCAAAATCCAAGGCACCTCTAGGATCAAGTGTAAATTGATATTGTGTCCTAAGACCAGCAGCAACAAGCTCTTCCAGCATCTTTATTGAAGGCGCGATTCCAGGACTTGAAAAGGAAATAACAAAGTGACCGGGACCCTCAATTGGGATTAACTTTTCTGCATTTAATGCTTCACCATACAACACAACAGTTTCCATAACCTTCTGCATCATAGAACCTCGGGAGCCTCGCAGAATATCCCTCTCGTCTTGTGATAACTGTATTTTTAGCAGGTCCAGGTTGTCCATCACCAATCCTCGTTGTTAATAAACCTATCTATTAATGTGATTATTTACAGGGTACTTTCCAGAAATGAATGGAGAATGCCGTTAAACTTATCTGGTTTTTCAATAAAAGGAATGTGAGCAGTATTCTCAATTACGACCTCTTGATAGGTTCCACCAGAAGCTGAATACTTATCAAGGAAGGATCGCGTCTGACTGAGCATCGGTTGAGGAGGATAGATATCCTCACCAGGCCAATCGGGAATCAGGCCGATCTTTCCGAGATATCCTATATCCGAAGTCGATTGATCAGATACAATTCGATCATGACTGCCGCGAATCCAAAGCACCGGCACAGAAATCCTGCCATCATACATTTTATTTACGTCGCCGGAATATTTTGGAGAGACTGCATTATGGGGACCCCAAAGTCCTGGAGCAACAAAAGGCCAATTGGGAGAGACGACATAATCACCGGGGATTTCCTGTTCACCGATATGAGTTGCCAGAACTGAGGACAGCAGAGCTTCCTCCCTGGCAGGTATGAAAGGATGAATAAATAGTGAACGAATCCCTAACCTGGGAGACCACTCGTTTTCCACACTCCGGTCCTGGTCAACAACCCTTTGAAGCATATCTAGATTCTTAATTCCACCTCCAGTTCCCGCGAAATCAGGATGACATTTTTCACCATCATTTCCTTTTGTTCCACTAAACCCATAGGGAGAACCCGGATTGATTTGAGTGACTGAAAGAATCCGTTCAGGGTAGGCGATCATCAGCTGCCAAATAATATATCCGCCTAATGAACATCCAACGATATGTGCTCTTTCAATATTTAGATGATCCAGCAAAGCAGCAACGTCTTCGACCCAATCTTGTGCACCAAGTACGGCATTGATCTTTTTTTCTTTTTCTGACTCCCCATATCCACGTTGATCCGGCGCGATTCCCCAGAAACCCTCCGGCAAAGCCAGCAGGGTATCTTCCCACCAGGTAGCACATGACCAGTTGCCATGCAAGAATAGGACAGGATGTGCTCCAGGCTGTCCGCTGAACAAAACCCGAGTGGTTATCCTGCTCGTTGTAATGATTTTTGAGTCAATGCCCTCAAGCGTTGGAATGCTCATATCTGTCCAATTCATCTGATACACAGAGCCCCCACTTGACACAAGCCGCGCCCTATAAGTAAGCCGCGACGATGACTATCAAATCGACATCTTTGATTTTTCCCTATTGCAAATTTTCGATACTATTAATAATGCTATCCTGTTCTGATAATTAATTTATATATAAAGGCAAGCAGCCTTATGTTCTGAATTAATATCCGTTAAACGCGGGTCAGTTTTTTGGCACTCATCTCTGGCCTCGGGACACCTGGGATGAAAACGACAACCCGTTGGAAGATCAATCGGATTGGGAACTTCACCCTTTAAGATTACCCGGTCGCGTAATTTTCTGGGATTTGGTGCCGGCAATACAGATACAAGTGATCTCGTGTACGGATGACTTGGATTCGACAACACTTCCCTTGTGGGTCCCATCTCAACAATCCTCCCCAAATACATTACAGCCATTTGATCAGTAAAAAAACCTGCTGTTGCCAGATCGTGAGTTGTGTAAATGATTGAGATATTCCTTCTATTTCGGATTTCCAAAAATAAATTAAGCAATTCAGCCCGTATGGATACATCCAGCATGGAAACCGGTTCATCGGCGATTAAAAGTTCTGGTTCAAGCACCAGGGCGCCGGCGATTACCACCCGTTGACGCTGTCCTCCTGATAGACCATCCGGATATCTGTCCCAGAAATGGTCAGCTGGCGCCAACCCACAGGTCTCTAGTGCATCACGAACTCTATCTTTCCGATCATCTTCAGATAGTGATAAGCCGTGAATGTCCAGCGGCTCTGCCACAATATCAAGTATTTTTTGTCTGGGATTAAGTGATTCATATGGATCTTGAAATATCATTTGAGCTCTTTTTCTCAGGAGCAAAACTTGTCTGCGTTTGCTTAATTTCGCCAATTGATTCTCATTCATATCCCCTAGATCGGCAATCCTGCCCTGACTCCAGTATGCGACATCAATCCCGTCAAAGATCACTTTCCCCTTGGTTGGGACCTGGAGTCCCAATACGTTCATCCCAACTGTTGTTTTCCCTGATCCCGATTCGCCAACCAGGGCTAAGATCTCGCCTGCCTTAAGAGTAAAGCTGACATCATCAACCGCATGAACCACGCGGGCTTCCTTGCCAGTTAGCTTTCTAAAAATAGAATTAGAAATGGGGAAATATTTATAAAGATTTTCTACTCTTAGGAGTTGTTGGTCAACCATTTTTATCTTCTCATTTCCGACTGTACAGATGGCAGGCGACATAATGTCCATCTTCCAACTCAACTAACCGGGGTTGATCCTTTTTACAATAATCTTTGGAAACATGGCAGCGGGGACTAAAACGACATCCTAATGGCAAATCATCCAGGCGCGGAGGGACACCCGGGATAGAGACTAGGTCAGCATCGAGATTATCAATATCCGGAAATGCTTTTAATAACCTCCTGGTATAAGGGTGTTTTGCTGTGTTGTAAATCGTATCGGTGCTTCCATACTCAGCCACTTTTCCCCCATACATCACCATAACATCATCACAAATTTCGGCAACTACACCCAGATCATGGGTGACGAGGATCAGAGTCAAACCCAATTCACGCTGCAAATTTTTAAGGAGTTCAGTGATCTGGGCCTGGATCATGACATCCAGAGCAGTTGTCGGTTCGTCTGCAACCAACACTTTCGGATTGCAGGATAAAGCCATGGCAATAATTGCCCTTTGACGCATCCCTCCACTGTATTGGTGCGGGTACTGTTTGCCCCTTTCAGGCGCGATCCCTACCAACTTGAGCAGGTCTGCAGTGCGCTGACGGGCTTTTGATCTGGTTTCTACTTGTTTGTGGATCATCAAGGCTTCAACTATCTGGCTTTCAATTGTTCTTACTGGGTTAAGAGAATTCATTGCTCCCTGGAATATCATCGATATGTCAGCCCAACGAACTCCACACATCTCTGCTTCACTGAGATGCAAAAGATCGCAATTATTATAAAGAACCTGACCGCTAACAATCCGCCCAGCTTCTGGCAGCAATCTCATCAGTGCCAGCATGATGGTTGTTTTCCCACACCCGCTTTCTCCAACCAAGCCGAGAGAGCATCCGGGGTCTAATTTAAAACTGATATCATCAACCGCATTTAGTGCAATTTCACCTTCGTCTAAATCACACATGTAATTAACGGAAAGATTATTGACTTCTAGCATCGTCATTGGGTTTGTTCCCTGATTTCGGGGCCCTGGGGATGAGGTTTAGTAATTTTTAACATGGACAACATTTTCCTGGCATCAAAAAGGTGGTGAGTCTTAAGCCTGGGATTAAATACTTCTTCCAGGGCAGTGCCAATCAGAACCAGAGATAAACTAACCCAGACAATCGCAAATCCCGGGGGCAGCAAAAACCACCAGGCTTCCTGACTGATGGCCCTGGCAAAGGCAAAATTAAGCATCATTCCCCAGCTTACCTGAGTTGGATCACCCAGCCCAAGGAAAGCAAGGGATGATTCAGCAATGATCGCTGACGAAGTATCCAAAACTCCTTGAGCTATGATCAAAGGAACAACCTGGGGGAAAATATGGCGAACAATAATTCGAAGATCACTGGCGCCGAGTGCTTTCGCCCGGAGAACATAATGACGCTCTTTGATAGAAATAACCTGGGAGCGCACTAACCGCGCCATATAGGTCCAATATAATAAACCAATTACAAGGATAATTTTATCTAAGCCGCGTCCCCAGAAGGTAATTATTACCAGCATCAGTGGCAATGTTGGAATCACCATTAATATATCCACCATCCGCATCAGGAAATTATCTATTCTTCCCCCAAAATAACCGGCCGCCATACCCACAATCGTTCCGATGATTAAAGACATGAAAGAAGCCGTAAATCCAACGATCAATGAAATTCTCGCACCGTAAATTAATTGGGAAAGGACATCTTTCCCAGCATCATCCCTCCCCAATAAATGATCACCATCCGGGGGCGCCAGAATATCTTCCGCTGTCACCTTCATGGTGGACATTTCTTCCAGCGTGAAGGGGACTATGAGCGGGGCAAATACTGCCATAAATACAATAACCAACAGCATGATCATCCCAAATAACGCCATTGGATTGCGTTTTAAAGTTTGCCAAAACACCTTTAAACCATTCCACAATGCTGTTGGGAAGCGCTTCGCCCAGATCAAGAATTCAGTGATAACTTTTGAACTTTTGGCGATTATTGCCTGGAGTGCGGAAGGAATACCAAAAAAAGCTTTGGGTACTCCGCGGGCGGCATCTAAAAGCCTAGTCGTAAATTTCTGCGCTTGTTGCACCTTAGTCGGGGTTTCAAATTGAACGCGGGGATCAAGAAGTGTGTAAAACAAATCAGCGAGGAAATTAGCACCAATTACACTGACGGCTAAAAGCAAGAACGCTCCTTGAAGTACCGGATAATCTTGTTTCACCACAGAATCAAATATTAACCGACCAATTCCTGGCCAGGAAAAAACAGTCTCAACCTGAATAGCACCTCCAACTGTATAACCCAGGCTAAGAGCCAGCAATGTGACCATCGGCAGCATTGCGTTCTTTAAAGCATGATCACGTAATATTTGGAAATTATTGAGTCCTTTTGCCTTTGCTGTAAGAATATAGTCTTCACTGAGAACTTCAACAATACTACTGCGCATCACCATCATATAGGAGCTGGTAAACCCAATCCCCAGTGTTATTGTGGGCAAAATCAGATGTCTTGCTACATCTTTCCAATAGACAAAGCCATCTTCAGGCTTTAATCCCACTGTAACCATCATGCCCGTAGGTAAATGACCTCGGGCAAGTATCATTAAAATAATTCCAAAGAAAAACGTAGGTATTGACCAGGTAAATAATCCCCAGATCAAAATCCCCAGGTCCTGCTTCGAGCCCCGCCTCCAGGAGGCGATGATCCCAAGTATAGAACCAAGCAAAATTGCAACAATTTGACCTGTAAACAGCAGCAATACCGTTTTCCATACCCGGTTAACTAAGATATCTTTTACTTCCAGTCGGTTCGCAAACGAGACACCAAGATTGCCTTGGGATAAATTGCGGACATAAGCTGTAAATTGGCTGTCAAACCCGCCTCTAAAATCCCCTTCCATAACCTTTTCAGAATCTATCCAAATGGGCTTGTCCAAACCAAACTGATGTTTAATTCTTTCCACGGTGTCGGGCTTCATCCTTCCAATCCCTACCAGCGCCCTAGCTGGATCACCAGGTAAGATCCGGAAGAGGAAAAAATTAAAAATAATAACTACTACCAATGTTAGGGTTGATAGCGTGAATTTTCGTACTAGGTATTGGCCTCGTTGCATAAAGACTTTCCGGGGAATACTAGTCGGTCAGGAGAATCCTGACCGACTAGTAGAGAACCATAGATATTATTGGATTGGTTCAACTTGAAGGATTGACCATTTGCCATACAAATAGCGAGCTTCCGGGCTGAAACCAGTGAAACGATCGGACCGGTATGAAGAAATCACACTGCCGTAAAGCAGTGCAATCCAGGGGCGATCATTGTAGATTTTTTCCTGCATTTGCCAGACGAGGTCTACACGTTCTTCCCGATCAACAGCTACGCGGGAAGCTGCATATAATGCATCGTAATCTTCATCGCAGTATCCGGAATCATTCCACCAGAAGTATTGGCCACAAGAAAAGACGGTCGCCAGGAAATCAGGGTCGGGGTCTCCTCCCCAATACCAACGGGTGAGGTCATAGTCATAATAGTATAGAACATTGTTCAGCTGAGTGTTGTAATCCACAGCCTCGATGTCTAGACCAATGCCAGCCTGGGCAAATCCATTTGCAATAACCTCAGCCAAGCGGGCACTTGATGCGGCATCATCGATCAAGAATCTGTACTGCAAGGGGGTACCATCGGAATACTCACGAATGCTGTCCCCATCAGAATCAACGAATCCAGCATCATCCAGGACCTGATTAGCCATAGCCAGATCAAAGGAAATAGTCTCAATTTGATCGTTATGCCACTCTCCCAACACCGGAGCAAAAATGGTCGTGGCAGGTGTATAGTATCCCAGATATACAACATCATTAATTTGATCCCGATCAATAGCGTATTCCATTGCAAGGCGAACGGCTGGGTCACCCAAGCTTGCAGGTTGCGTTCCCTCGAAGTAAGAGTTTATGGTTAACTCGTCAACGCCCCACCCTTCCCAAATTACAACCTCGGTATTTGGATCATCCTGCAGGGCTTCAACAGCGGTCGCAGGAGCAAAACTGACACCATCAATTTCTCCTGCTAAAAGAGCACTAACCATAGCATCTTCCGTAGCATACTGCTGGAAGATCAATTGATCAATAGCGGGGACAGTGCCCCAGTAATCCTCATTT
>JAUWEC010000177.1 GCA_030608465.1 Chloroflexota bacterium
GCCACTTTCGTGATCGCCGCTGTTAAGGTCGTCTTCCCGTGGTCAATGTGTCCCATTGTGCCCACATTCACGTGCGGTTTCGTTCGTTTAAATTTCTCTTTCGCCATTAGTCTTCTCCTTAAAATCCTTTACTCATAAGGATTCTTCAACTAGTACCAGAGCCCCCGATGGGAATTGAACCCATGACCTCATTCTTACCAAGAATGCGCTCTACCCCTGAGCTACGAGGGCTGGCTTTATACATAACTACAAGCTGTCAAAGGTTCATCACCTTTGCAGCTTGCAGAAAAGGTGGGCGGTGAAGGATTTGAACCTCCGTAGGCGTATGCCAGCTGATTTACAGTCAGCCCCGTTTGTCCACTTCGGTAACCGCCCAAGTAATAGAACCAGATATTTTTGCTCCCTGAGCAATTATCAGGAGCCGACGACGGGACTCGAACCCGTGACCTGTCGCTTACAAAGCGACTGCTCTACCGATTGAGCTACGTCGGCAAGGGGCTCATTCCTTTATGACCCAAGCCAAGGCATTATATCAGATGGAAATAAGCACGGCAAGGTTCGTCATCGACAGAGGAAAAGTTTATCAGGTTTCCAGCCAATCGTCAATACTTCCAGTCAGCTGCGAAGCCCCTGGAAACCCCTCGCCTGCCAAATCAGATATAAAGCCACAGACCCAGCAACTGCTGCATTTAAGGAGTCAATTTTTCCCCGCATCGGCAGCGCGAGCAAAAAATCACAGGAGGATCTGACCAGGTGCCGCATTCCTTCTGCCTCACTTCCAACAACCACAGCCAGGGGACCGGTCAGTTCTACCTGATCTGGCGTCTGGGACCTCTCTCCTTCCTCAAGTCCGATAACCCAGGCGCCACCTTCTTTAAGTTGTGCCAGGGTTTGAGCCAGGTTGGCTTGAGTGATCAACATATGTTCGCTCGCCCCGGAAGATGCGCTTACCACAGCTGGTGTGACTGTGGCGGTTCTGCGGTAAGGCAGTACAATGCCGTGCACCCCAACAGCTTCCGCGGTGCGAATTAACGTGCCCAGGTTTTGGGGATCCTTAAGTGTGTCCAGCAGTAATACCAAGAGCGGGTCAGTGCTTTCTTTTGCGTTTTTTAGAATCTGCTGCAAATCAACATAGGGATAAGAGTTCACCTGCAAAGCTATCCCTTGGTGATGACTACCAAAAGAAGCCAGGGATTCCCGTGTTACATATGATATGGGTATGGACTTGATTTTGGCCAGGTGGAGAATTTCAGCTAAGCGCCCCTCCTCCTGAGTACCTCTGGCAATCCGCAGTTCGTAAAATTGCCTTCGCTCTGCCAGCAAAGCTTCATACACTGGGTTTCTGCCCCAAATCCACTCTTTCATTAATAGTCCCCCACGTTTCGCTGCAGAAGAACCCTCATGTTAACCCGGCAGATTATTTCCAACGCCAGGTCGTCCCCTGAGAAGTATCCTCCAGGATGACATCCCGTTCTTCCAACTTATCGCGAATTATGTCTGACAATTCCCAGAGTTCATTTTCGCGGAGTTTTTCTCTAATTTCTATCAGCAGATCAATGTATTGACCGGCATCTCCCGCCTGTGCTTCCGGAAGTTCCAGTTCAAGGCCCAACACACCAGTGAGTTCTTTCAGCACATCCTGTGCTGCCAATAAATATTCCGGATCCGCCCCTTTATCTCTAGCCAGGTTGATTTCCTTCACAAAATCAAATAAATGCCCCATCGCTCCGGCAGAATTAAAATCATCGTCCATGGATTTAAGGAACAGCTTAATCACCTGGTCTGTTTTCTTCTGAAGATCTCCTTTTTCCCAACCATCTTTTGGCAGGGCAGGACGCAATGCGGAGCGCAGCCGTTTGAGCGCCTTTTCTGCATGCCCAATAGTTTCTTCATTAAATGTCAGGGGACTGCGGTAGCTTGAGTTTAGAATCATCATCCGCAGCACACCGGGTTCATATTTTTCCAGGAAGTTGTCCACAGTAACCAGGTTGCCAACCGACTTTGACATTTTTGCGCCTGAAAGCTGCATCATGCCATTGTGCATCCAGTAAGTTGCAAATTTTTTCCCATGCAGCGCTTCACTCTGGGCAATCTCATTCTCATGATGAGGGAAAATCAAATCATTCCCGCCACCGTGAATGTCAATCTGGTCACCTAGATGGGATTGGCACATCACCGAGCACTCAATATGCCAACCTGGACGGCCATTTCCCCAGGGACTGGGCCAACTCGGCTCATTGGGTTTGGCAGATTTCCACAAAGCAAAATCCAGAGGATGTTCTTTACGTTCATCCACCTCAATCCGGAAACCCGCTTCCATATCTTCAATTTTCCGACCGGATAACTTTCCGTATCCGGGAAACTTATTAACCCGGTAATAAACATCGCCATTTAAGGGATAGGCGTAGCCCTTCTCAACCAGATCTGCTACTGCTTCAACAATGCTGTTAATTTCCTCGGTTGCCCGAGGGTATTCGGATGCAGTTAGGATATTCAAATCTTTCAAGTGTCGGTCAAACTCATCTATGTATCGCTGAGCAATCTGAATTGGATCCACACCTTCCACGGCTGCCCGCTGGATGATCTTGTCATCAACATCAGTGTAATTTGTGACATGACGGACTTCATAATCCCGGTACTCAAGATACCTGCGGACAATATCAAAAACCAGGGCGGACATAGCATGCCCAACATGGGCTTCAGCATAAACTGTTGGTCCGCAAACATACATGGAAACCTTCCCGGGTTGAAGGGTTTCTAATGCTTCTTTTTTCTTGGTTAAGGTATTGTAGATCTTAATGCTCATTGTTTATTCCTGATTAATCGTTAGTCCCCATTCGGTCTGGCAAAGATCATTCTCCCTGCAGCGGTCTGCAGCACCTTGGTGACAATGGAATTGATGTCCTCATTCATGTGGTCCTTACCATCCTCTACCACAACCATAGTCCCATCTGAGAGATAACCAACTCCCTGTCCTCGCTCTTTGCCTTCCTGGATTATTTTAACTTCCACGGATTCTCCAGGTAAGAGAACGGCTTTTACAGAATTTGCCAATTCATTAATATTTAATACCGGGACACCCTGAATTTCCGCCACGCGATTGAGATTATAATCATTAGTCAGAATGGGACAGCTCAACTGCCTGGCCAGGATCACTAATTTGCTGTCAACTTCCCGAGTTCCTTCTACGTCAATATCACTGATTCTGACCGGTATGGTATTGGATTCCTGGAGGTCTGCCAGAATTTCCATACCCCTCCTCCCACGCTGCCGACGCAGTCCATCTGCCGAATCCGCAATATGCTGAAGTTCATCCAGAACGAATCGGGGAATAAGAAGTTCTCCAACCAGGAACCCTGTTTGGGCAATATCAGCGATTCTACCGTCAATGATCACACTGGTATCAACCAAAATGACCCGTTCTTTGTCCCTCGTTTTTCCTCCCCTATCAGTCAAACTAAACGCCCTGCCACCGAAGGCGGAAAAGATATCATTCTTGCGGGAAACAAAAACCGCCACACCGATATAACTAAAAAGCAATACTCCGATGAAGGGAAAAACCTCTCCCAGGGGAGATGGCAGCAAAGAAATCGGAAATGCCAGCAAAGCAGCAATCACCAAGCCGATAGTTAGTCCCGCCAATCCTGATCCCAAAGTTCTGGAATCCAGCTGGCTTAACAAAGACCGAAGCGATTTAAGCGGCCGGGTGGTGAGTGTGGGGGTGAGTACCAACCCAAACAGCGCGCCAACCAGTCCAAAGATTACAGCCCCTTCTTCGATTGTAATTATTGTGACTTTTGCCAGATCAACACCAAAATACCCCCCCAGTAATCCAAACACGACCATACCAATAATACGAAATACAAATTCAGGACTCATCATACCCCTCCTAATAAAGAAAAATAGCGACCACAAGGTATCTGCGCTCGCCAACCAATCCTATTCAAGAGAGATATTTTGATGCCAAAAAACTAAGTTAGACTGCCTGTTTTGTAATAAAAAATTGTCCTAAAATAAATCAGTAGGGCAGATAACAAAAAATAATGGCAAAATAAGTCCCGGTAATTCTTTTGGCAGAGCCAGATAAAATAATGAATAATTCCACCTTAATAATAGCATGACGGTTCTTGCAAGTCAACTCGGGTTCCCGGCAGGATCAAATTCTTAATAAGATTCAAATAATGTGGGGCTCCTGACTATTCAATTATACTGAAAATCGGTTTTAGATTTTACATTCCCGGATCGATCTGTCGTATAATGTAGCTATTAAAATGATTTCCCTAAACGGAGGAATTCATGGAAGATAAAAAATACAAGAAGATCATCAACTCCTGGAGTATGTACGACTGGGCAAATTCCGCCTTTGCTACAACCATCATGGCAGCGGTATTACCTATCTATTATTCCACAATCGCTGAGTCCTCATTAGCTCCAAACCAAGCTACAGCATACTGGGGATATACAAATTCAATTGCCTTATTATTAGTGGCTTTACTCAGCCCAATTCTCGGAGCTGTAGCTGATTTTCGAGGAGCAAAAAAGCGCTACCTGACCTACTTTGCCTTGATAGGTATTTCTGCTACTGCTCTGATGTATTTTCTCACCTCTGGTGATTGGTTATTTGCTTCTGTCTTATTTATCGTCGGAAATATCGGGTTTGCCGGCGCAAACGTATTCTACGATTCGCTGCTCCCTCACATAGCGCAAAAAGGCGATGTCGATCAGGTCTCAACCCGGGGATATGCTTTGGGATACCTGGGAGGAGGATTACTCCTTACAGTTAACCTGGCAATGATCATGCTCTCTCCTGATCACCTGACGGCATTGATGACCAGAATATCTCTAGCCAGCGTGGCAGTCTGGTGGTTAGTCTTCACCATTCCTCTTTGGAAAAATGTACCTGAACCGCCGCGGCAAATCTTTAAAGAAGAATTGGATTCAAATCCCTTTAGCGCGGGATTTAAACGGCTATCAGGGACCTTCAAAGAAATAAGAAAATATGGGGAATTGTTTAAGTTTCTACTTGCCTTCTGGCTCTACAATGACGGCATCGGCACAATCATCAAGATGGCGACCATATACGGGAAAGAAATCGGAATCGGACAGACCGATTTGATCGGCGCCTTGCTCATGGTGCAGTTTGTAGGCATTCCATTTTCCTTTGCGTTTGGATGGCTGGCAAAAAGACTTGGCACAAAAAGATCCATTTACATCACCCTCAGTGTTTATACCTTGATATCCATCGGCGGCTATTTTATGGAGTCGGCAGTTCACTTCTGGATCCTGGGTTTCGCTGTTGCACTGGTTCAAGGTGGAAGCCAGGCATTAAGCCGCTCCCTCTACGCACGTATGGTACCAAAGGCGAAAAGCGCTGAGTTCTTCAGCTTCTTCAGCGTCAGTGGAAAATTTGCTGGTATCTTCGGTCCCCTGATCTTTGGCCTGGTAAGTCAGATCATGGGCAACAGCCGGTTAGCAATTGTTTCGCTGGTTATTTTCTTCATCTCAGGTGGATTTTTGCTGACCAGAGTGGATGAGGAAAAAGGAATTCGAGTCGCCAAAGAGGCTGACGCCCTGGCTGTCCAAGAAGCCTAACATTTATGCCCGGCCGTTTAGATCCAGAATTTTTAGGGCAGCAACAGACCATGTTTACCCGCATCGCCCGGCAGTATGACCTGATAAATCATTTGATGTCAGGGTGGCGGGATAATTCCTGGCGGCGATATGCAGTAAAGCAGGCAGATCTCCCAAATTCCGGACGGCTGCTTGACATTGGAACCGGAACAGGAATGATGGCATTGGAAGCAGCCAATCAATACCCTTCCATCCAGATCATCGCATCCGATCTGACGCTGCCCATGATGGAAGTCGGTCGCAGGGTAAATCCCCGGGCTGGCCTGGATTGGGCCGCATCGGAGGCCACCATGTTGCCATTTCCATCCGACTCGCTTGATGCGGTTGTTTCCGGTTTTCTTTCAAGAAACCTGAGCGATCTCTATCAAGGACTGACCGAGCAGTATCGGGTTTTAAAACCAGGTGGAAAAAT
>JAUWEC010000013.1 GCA_030608465.1 Chloroflexota bacterium
TTCTGGGTGGTAATGGAGCAATACCAATCCCCGTAAAGGAGGTATAACATGGGAGCAAAAGAAAAACCAAAACTGGCCATGTATTGGGCTTCAGCCTGCGGTGGATGTGAAATCTCAGTTCTTAATATCCATGAAAACATCCTGACTGTTGATGAAGTTTTTGATATTGCTTTCTTCCCCTGTATTGCTGATTTTAAGGTCAAGGACCTTGAGTCCTATCCGGACGGATATATTGACGTCTGTCTCTTTAATGGAGCGATTCGCAATTCAGAAAATGAAGAAATGGCTCATCTGCTGCGTAAAAAATCAAAAATAATGGTAGCCTTTGGTTCCTGTGCTTATGAGGGCTGCATTCCAGCGTTATCCAACTTGACTACCAAAGAAGCAACATTTGATAAAGTATATCTCAACAACCCATCAATTGATAATCCGGACGGTATTTTGCCCCAGGTAGTAACCAAAGTAGCGGAAGGTGAATTAACCTTGCCGGCTTTTTATCACACGGTAAAATCACTTGATCAGACAATTGAAGTTGACTACTACCTTCCCGGCTGCCCACCAGAACCACATCAAATCTGGGCAGTTCTCCAGGTAGTCGTAGGCGCCCTCCTGGAAGGGAACCCGCTGCCCCCAGCAGGTGCTATTCTTGGTGCCGGGATAAAATCTGTGTGTGAAGAATGTGAGCGGGAAAAAAGTGAAAAAACCATCGACCGCTTTTACCGTCCTTATCAATTAGTCCCTGACCCGGATCAATGCCTGCTTGAGCAGGGCATTATCTGCATGGGGATAGCAACCAGGTCCGGATGCGGAGCTCTCTGCCCAACAGTAGGTATGGGTTGCCGGGGCTGTTACGGTCCTCCGGATGGTGTGATAGATCAGGGTGCCAAGATGCTCTCTGCCCTTGCCTCTGTGATTGATGCCGGTGATGAAACTATGGAAGATGATGAACTAGAACATAAAATCCAGGCAGTTATCGATACCATTCCTGATCCTGCCGGAACATTTTACCGTTTCAGTATGGCACACTCAATTCTCCGACGTGTCAAGAACGGAAAAGGAGACTCTTAATGGAACGGATTACTATTGACCCCATCACAAGATTGGAAGGCCACGGAAAAATCGAGATATTCCTTGATAAAAATGGAAATGTAGAAAATGCGTATCTGCAAATCCCGGAACTGCGTGGATTTGAGCAGTTTTCCATCGGCCGACCAGCTGAAGAAATGCCGCGCATTACCAACCGGATCTGCGGGGTGTGTCCCGAAGCCCACCATATTGCTGCCACAAAAGCCTTGGATGCACTTTTTGATGTAGAACCTTCTTCAGTTGTAAAAAAGCTGCGGGAACTGTTCTACTGCTCATTTTTTGTAACTGATCACACCGTCCATTTTTATGCGCTTGGAGGACCAGATTTTATTTTAGGCCCGGACTCGGATCCCGCAGAAAGGAATATCCTGGGGGTAATCCACAAAGTCGGTGTTGATATCGGAATCCAGGTTATTGAGTGCAGAAAAAGAAACCACGAAGTGATCAAGCTGCTCGGAGGGCGTGAAATCCATCCTGTCGCCGGATTGCCCGGCGGATGGAGCAAAGCTATGACAAAGGATGAACAGAAGATCATCCTGGAATACGCTCAACAGAATGTGGATTTTGCTCTCTTTAGTTTAAAGATATTTGATGATATAGTTTTAGCCAATCAGGCTTATGTTGACTTGATTGTCTCTGACACCTTCACCCATGAAACGTACTATATGGGTACAGTAGATGAGAATAACCTGATTAACTTTTATGATGGAATGATCCGGGTCACAGGACCAGATGGTAAGGAATTTGTCAAATACCCCGCCGAAGACTACACCAAACATATCGCCGAACGGGTTGAACCCTGGTCTTACTTGAAATTCCCCTACCTGAAGAATGTTGGATGGAAGGGATTTGTGGATGGAATGGACAGTGGTGTTTACTGTGCTACACCCCTTTCCAGACTAAATGCAGCCGATGGCATGGCGACACCAAAAGCCCAGGAGCATTTTGACCGTTTTTATGAAACTCTGGGTTCCAAGAAATCTAACGGCCGCTACTTGCCTGTTCATCACCGCCTGGCGACTCATTGGGCAAGACTGATTGAACTTCTCTATGCGGCGGAAAGGATGCAGGAATTAACCAAGGATCCGGAGATCGTGGATCCCAATGTTCGTCCAGTAATAACCAATACTCCCACGGAAGGAATTGGAAGCGTTGAAGCTCCCAGAGGAACATTAACCCACCACTACAAAACGGATGAGAATGGGATTTTAACAGATGTTAACCTCATTGTCGGCACCACCAACAACTATGCGCCCATTGCTATGTCCATCAAAAAAGCCGCCCAAGGGTTAATTAAAAATGGAGAAGTGAATGAAGGATTGCTCAACATGGTTGAGATGGCATTCAGGAATTACGATCCCTGCATGTCCTGCGCGACCCATTCCCTCCCCGGCCAGATGCCTCTGGAAATTCAAATCCGTGATTCTGATGGCAACTTAATTGATACCAGAAGCCAGTATATAGATTGACAGGCAGGGATAAAAGTTTATCTAGTGTAAAATAAAGTAACCAGTGACCGGCAGAATCTGGCTGGGAGCTGGTTACTTCTTTTCAGGCAGATACAATGAAAACAATTATCATAGGATTAGGCAATCCAATACTTACCGATGACGGCGTCGGTGTCAAAGTTGCCCAGCAATTAGAGGAAACAATCGATCTGGATGCCCATCCAGACCTGACCATCACTGAAGCCAGTGTCGGAGGGCTGCGGCTGATGGAAACACTGTTGGGATATGACCGGGTCGTGCTCATTGACGCTTTTTATTTAAATCAGGAAACTAATAAACCAGGGAAAATTCATCGCCTAAGCCTGGATGACCTGCGCTCAGTCAGTCCAACCCAGCACAGCACGTCCGCTCATGACACATCGCTGGTAATAGCCCTCGATGCAGCAGATAAAATGGGTTATAAAGTCCCCTGGGAATTCATAATCTACGCTGTAGAAGTAGAGAACATCCTGGAGTTCAGCGAAACACCGACCCCCGCGGTTGCGAAAGCAATCCCGATAGTAACCTCAGAGATAATCGCCGAGTTATCTCTAAAAATCCGCTGAAAATATCTGTTTTCCATACTCACCTCGTGAAGAATGACACCTGATTTGATGTGCGGTTTATGTTATATTTTATTTATCCTATGATGTAACCATACTGATTAAGGAAAACTCACTAAATCCGAGGTTGTCCGCTGATCATCTTTGTAGCCGCTGCTAAAAATAGGTACCATCAGAATGGAAAACATCAATCTCATTCCCATATGACAGAAAAAACCATTCCGTTCTGGTCTCACTATACTCAGCCCAGTCGAGGTTTGTTATGAAAAATTTCTACCGCAAGATCTTTTTTGTCATCATCTCCGTAAGCATCCTTCTATTATCTGCCGCAGCTGTCCATGCATATACTGCTGAGGAACCAAAAACATCCTCACTATCAGAAGTGAACCAACCCCCCACCCCGGCTCCGATAAAACCAGAAAATGATACCTGCTTCCAGTGTCATGTCGACGGCTCCTTCACCAACATCTGGACCCCTACTGTGCGTTGGGTTCTATTCGGGGCAGCCGGTGTTGCGCTCCTGTTCGGTATTGCCCGCAGCGCAAGTGTTTGGAAAACCAAGGAAGCCTGGATTCCCCTTCCTAAGCGAGTAACTAACTATCTAGATGATCGGTTCCAGTTAACAGATTTCCTTAAACCAATCCTCAGTAAACCCGTCCCGGAGTGGCAGAGACGGTGGTGGTACTGCCTGGGTGGATTGACTTTCTTTTTCTTTATCGTCCAGGGTATAACTGGAATCATGCTGGCGTTTTATTACAAACCTACACCAGCAGAAGCTTTTGCAAGTATCCAATTCATCGAAAGTGAAGTTTTGCTGGGTTCTGCAATCCGGATGATCCACCACTGGTCAGCCAATGGAATGATAGTATTGGCCTGCGCTCATGGGTTAAGAGTATTCATCATGGGCGCTTACAAACCTCCCAGGGAGTTGAACTGGGTTTCCGGCGTGGTTCTATTTACGATAACCCTGGCCTTTGGATTTACAGGTTATTTGCTGCCCTGGGATCAAAGAGCTTATTGGGCAACAACAGTCGGGACAGAAATTGCTGGAAGTATCCCTGTAATCGGTGATTTGGCACTGGTGTTTCTCCGCGCTGGATGGAATATTACCAGTCTAACTCTAAGCAGATTTTATGCCCTTCACATTCTCGTTCTTCCCCTGATCACCATAACCTTCATGGGACTGCATTTCATTATGGTAAGAAAACAAGGACTTATGAAACCTCTCTAATAAAATCAGTTAGAACTCCTTTATCCAGACAGCCAGGAGTAAGCTTATGTCTGAAAAACAAGAAGAAAACAGCGTACCATTTTATCCAGATCATGTTACCGTGGAAGCCAAGGTTGCCCTGGGATTCGGGATTCTCGTTGTGCTGATAGGAGTGCTGGGTTTATTTTTTCCTGTCGGTTTGGGGACTCCCGCCGATCCGATGGACACACCAATTCACGTAAAACCGGAGTGGTATTTCCTCTTCCTCTATCAATTGCTGCGGTTTATCCCTAAAACAATCGGAGCAACTGCCCCGGTTATCGCGATCCTTCTGCTTGCAGTCTGGCCCTTCCTGGATTCAAAACCTGATTCAACTAAAATAACATCCCGGATCAGGCTCTGTTTTTCTGCTGCTGTAATCCTAATTATCATCGCCCTGACTATCTGGGGGGAGGTGAGCTAAATGAGCAATATTACCCGACGTGATTTTTTAAACCTGGTGAAGAGAGGTTTTGCTGCCACAGGATTAACTGCACTCCTGGCACCAGTTGTTGCCTTTTTTTATCCCCCCTCCCTGGAAGAAACTCCTTCGGAACCTGTCCGGGTAGGAACAATTGATGATATCCCGCCTGGCGAAAGCCTTACGGTTCCATTTGGTCGCTACCCGGCACTAGTAATCCATACAGAAGAAGGTCTTAAAGCGTATTCAGCTGTCTGCACTCATTTCGCCTGCATCTGCAAATGGAACAGGGAGGAACAAATAATCTTTTGCCCCTGTCATGAAGGGTATTTTGAACCCTTGGGAGGAGAAGTGGTTTCTGGACCTCCTCCTCTGCCGCTTGAAAAAATCCCTCTAAATATAACAAACGGAGAAATCTTCATCGGAGAATCCGTATGACAACAACAGACACACGGATTTCAAAACCCTGGTCCAGAGTGCTTGATCTTATAGTCTATGGCCTCGGTCAACTTCGCACGATAAAGAAGATCTATCCCGGGATAATGCATTTATTAATTTTCTGGGGAGTAATCATCCAGGTCATTGGTACAGCGATAAAGATCCTGCAGATGGGTTTATTTTTCCCCTTCACCTGGCCATTGTTTTCCCAAAAGGTGTACCTGGGATACGAACTGATTATGGATCTGGCAGGTGGGGCAATTATCCTGGGAGTGCTGATGGCCATCATCCGGAGGTGGATTATCAAACCCCGCTTCATGGAAAACTCCTGGGATGATATTTATGCTTTAGTTCTGCTGATGCTGATACCCATAGTTGGTTTTATTACTGAAGGATTCAGGCTGTATTCCCTGCAGCCTGCCTGGGCAAACTGGTCACCAATCGGAAATTATACTGCCATAATTATCAGGAACTTCTCGCTTTCACCAGGGACGGCAGATCTGATTCACCCCTATCTGTTCTGGGGTCATATCGGTTTGGGATTAATTTTTGCCGCCAGCATACCTTTTACGAAGCTGCGGCACATGATATTTACCCCGATTCATATATTCTTTAAATCTGACCGACCAACAGGAGAGCTGGCAGCTATTGAAGATATTATGGAAGCCGAAGTTCTTGGTGCTGGCGCTATAAATGAATTTTCTTCCCTGGATTTGCTGTCGTTTGATGCTTGTCTGCAGTGCGGGCGCTGCGAAGAAGTCTGCCCGGCAACTATCAGCGGTGTGAATTACTCTCCCCGGTCTCTCCTACTGATGCTGCGGGAGGATATGGCTGGATCGTTACTCACTCCCGAAAATGGCTCCGATAAAAAAATAAACAAGGATTTGTTTAAAGAGGAATTTCTCTGGTCCTGTACAACTTGCGGACACTGTCTGGCCGTCTGCCCTGCTTTTATCCGTCCCCCTGAGCAAGTGATCGATATCCGCCGCGCACAAGTCTTAATGACGGGTGAAGTCCCACAGACTGTAGGAGAAACATTAAGAAACTTTGAACGCCAGGGTAATCCCTGGGGGATGCCAGCACCTGATCGAATCTCCTGGGCAGAAGGTATCGATGTCCGCGTTTTGTCACCTGGGGATGCTGTTGATGTGCTTTTTTATGTGGGCTGCGCCGGTGCTTACGATGATCGCAATAAAAAAGTAACCAGATCTTTTGTTGAAATTCTCAATAAACTAAAAGTCAATTACGGCGTTCTTGGTGATGCTGAGATATGCTGCGGGGAAACTTCCCGGAGAATGGGAAACGAATATCTTTTCCAGGTAGCAGCAGAAGAGAATATTTCACTTCTTTCTGAATATCAATTTAATAAAATCGTTACTCTGTGTCCGCACGGTCTAAATACATTAAAAAACGAATATCCCAGGTTCGGAGGAAGTTTTCAGGTCCTTCATGCAGCAGAGTTCCTGGCTGAAATTTTCAGGGACCGGAATC
This sequence comes from Chloroflexota bacterium, assembly GCA_030608465.1. GTDB lineage: Bacteria > Chloroflexota > Anaerolineae > Anaerolineales > UBA11858 > B10-G9. Next base: position 6,736 of record JAUWEC010000013.1, read on the forward strand.
TGAGTCTAAATAACAGTAAGGATTACGGCAGACTCACTTTTCACGATTCCTGTTATTTGGGACGGTATAATAATGTCTATACGCAGCCGCGAGATTTGCTCCAGAGTGCCAACCTCACTCCTTTGGAAATGAAGTTAACCAAAGAAAATAGCTTTTGCTGTGGAGGAGGCGGCGGAGCAATGTGGTTGGAAACTGACGCGGATACCAGAATTAATCACCAACGACTACAGCACGCTCTCGATATCAATGCTGACACAATCACCACAGCTTGTCCCTATTGTCTGATTATGTTTGATGATGCCCTCCGCTCCAAAGGCCTCACAGATCAAATTCAGGTCTATGACCTGGTTGAAATACTTAATCAATACCTGGACTAAATATAAAAAAAACCGGAATCCTCCGTGAACTGAACCCAAAAAACAGGACACAATATTAAGAACACCTCTCGTATAATATGAACTGACCCCCAGAAAGTAGACATGCTAAGAAACACCCCCTGTGAGAGAATAAGATACAGGAGGTGTTTTTGTTTTCAGATAAGGAGCTTCCGACTTCCAGCTGTCAGTGCTCCCTCACCCGTCCCTTCGACAAGCTCAGGACAGGCCTTTCGACAAGCTCACTTCGGCGGAGTTTATCCCAAGCCCCTCGGTTTTACTCAGGACAGGCTTTGACAAGGGGCTCTGTACAAGCAGTACAGGCAGGACAGGATCCAGCTCCTGCGGGCAAATAATCCGGGAGAGCTATTGTGTTGAACACAGAGGAGACAGGAAGGACCAGCTCCATGCTTCCCCTTCCAGCTGGAAGGGGGTTGGGGGGTAGGTGCTACTCCAGTTGAGACCTATCCCCTCGCCCCTTTCCTTCAGGAAAGGGGAATCTGTCCCCGACCTTAAGTCGCAGTACAGGCAGGATAGGTCCTTCGATTTCACTCAGGCCAGGCCCCGGGTGAGGATATATTACCAAACACGCCCGGGGATGAGCACTCAGAGCATCTGGGGTTTTTCAGCTGCCTGGCACCTAGGTATGGACATGAAATTCATACTGCGCCCTCAGATAGGGCTTTTCAAAGCCAACCAACCCTTTACAATCATCATCGGATCCAGCTTAAAACAAAACTGACGCCTATCGAATTCAGACGTCAATTTAAAGAATAAGCTTTGAGAGGTTTTTATTTATTAATTCACCTTATTGGGTGCACTCCAATTTAGACATCGCTTTTATTATTCAGCTTAGTTTATTTATTCATTAAGTTTAACCACTTTTTCTGATATCCATAAGAAGAACACCACCAGCAGGGCCGGAACCAGCATGCCAGCCAGACAAGCCAATCCCATCAAACCCGCCCCTGTGCCGTAAAAATAAAAAATTAACCCATCCCCGACAAAAAAAACCAGCAGTAAAAAACCAATAATCAATCGTGTTTCCGTCTGTTTAGCATACTGCCTGAGATCTCTACTCACTTCGATAATCTCCTCCTGGTACCGTTAAATTACGTAGGATATCCCGAATAATATCACCGGTTCTCAATTCCTGTAACCTGGCAGATGAACTCAGAATTACCCTGTGACCCAGGGTAGCTTCAGCCAGTAATTTTACATCATCGGGAATTACAAAATCCCGTCCATACATTGCTGCCCAGGCCTGGCTCGCTCTGGCCAACGCCAAACTTCCCCGGGGACTGGCGCCTAGATAAACGGCATCAGCTGTTCTGGTTTCTTGGGCAATTTCTACAATATATCTCATAACTGATTCCGCAATATATACTTCCTTAATTCTCTTCTGGACCTGCAGTATTTGTTCAGCTGATGTTATCGGCTTTAATACCTCAAGGGGATGACTGAGCTGCTGATTTTTTATCACTGACATTTCTTCATTGATCCCGGGGTAGCCGAGTTGGATCTTAAGCATAAATCTGTCTAGTTGTGCTTCTGGTAATGGAAAAGTTCCTTCATATTCTATTGGGTTTTGCGTAGCCAGAAGCATAAAAGGCTTCGGAATTATATGGGTTTTCCCGCTGATAGTTACCTGTCTTTCCTGCATTGCCTCCAACAAGGCGGACTGCGTCTTCGGAGTGGCACGATTAATCTCATCTGCCAGAACTACCTGGTTTAAGATCGGTCCTGGCAGGAACCTAAAGGTTCCTGAAGCCTGATCGAATATATCTACCCCAGTTATATCACTGGGCAGCATATCAGGTGTGCATTGGATCCTGCTGAAAGAACAATCCAGAGAACGGGCCAAACTGCGGGCTAGCATAGTCTTGCCGACCCCAGGCACATCTTCAATCAAAACATGGCCTTCACTAATTAAGCCTAAGACGACCAATTGAATCGCCTTTCTTTTCCCTACAATTACTGTTTCAATATTTTGAACCAATTTAGTTGTTAACTCTTTAACATTATTCATCAGCTGCTCCATAGGTTAACATATCATTTTGATCATTTTTCCGTCCAACACTGAAAATCTTTTCCCAAATACTTGCCCAGGTAAAGATCCAAATTGCATATCTTAACCTGATCCTCAATTTCCGCCAAATTAGAATTATATTTTTTCTCACATCCGGATCAAGAGAATGTACACTGTAATTCGCCAAGACCGCATACTCCGTTAATTGGCTGGTCTCAATAGAACCACTAATCAATCTTTTCTCTCTTCCGGGAGAATTAGCCAACAATTTCATTTTGGTTTTTATCTTCCTATCAAATTCATACAGGGTATCAGACTTATAATGTCCCAATCCCAACCAGCGTCCATAACAGTACAACCGCTGATATATGTTGAGAACCAGGTCAGAGACATCCATCCGGCTTAGTCGTTGCAAATCTGCCCGATTGGCTGCCCAACCGCTCAACACCAGGAAGAAAAATGCCCCAATACCAACTTCCCATCCTGGGAATTCCCCTTTATCCTCGGAGTCCATAGTCTGAGGAGGTGCCGCCAATTCAGGCGGTAAGGGGAGAGCCAAATCGTCATCATCAAGTAAATCTTGGGCTGCAGTAGGCTCAAAAGGAAACCATCCAAATCCATTAAAATACACCTCCACCCAGGTATGAGCATCCGCTTCAGTAACCAGGTAATGGTCATTCTCCTCGATATATTGACCGCCAACGTATCCAACCACAACCCGGGAAGGTAATCCTACTGCCCTTGCCAGGACAACCATTGAGGTAGCGTAATAATCACAATACCCGGTTTGCAGATCGAACAAAAAGTAATCCGTCACATCCCGGTCCAATGGCGGTGCCGGTAAATCTAAGGTATACGGGTATGCTCTTAAGAATGTCTCAATGGCTTTGGCTTGATCATATAGGGTTGGTTGATTGGCGACTATTTCACCTGCTAAATCAAGAACCCGTGTGGAAATTGTATCCGGAAGATCGAGATACCGTGAGCTGATCCAATCGGGATAATCCCCGGAAGCCTGCCGGAGTTCGTCGTCTCGCGCTGCTGGTATCAATGATCTGACCTGGTAGAGAATCTGGTCAAGAGTTACAGCAAAAATATCCTCCAGCACTAATTCCTCAACATCTTTCACATCTGAAATAATATCTGCCGTGGTTCTCCAGGATACCAGGACTTCCTGATCCAGTGTAATCGGCTGCCCTGCAAAGTAGAGAGAACCTCGCAGTGCATTACTGAGCCTGATTTCCTGAGTAATAATGTTGAAATGATCACTTTGGATTTTAGCGATCTCCTGACCAGGTTTATATTCAACCTCTACTGTTTGACTCGATTGCCATCCCGATCCGGTGTACTGGTCATAAGAAAAGGAGCGCCAATAGCGGGCAGCATTGGGAAGGTCTTGTTTCACCAATGAGCTGTTTGGAAAATCAACAACCATTACAACTCTTTTGGCCAACTCAGGACCGGAACCAATCAGTTTTTGACGCGGCAATCCCGCAAACCGCTGAACTGTATATAAATTCTGGTTGAAATATCCCACCTCAGCCGTGGAATCTGTACCCGTTTCTCCGGTTTCACTTGAGCCATAAAGCCATCTTTCTATTGGATCAGAAATCGCTTTTATGGATATCGACGGCATAATTCCCGCAAATAACATTATCCCCAGTGATAAACTCACAACAACCAACGTTAAGTTTTCATGAATGTTGGCAATTCCCTTTATTCCCTTGGCTCGCCATTCTCTAACCTTCTCTTCTTGATTTATTAAACCAACCAGGGTTAACCCGGCGCCAAGAAGAAGAACCAGCAAAATCCGCTTTTCTAGCGTATAAGTCATCAGGATTGCCAATAAAATTCCCGGTGGGATCAATCCCCAGAGCGGTTGATATTTTTTACGGGTAATCCAGGAAAACCATATGGCCAATATCCACATCAAGAAACCCCATGAAATTAATGTGCTAACCTGGTTATAGAAATAAAATCCAGACAGAAGATCTTTGCTCCAGGACGATAAATTGGAAAATACTTCAATTGTCCGAGCCTGGATAACTGCTAACAGAATCAAGATATCGCCGGTTTCGGAGACAGAACCACTGAAAATTCTCATCCAAAGGAACCGTATTCCGGACAAAACCAGATCCCAGATCGCAGTATCGATTCCCCCAATATGGACCAGGGTAACAAACGCGCCTAAGATAAGAGAGAGCAAGATTACAGCCCAGTTTTTTAGATCGGACCGGCCGATAAACCATCCCACTATGATCCCCAGGATGATTAAAGGCCGCAAGATCTCAACTGAAGTACCACGGATAACCAGTTCAATTCCCTGCAAGACTGAATTCAAGATTAGATAAATCAGGATGATGTATACCATCAATCCGAAGGAGACCTTTTCCCGAACAAAGTTCTTGAAGAAAGCGCTCATATTAACGGTCTCCAATGAACTTTCCGGGCTTCTTTATATTCTTCCCTTCTTTTCTGGGTTGCAGGTGAGAGCTGCATCTCCATATTATCAAGATACTCAGGATTCACCAGGAAATGATTTAATCCCAGGTTCACCAGCTTTTTTTGCACCTGTTCTGCATTACCCTTTCCTCCAAAAGCTGGTGCGTTTAGCAGCAAAATGGTAGGAATAATCCCTTTATTCATCATTAGCAGCAGAGGATTTAACCAGGCACCGCTCAAATCAGGGGTAATAATAATTGCACTCGATTTAAACCGGATTGATCGTCTGGCTGCTTCCAGCAGGCGCTCAAGAGGTTCTTCGCCAAGCTCAAGCAAAGCAAGTGCCCGGAGAATAGTCCATTTCTGGGTTTCATCCTGCCGGGGAGCAAACCAGGAGAACTCCGTTCCATGAGCACCAAAACCTACTGCTCGACCATGCTCCAGCGACCAGTTCATTAACGAAGCAGCGAGAATAATCCCGTGTTCTTCCGATGCGCCTTCCCCTACACCGGCATGGACATTCTGGTTCATATCCATGAAAATCCATTGATCACTGGTTGGAGTGCTGTCAAATGTCCGGACATACAAGTTTTTTCTGCGGGCGGATGTCGGCCAGTGGATATACCTTAAGCTGTCTCGCGGCTGGTATTCTCTCACCCCGGATGCTGTAACAGTATGGTCCCAGGATTTGGTGATATTTGTCCCTTCACCAATTTTTCCGCCAGCGGCAATCTGGATTTCCGGAAGCGTCACTATTGGCGGCATAACCATCATGTTTACAGTAGCTGAATACTCCAGACAAACTTCAAATATACCAAAAGGATCCCCGGTGTATAAGCTGGTTGGACCGATTGTAAATAATCCCCGGCGTTCACATATCCCCCTCTTAAACCACTTTCTAATTGAATTTCCCCCGATCCTCATAATGGTACTGGCTTCATACCCGGCTAAGTCGGAATGGTCTTCAAGATGAAGCCAGACAGCAGGAGCCCAGCCATCATTGGAAAGAAAAAATCTTTCTTGAAGATGATCCCCCACTTGAGACCATCCAAAACGCATTTCTCTTGTGAGGTGAAGTCCATTCTGGAGCGATTTAGCCCAATAATAGCTGATCAGAAATACGGCCGATACACCAACAAGCAAAATCATCCAAACTTTCCGGGGAGAGATAATTTGGTTGATCAGCAGGATCGGGATAAGGAAAGGAATGATCTTTTTCCTCAGTATTAGTTCAGTTTTTTTCATTATCAGACTTTTTGAATCCGTTGTATTTAAGTGAACTAAGTAGAGATATTCTACCCCAATTAGATTCGCTAATCCCCGGAATAAAAATCAATCCATACCAGAGTATGGATTTTCCAATTTCAAATAGATACCTGAGGATTGATTTAACTAATCCCTGATTGTTTACTATCAGACGAAGTTTATCAAGCAAGGATAAAATAACTAATTATTCAATCTGTAATATCTTAATAATTTTAGCCGAATCAGGATGACTTCAGGTTGAACCATCTCCGCCATTTTTGTTTCTTGCGTAGTTTTCGCAAAGCTGCCAATGATTCTTCAACAGCTTCCTCACCTAGAGCAGCGACTTCTCTGACATTTACCCTGTCCATAGAGCCAATATGCCAAACCGCTGGGCGGATGATTACTTCTGGTTTATCTAGTTCAAGTTTGATTTCACTCAGCATATAAGCTGTAATATCCATTGACCGCAGATAGACTTCAAACGCCTTGGCAACTCGCAATTTCGATATCGGTCTTAATAGGGGATTCTCCGGGCTTCTGCCCCAAGGTGAAATATCTTTCCAGCGCTCTTTCATCGGTAAGAGCGAAACCGCGATCACTGGCAATGATGGTGCTAAAGATCGAGCTATATTCACAGGTACAGGGTCTAACACCATGCCATCTACAAGCAATAAGTCAGCCCATTCTTTTGGTGGGAAAATCCCTGGTATGGCAATCGTTGCCATCACTGCATCGATAACCTTACCTTCCCGCATTACTACCTCTTCCATACGCATAAGATCTACAGCTGTAAGCGCACAAGGAATACATAAATCGGAAAATGTTTTTTCCGATAAAAATTGGCTTGCAGCTTGGCGGATCCCTTTTGTTCCCAGCAACCCCGGCCCTTTAAAAAACCCATAAAGATTGTCCTGCCGAATTTGGGAAACCAGGTCAATAATTTCATCGGGCTCATATCCAGCAGCGTAGACGGCTGCCGCCAAACCCCCGGCGCTTGTCCCAGCGACCGCTTTGATATTAATCCCCATCTTTTCCAGTGCGCGGATCACACCAATATGGGCATAACCTTTAGATCCACCGCCACCGAGCGCTAAGGTGATATCCATTTTTTCATCCCTCCTCAATAATTAAGTAGGAGGATTCTTTTCAAGAATGCGGGAATCAATCCCAATCAAGAATTTGTTTCTCTAAAGGGACGGATTAATGATTAACTGAATTCCAGACTTTTATAACTTCGGCAATTATCGCCAGTGCAATCTCTTCGGGTGATCCCCCACCCAGGTCCAAACCTATCGGGGCATGAATGAGGTTGAGTTTTTCGATTTCCACCCCATCTGCCGTAAGCCGGCCCACTCTTTTTTTATGAGTTTTTTTACTGCCTAAGGCGCCAATATAAAATGCGCTGCTGTTTAAAGCAATCTTTAACGCAGGATCATCAATTTTTGGATCGTGGGTCAGCATAACAATTGCCGTAGATTGATTTATCCGGATCTTATTAAAAGCCTTTTCTGGCCACTCACTCAAGATCTGCTTAACAGCGGGAAATCTCTCCTCAGTGCCGAATAATCTCCGGGGATCTATCACAATTACTTCAAACCCGACAATTTCTGCCAGACTCACTAGAGGCACCGCGATATGAACACCTCCGACTATGATTAAAGTCGGTTTTATTTGGACCCGGTAGAGAAATAATTCTCCCAGCTTATCTGTTTCAATTGTCTGAGAGGATGATTTACCCCCCGTAGTGACTTCCCCGGCTGCCTTGACGATTGATTGTTGTTGGCTAATTGGGAAATCCCCCCCGAGAATATTTCCATCTTCCAACAAAATCAGCTCCTTGCCGAGCAGCTTTTCCGGTCCGCTTACCAGCAGTGCCGAATAGAAGGTTTGCTCAGTCTGAAGAGCTCTTTTCCAGGTCTCTAGCTGTAACCTGCTAAAAACCCTGACAAAAACCTCAATTTCCCCTCCACAGGCCAATCCAATCTCCCAGGCTTCAGAATCAGCTACTCCAAAGTGAAGCCGGGTGGGTTCCCCGGATTTTAACACTTCCAGGGAAGCATCGATAACTGCGCCTTCAACACAACCTCCACTGACCGATCCTACCATCCCCCCATCCACAGTCACAGCCAATCCTGCGCCAACCGGGCGGGGAGATGAGCCCCAGGTTTTTATAACCGTGGCAAGAGCAACAGATTGACCGCTATTTATCCAGATTTCAATCTGGTCCAGCAGTTCTCTCATCAATACCCCATTCAGTCGGTATCAAAATCCTATCTACTCTGGTTTGAAGACGAAGTTTTCTACTTGATATGTATAACCGGCAGAAAACTCACTTTGCGCCATTAGATGTTTTTGAACATATTGTCCGCAGTTTGACCCGATCCTGTTTTCCTCTTGTTCGCCTATACTGAGGATCACCTGGTACCCGACCGCACTTAATTCATCAAAGACTGGATAATTATCCTTTTCTCTAACTGGATCGATATAGGATTTTAAACCGGTAGATTCTGCCTTATAAGTTGGATTCAGCGGTGTAATTTTAATCAAATACCGATCCGGATCAAAGTAATCCAGGAGCAAGTCTGATTGAATTGGACTATTTTTTGCCAGGGCAAAATTTAGGGTAATCTTCCTATCACCCGGTTGATAGAATTTATCACCGAAGGCAGCCATCTTTTGAAAATCCCATTTTTTTACTGGAATCAACACATCCCTCAGACTTTGATCTGTGGTGTGTACCGAGAACTGGAATTGGAAATTTCCATCGGGATATACCCGGTTTTTTATCTCAGTCAAACGCTCAAAAAACCCGTCTGTCCCATGTGGCGCAATAGTAGAAACTGAGGGCATCAAACCTGGCGCATTGATTTTACCAGGTAGAGATTCCAGCAAATCTAATACAGCGGGATTTAAGGCTGGCTCACCCATTCTCGCAAATTGGATTTTGAATTGTTTTGAGGGTACAAAACCGTCCGGATATCGCTGCCTAATTAAATAATCAATTTGAGCAAACATCTCGGATTCGGATAACTTTCCTCGATAGTGTCCCCCGGCATCGCACATCTGGCAGGCTATTGGACAGCCAAATAGAGTAGATATCATCAAAACCCACTTATCTTCTCTCGGTTTGGGCGGCTGTACAGCCTCAACACATTCGATCAGACTGCCGTCAAAGTCCATCACGTAAACCATAGCAATTTCAGGGTGTCCAGTAGAAGCAATTATTTTCATACCTTATCCTATCTCCAATTTTTGTTCAATTTCCATCGCAGCCCGGATACCATCGCTCACAGCAAGCGATGTTTGCCGGAAGTCACCATTATGCAGGTCACCGATCAGGTACAACACCTTCTGGTTCTGCAGCCCATCTGCCTGTTTTAAAAATTCCGCATCCGCAAATCCCAACTCCGGTTCTCTGCCTATTGCTGTTAACAGGAAATCAGGGTTAAAATTCTTTGTCTTAACTCCAGATCTGGCAAAAACAGATATTGACCCCTTATCTGAACTGACAATTTTTTCAATTTCCATCTCTGGAAAATATTTTATTGAATCATTCTCCTGAACTCGATTCCACAACATTGTTAAACCTTTTATACTGGACTTTCGGTTGAGAATAATAACCTGATTCTTTCTAGCTAAATTCAAAGCATAATCCAACCCAGCATCACCCGCTCCGACAATCAGTATGGTTTTTCCCTTTTCATTTAACAAGGGAAAGACTTCTGAAAATATTTTACTTTCCGGATTTCCTGAAATAATCCCCCGGGGAAAGTCTTTTGCCTTTGTCCCCGTCGCAGCAACCAGGATTTTCGCTAATATTTCCCGCTTATTGGTTGTTATCCAAAATAAACTGTCCTGATATTTTACCGCTATTACTTCTTCAGGGGTAATAATCACTCCCAGTCTCTCTACCTGACGGTGGAATAAATCCACCAAGTCTGGTCCCGATATTCCCTCTACAAACCCGGGATAATTCTCAACCCAATGAGCATTATTCAACAGTCCGCCGACCTTGTGCCGCTCCAACAGCAAAGGTGGAATCCCCTGCCTCTGAAGTTGGAGAGCAGCCGTTAAGCCGGCAGGTCCTGCACCAATGATTACAACCTTATCATCTGCCATAATCAGGACCGGGGTTCCTTCTGCAAATCTTCTATCATGGTCAGGACAGAAAATCCATGAGCCAGGTTTTGAAGAGATGCCTGGTGGTATTCCCGATTATAAGTGGCGGTTCCATCGACTAGAAAAAACACCTCAAACCCTCGGACAAATGCTGCCCGGGCTGTTGTTTCGCAGCATAAATGCGTCATCACTCCGCTAATGACCAGCTGATCAACCCCGTAAGTATTCAACACAGCATTCAATTCAGATTGATAAAAGGCATCATACTGAGTTTTGCATAATACTTCATCATGGGTTATCCCTAACTCTGAATTAATATCAGAAAGGGGATGATCATCGGTAATCAATTCCGACCACCAGGAGCCCATCATCCCGGCATCTTCAGCAGTGTTGATATGTTTAGTGGCAATAACTGGTCGCTTCTTGGTCCTGAAAAACGCAGCAACCTGATTGAGTCCGGGCAGGAGCGCCTTTGCACTAGGGATATAAGCATGCGAATCATGATTCAGAAAATACCCCTGCATATCCAGGATCAGCAGGGCTGCCCGATTAATATAAAACGGATGAGACTCTGCCTTTATTGGCCTGCTATAAACTTCAAGCCATTGTCTGGACAGGTCATTGATTGTTTCTGGAGTAAAATACTGCTCCTTCATGAGAAAAATTGTAGCACACAAAACCTCTTGGTATCTTTCTATAATCAAGCTTTTAACCAATTGTTTATAATAGGAAAGTCCCGTGAAAATCACGGGACTTTGACATCCAGACGGGCAAGCTATAAAACCAAGCTATTGAGATGTGATTCAGGTACCTCAACTATTAAAACTATGTTATGGATCTGCCAGTTTAGATCGACGCGACCTGTTCTCGTTTCCGCAGTCGCGGTAAATTCTTTGAAATGGACTTGAAAGTATTGGGTAAAGAAGTTAACGAGCGGATCAGTGTAATCACCATCACGGCCAATCCAACAATGCCGCCGGCGACCAACAAGCCAGTCTTCACCTTTCTGCTTTTAATTTTTTTCACCATTTCCTGGTCCAACCGCAAGCGTAGTTCTTCCACAAATGCGGTCCGGGGGCTGATCGGTTGAAAAACCTCCTGCAGCCGCCCTTCGATTCTAAGTAAATCCTTGGATAAATTGTTATTGTCCACCATACTTAACTCACCTCTTCGTCTACCGGGTAGGCAATAATACCTATCGTCCCGGGACCTAAATTTGCTGCTATTGCGATTGATAACTCTTCAATAAACATCTCTTTTATATTCAAAAATTCCTTAATTCGTCCTGAAATCTCCAGGGCAGTGCTTAAATCATGCGCATGCATAATGGCAGCATTGATCACCTTTTCTCCCATTCTGTCAGCCATTTCTTGCAAAATAAAAGTCAGTGCTGCTTTGCGGGTTCGAACTTTATCGCCGACGGCAAGGGTACCCTCTTTGAGTGTAATGATCGGTTTAATCTTCAGAACAGATGCCAGGATGGACTCCAGTTTTTGAACCCGTCCGCTTTTCTGAGCAAAATCCAGCGAATCCAGAGTGAAAATTACCTCAGACTGATCTCTGATCTGCTCCAGCCGTTTGACGATCTGCTTAATCTCAACTCCTTGACGATCCATTTCTCGGGCTTCCCGGCACATATATCCCTGGATACCTGTACCCGCCAGGGTATCAAAGGGAATTATCTGGTAAGGTTCATTCTTTAATTCCTGTGCGGCAAGAACTGCCGACTCATACGTACCGGACAATTTGCTGGTCAGATGGATGGATAAAATCACATCCCCGGGTTGGGCAATTTTCCGGTAAAATTCAACCACTTTATGAGGCGATGGCTGGGATGTTTTCGGTATCCTTCCGGTCTTCTTTACCCAGCTGTAAAATTGATCAATGCTTAAATCAACACCTTCAAGGAAAACTTTGTCATCCATATGAACATTGATCGGGATGATATCAATCTGGTATTCTTTGATCCATTCAGCCGGTAAATCTCCGGCGCTGTCCATCACAATTCTCAGCATTTTATACCTTATTACTCAGAGCTCATAATCATCCCGGAGTGACTCTAAAGTCCGGTGATAGAGGGCTTTGATAGCTCCTTCTGTGCGGTCCATAATCTTCCCAATTTCAAAATTAGTTAATCCTTCCACATGTTTCAGGACCAACAACTCCTTCCGGTCTTCGGGTAAATCACGGATGATCCCTAACAACACGTCGGTTTCATCCTTTTTTTCGATCCTCTCTTCCACTGATCCATCCATAGTAGGTGGAGGATATTGATCGAGCAGGGAAATTTCATCGGATCGTTCACTATCCCTGTACCAATTTACAACCAGGTTATGAGCAATTCGATACAGCCAAGCCGAAAACGGATATCCGCGGTCTTCATACCTCTCAATATGATTTAAGGCTCGTAAGAAAACCCGGGAGCAAATATCTTCCGCATCTTTGCCATTGCTGGTCCGAAAATAGATATAGTTAAAAATCTGATCGATATACTTTTCGTATAAAGCGCCAAATGCTTCAGCATCACCATCAGATGCCAGTTTTATCAGATCGCTTTCAGATTTAATCTCTAAATCAGAACCTGTATTACTACTCATAACACCTTCAACGCGATTAGGTTACTCATCCTGAGCAAGTATATCACAGCATGAATAAGGCATGATTTTCAAAATATTGCCTCTAAAACCAAATCAGTTTGTTCGGAAGATTTTGATTTATGGATAAACTAACATATTTCTACTTCAATAAAATTTGATTGGTTAATGAAACTAATTTCTCCATTCAAACGCAATGATTCTTTTTAGACCTGCTACCTATATTATTCATCTTTCCGGGTGTTATATACTTCAAGATGCGCTTTATTCAATTTCTTGTGGTATATAATCTTGATAAAGGCAATACGCAATTATCCCCTTCTGCCCTGATACTGCGCTCAGGATAATCGCCTTCTGCCCTTTTTTCGGAGCTTATCTATATTTTGTGAGAGACTACGAGCCGCTTTCCTTAATTTGATCGGGACAGGCAGAACATATTTACGCTTCCATTATCCCATGAATAAATTAATAAAGACTGATAATCTGACAAAAGCAGGCATCGTAACAGTACTGGTTTGCACGGTCACTATCACACTACTTGTTGTTACATTTCACGGAAATATCACTGGATTTTTCCGTATCGGAGATGTTCTTCCCTTATCTCCCTTTATTGATGATAAATCTGCACACGTGTTCGAAGGCGAAGTAGGATACGATGGGCAGATGTTCCTCTCAATTGCCCTCAACCCCTCACTCAAACATGAGGGAACAATCGCTGCCTTGGACAATCCTAAGTATAGGTATCGGCGAATTGGCTATCCGATCGTGGGCTATTTACTGGGACTCGGAAGCCCAAACTTGATCCCGTACACCATGGTTTTAGTTAACGTCCTCTGTATTATCGCTCTCCCTCTAATTGTCTCTGAACTGCGTGACCAAAACTATCAATATAGAAATAAGCTGTCGTCCTCTTATTTACTGATACTTGCCATTCCCGGCATTTGGGTGTCTCTTAGTCTATCCACCTCCGATCTATTAGGGACTACTCTTTTTGCGACATCCCTCCTTTTATTGAAGTCACACCGTATCGTCCCAGCATCTCTTGCTCTTTGCGGAGCTTGTTTAACACGCGAGATATACATTGCAACGGCTATCGTCCTTGCAATGTATATGCTTGTTCGCCGGAGGAAAAAGGCTTCAGCGTCATTATTCCTTTGCACCGTCCCAGTGTTTTGTTGGTATGTATATTTAAATATGCGCATACAAGTAGGGACATTGGGCGTGCAAGAGAATCTGTCGGTGGCACCTTTCACAGGAATTATTGACAAAATACGATCCGTTACTGAGGCCAGCCTTGATATTACTAGTATGTTTGAGGTATATTGCTTTTTGATTCTAGTAACGATCACCGGACTTGTAATTTTATCGATGGCTTGCTCGTGGAAGAATCTGAATATATCACAAGTCGCCGCCTTCCCATTCATTGCCATTCTAGCCTTCAGCAAAATTCAAATTCTTGAATACCACGTTAACTACTTTAGAATTTTTCTTGATGCTTGGGTGATTCTTTTCCTTATATCAAACGGAAGATGGTTTGACTATTCTGTGAGAGTTCTCTTCCTTCTCTCTGGTATAGCATCAGCCGCGTACATCGCAAACTACATCATCTCGTAAACATTATTGGAAATACACAACAATTACAATTCTGCTTTCAAGGCAAATCATGCCACTATTTACATCGTTATTCTTATATAATATTTCTGGCATCTAGCAAATTATTCGAACCATGACTAACATTCGTATCTTTCCTACAATTGAGGAAGTGATTAAAAAAACTGCTCTCCAGTTTATTTCATCAGCTGCTGAGGTTATCAAACAACATGGAATTTTTTCGGTAGCTTTATCCGGAGGAAGCACACCAACACCGTTATATGAATACCTTGCACAGGATTCTTCAGGGGATAATCTAGCCTGGAATCAAATCCATTTCTACTGGAGCGACGAACGGTCTGTACCGCCCGACCATCCGGACAGTAACTACCGGCAGGTTTATCATAGACTCCTCAAGCCTCGCCTCATACCGTCGGAAAACATACACCGGATCCCGGGAGAACTAAATCCGAAAACCGCCGCTCAAACTTACCAGCAGGAAATCATGGACGGGTTTAATGAAACCCCTCCCCGGTTTAATCTGATCTTGCTGGGTATGGGTACTGACGGGCACACCGCTTCCCTTTTCCCTGACACAAAAGTCGTCACTGATCCCAAGCAAAACAAATGGGTCACTGCCAACCATGTACCCCAGCATTCCAGCTGGCGAATTACTTTCACTCCAAGTTTGATTAATGCTGCTGAACAGGTAATATTCCTGGTAACCGGAAAATCCAAAGCTGAAACCCTCCTAAATGTGCTGGAAGGACCCTATCTTCCTGAACAGTATCCATCCCAACTAATCAAACCCTCCAACGGCAGCCTTACCTGGTTAATAGACCAAGAAGCAGGGCGTTTACTGTCTGCTCCTCAACCCTGATGCGAATTTATTGATCTCTCCTCTTCAATTAGTGTAAAATATCAGTACTCCAATAAAACGACAACTCTCCTATTCTCATTCAGGTCGGGAAAAAACTTTCTCCCAAAAACAGGGTTACTGCGTGGCCAATCCTTCATATTCTCTCCCTTATCCACGAAAAAGAATAGCCCGTTTCTGCATCCGCTTAATATTCAGATTTCTGCTTAGTGTACTCTTCCGGATAGAAATTAGCGGAAAAGAAAATTTCCCCAGAAAGGGTCCCCTGCTGGTTGTTGGCAACCACACAGGAGCTATGGAAGTAATTCTACTAAATGGATATTTCCCTTTGCAAATTGAAATGATGAGTGCCGCGGACACGCCGGTTGAAAAAACCACTGAAATAATCAGTAATCTATACGGCTCAATTCCTCTTCGTCGGGGATCATACGACAGGGCAGCTTTAAATAAAGCTCTCGATGTCCTCAAACAAGATGGGGTTATTGGTCTTTTTCCGGAAGGAGGTATCTGGGAAGAGGGTAAGCAAAAAGCCCTCCCCGGCATTTCCTGGCTGAGTTACCGTTCCGGTGCCCCCCTCCTCCCGATCGGGTTTAATAATACAACAGGGGCACTTAATGCGGCATTAAAGTTTAAGCGGCCTTTATTATCAATGAAAATCGGCCGGGTCCTTCCAGCTGCCAAACTTCCCCAAGGCATGCCAAAAAAAACCTATTTTCAAGAACACGCCTCGCAGATAATGGAAGCTGTCTATGCGCTGGTACCCGCTGAGGATATTTCCTCAAAAACAGAAATCATTGATGAATGGTTTGAGATGGAGCTCAACATCAAGGACAAAACAGATAAAACCCTGGAATTACCAATGGAACTCCAATTTCAGCAAGCCTCCCCGCTGGCTAAATTTCTGCACCGGCCGGCAATCCTGGATATATTTGAAACAAACCTGGAACTTCCAGTTAATTCCCTCCAGAACCTGAAGGAAGAACCTCCTGTTTCAGAACTGATTCAAGCTCTCCAGTTAGTTCTCCACTATTTGGAGGAAGAAAATCCCTACCTGCTCACTTACCGGTTTGGCATCAAGGGAGGGTTGGCAATGCAGCAAGGATTGGGAGAGCTGCTTCGGATCCTGGAGTGGTGTTTCAGGAATGACCACAAGATCACCATCACTCCCGTGCGACACTACTATTCCCCCGAGGAAGAACGGGAGATCGTCGAGAGGGATCAAGATGTTTATTTGCCCTGGATGTAACCTCGCTCTTTATTTATCTAACTAACCAATAAATATCAGATTCTTTTCGTTCGGTTCAATCAAACACCCAGTTTCCTGTGCTAAAATATAAGCCCTTGAGTATTTATCATTGACATTGGAGAAACCACTTGGCGAAGGGAAAAAATTCAGTTATTCAAGCTGCAGGGGGAATCATCTGGAAAGAAGAGGATCAGCAAAAAAAACTCGCAGTTGTTCACCGTCATAAACATAACGACTGGTCCCTTCCAAAAGGCAAACTGGAACCAGGTGAAAGCTGGAAGAATGCTGCTCTCAGAGAAGTCCTGGAAGAAACCGGGTGCATCGGCAAAATCCAAAAGTACGCCGGAAGTATCTCCTATATTCTGAATGGAAAACCTAAAATAGTTCTTTTCTGGCACATGAAAATTAAGGGCTTAGCTTCCGACAAGATGAACGGTGAAGTTGATGAAATCCGCTGGTTAACAGTGGCAGAAGCCCTGAAGATCATGGATTATGAGGATGAAAAAGACCTCATCCAAACCGGTCCCTACAAGCGGGAAAAAGGAACCTGAGTCATGTTTAATGTCCTTGTGCTGGGTGCAACCGGATTCATAGGGGGACATATCGCAAAAAAAGCACTGGATGTCGGTTGGAAAGTATACGGTTTGCGAAGAAACTCATCATCAGCAGGCCATCTCCAGAATCGGGATATCACCTGGGTGGAAGGTGATCTAGATGACCTTTCTTCCCTCAAGGCAGCGATGTCCGGGATGGATTATGTCTTTCATGCAGCAGGTTATTACCCCACTGATTATGCTCCCCGAAATATATCTCAGCAAATTAATTTTGCAGCTGAACAAATGAAAAATGTAGTCCGAGCGACTAGAGAAACCGGTATAAAACGGTTAATCTACACCAGCACTCTGTCCACCATCGGGCTTCCTCCTGAAAACGAAAACCGATTGGCAGATGAACGGGATTTCTACAGGTCTGGCTCTCTTCCCGATAATGGGTACTATGAAGCAAAGAGTGCCATGGAAAACATTGCTCTTGAAGCAGCCAGGGTTGGTTATCACATTGTTGTCCTCAATCCGACAATAGTCTTCGGTCCGGGAGATGTCCATCTCGGCACAGGTGAGATTCTACTTATGATCGCCAGAGGTAAAGGTATGGCGGTCCCCCCGGGAATGATAAACATCATTGATGTTCGGGATGCAGCCGCGGCTCATATCAATGCGGCCCGGATTGGCAAAGCAGGTGAGCGCTATATCCTGGGAGGAGCAAATTATTCCATCCCAGAAGCAGTCGCTATCATAGCAGACATAGCTGGTGCCAAACCACCCCTCTTTACTCTACCAACCTGGATTCTTGATTTTTACATCCGGTTAGCTGACTTTCTACCTTTTATCCCTCACGCCCCGTATCACCTCACGGCCTATCAAACCTGGCAGGGCTATAACACTGACAAGGCAGAAAGAGAGTTAAATCTGCAATCCCGTTTCCTGGAAGAAACCGTTCGAGACAGTCTGTGGTGGTTCAGTCAGCAAGGTTTGATCTAGTTTTCTTAATATCCCAACTCTCGATTTCCACGATTAAGAATCGATTCTCCCCTGGATGAGGCATTTAATAATCGCGCTAAAACTTCATTCTCAGTTTTTCAGTTTCTTTTTCCAACCATCCCCGATGAGACCATCTTTCTTGTTATTAAGACCTCCGAGGTCGGTCCGACCTCGGAGGTCTATTGGTTAATGATGGTGATGATTTTCGTCCATGGTCATTGGCCCCAGCAGTTTGCGCAGCGGTCCAAAGGTATGCTGTTTCTTTACAATCAGGGATGACAGGATCGTTGTCAGCGGAACCGCAGTGATTAACCCCAGCGAACCGACCATCGTCCGTACAACTTCCTCCGCTACATATTCCAGGTTTAACAAATATCCAATCTGTGCCCCAGATATAGAGAATAAGAGGAACATCGGCAAGGCTGCTCCTGCATAAGCCAGAACCAGGGTATTAACCGTGGCAGCGACATGATCCTGCCCCACCCTCATAGCACGGTGATAAAGCTCCTTTACCAGCATTTCCGGATTAAGGCTGTACAGCTCAAACACGACGGAAGCCTGGGTGATTACCAGGTCATCCAGAACACCTAACGCACCAATCAGCATGCCTCCCAATACCAGACCCTGCATATTAATAGTTACATCAGATTGCTGAATTAAGAACAAAGCATCTTCATTTCCAAAACCAGTCAGCCTGGTCAGGTTTACAAAATAACTTGCCAGCAGCGCAGTCAGGATTAATGAGAAGAGAATCCCCAAGACAGCAGCATGGGTTTTTAGAGTCCATCCATAGATCAAATAAAGCGTAACCGTTAGTAGAAAAAATGCGCCGCTGACAGTGATCAATACTGGGTCCTTTCCTTGCAAGATCTGGGGAATGATATAAAAAATAATTACCGCAATGCTGACTCCCATCCCCAACAGGCTCCTGACTCCTTTCCAGCCGCTGATAAGCACACTGAAAAACACAAAGGTGCCAAACAGGATCAGCATGGGTCCGGTACGGACAAAATCCAGAAATCGGGCCTGGATCAGATTGTCAACTCCCCGTCCGAGGGTCAGAATAACCTTATCCCCGGGCTTAAGATTCAATCCTTCAGGGCGAAGCTGTCGTTTTCCATAATCAACAGCTATCTCTAAACCCTGGTATTCCCCCTCCAGGAGTTTAACCTTAAGTACCTGATATATCTGAGTCGCACCTCCCAGCTGTATTTCACCTTCTTCCAGTATTTCCAGGATTTCTCCCTGAATCGCGTCGCTGCCGTATCCCAATTCTGGACCCACCTGAGCCTGCTCAGGGTCAGGGGAGATTAAACCCGGTAAGATGCAAAAAATAAAGCCGGCAGCAGCCAGAGAGATCACCAAGCCGATGATGACTACTTGTACAAAACCCTTGTTCATAACTGAATATCCTTTTTAAAAGATTATTGACAGCCAGATTGAGTATACCAGTGAAGATTATTTGTAATCGATAATATTTTAAGCTAAAAATATT